>JAFZIA010000060.1 GCA_017554605.1 Bacteroidaceae bacterium
GCATTTTACGTTAAGATTTTCTGTGCGCAGAGCCTTTTGAGTACTTTTCGTCGGCACGAAAAGTACGTAAAAACAACAATAGGCGGTAGAAAATTGCAACAAAGTATAAAGGTCTAAATATATGTTTGAATAAATGTAGACTTTAAATATTGTCCACATTAAATTTCTACTGAGCCACAGGAACGGTATTCCGGAAACGACCGCCTATATAAAAAATTATTGGAGGTTGACAGACAAGTCAACCTCCAATATTATTTGATGTGGCAATCAAAAATTACTTGAGAGCAAGAATCTCCTCCTCACCTGCTACGCAACTGAAGATTTTGTCCTCGCGCAAAAGCCAGCCGAGAGCCAAATAAAGTTCCTTGTCCTTGAGCTTTGTTACCTTCTTGATCTGTTTGATTGTGAGACCCTCTGTCTCGTTGAGGGCGTTCCAAATGCGACCTGCATATTCGCCTGCCAATTCTTTCATAATTCAATTTAATTTTAATTCAACACTATTATTATTTCTTACCTTGTGTGTTTTTGCTTTATATGACTGATTTTCAATATCCACTATTTGCGTGCAAACAGCGGCTGTTGTTTGAAAAATCACAACAAAAAGCAACCGTTTTACGGTAATCCCTAAAAACGGTTGCAAAGGTACGGTATTTTTTTTATTTAACAATACAAAAATGCAATTATCTATAAATTTTATGTCAATTTGTTGTTAAATTGTCTTTTTTTGCAAATATTCCACCCATATACGGGCTGCTTCCTCTACCATTTTTACACAAGGACGCTTCTTGTAATATTCGGCGGTACGCGCTTCGGGCGTTGTGGGGGTGGGGGCATTTTTGCTGAGTCCAAGTAGCTCGCTGCATATAAGCGAACCGTTGCGCTTCTCAAATTCTCGCGCAAGTTCTTGCACAAGCTTGTAGTTGGCCTCTTTGCCCTCGCGGCTTTTTCCGTCGGTGCAGCCCGTTTCGAGTCCGGCAACAAGGAACAGTCCGCAGGCTGCGCCACAGGTCTGGCGCATACGTCCGATGCCTCCTCCGAACGAGGCGCCCATCTTGAGCGCCTGCTCACGGGTAAAGCCGTAGAGGTCGGCAAAGGCTGCCACCACCGACTGCGAGCAGTTGTATCCTTCCTTGAACAGCGCGGTTGCCAGTTCTATTCTCTCTTCTAAATTCATATCCGGTGTTTTTGGGTATTATAATTAAATAAGGTGCATCAACATCGGATTGACACACCTCATTTGTATTATTTGCTATTATTTGAGACCGCGTGCACGGAGTAGTGCATCGGGGTTGGGCTCTGCGCCTCTGAAACGCTTGTATTCGCGCATAGGATCTTTGCTTCCGCCCATCTCGACCAACTGTTTGAAGCTTGCTGCTGTCTCTGCGTCAAAGATGCCGCGCTCCTGGAAGAGCTCGAACGCGTCGCAGTCGAGTACCTCGGCCCAAAGATATGCATAATAGCCCACTGCGTAGCCGCCGCTGAACACGTGTGCGAAGTTTGTGCTGCAGTAACGGTATTCAATCTCGGGGATAAAGCCGAGCTCGGCACGTACGGCATTCTCGAACTCGTCGCTGTCGAAGTTGGTGTAGTCCTCCTGTGTGTGCATACGCAGGTCGAGGAGGGCAGCCGCTACAAGCTCGCTTGTCTCGAATCCGAGGTTGAAGTGTGAGCTGCGCTGCATTTTTGCGATGAGAGAGTCGGGGATAATTTCGCCTGTCTGATAATGCTTTGCGTATGTGCGCATCACCTCGGGCTCAATTGCCCACTTCTCGTTTATCTGTGAGAAGAGCTCGACAAAGTCGTGCTTTACGCTTGTACCGCTGACAGAGGGGTAGTGTGTCTGTGTGAGCATTCCGTGAAGGCCGTGGCCGAACTCGTGGAACAGTGTGCGTGTCTCGTCGATGTTGAGGAGTGCAGGGGTGTCGCCTGTGGGAGCGGTGAAGTTGCATACGTTCACTACCATAGGACGGATATTCTCGCCGCCAAGGTTCTTCTGGCCAACGAACTCTGTCATCCAGGCACCGCTGCGCTTGCTTGCGCGGGGGAAGAAGTCGGTGTAGAAGAGTGCAAGGTGGTTGCCCTCGTTGTCCTTGACCTCGAATGTGCGTACACCGTCGTAATATACGGGAATATCGGTGCGCTCGGTGAATGTCACTCCGTAGAGCTTCTGTGCACAGTCGAATGCTCCGTCGAGCACGTTCTCCAGCTTGAAGTAGGGCTTTATCTCCTCGTCGTTAAGGGCATATTTCGCCATACGGAGCTTTTCGGTGTAGTAGAACCAGTCCCAGCCTTCGAGCTTGAACTTGCCGCCCTCGATGTCGATTATTGCCTGCAATGCCGCACGCTCCTCTTTTGCGCGCTGTACGGCGGGCTCCCAAATATTCATCAGGAGATTGTCGGCTGCCGCTACGGTCTTTGCCATCTTCACGTCGAGCACAAATGCCGCGTAGTTCTCAAAGCCCAGGAGCTTTGCCTTCTGCTGGCGCAACTGCAGTATGTTGCGGATAATAGCCTTGTTGTTGTACTGGTTGTCGTTGTTGCCGCGTCCGTAGTATGCCTTGTACACTTTCTCGCGCAAAGAGCGGTTGTCGGCATACTGCAGGAAGGGTATGCAACTGGGCTTGTCGAGTGTGAAGAGCCAGCCCTCCAGTCCTGCCTCTTTAGCAGCCTGGGCTGCTGCGTCGCGCACGCCCTGGGGCAGTCCGCTGAGGTCGGCCTCGTCTGTTATTACCAGCTTGAAGTCCTTGCCGTCGGCGAGAAGGTTGTTGCCGAACTCGATAGACGCAAGGCTGAGCTTGGTGTTGATGTCGAGCAGGGTAGCCTTGTCCTGTGCGTTGAGCAGGGCACCGCCGCGCACGAACTCCTGATAGTAGTTGTCGAGCACGATGGACTGTTCCTCGCTCAGGCCGAGTGACTCGCGGTTGTCATAGAGTGTGCGTATGCGTGCAAAAAGCGAGTCGTTCATATATATGTAACCGTTAAGCTCGGTGAGCATAGGGGTAACGGCATTCTCGACGTCGGTCATCTCGGGCGAGTTGTTGCTCTCGTTCAGGTTGAAGAAGATTGCCGACACCTTGCCGAGTGTACGTCCGCTGAGTTCAAGCGCATCGATTGTATTCTCAAAGGTGGGAGCCTCGCTGTTCTCGATTATCTTCTTGATGTCGGCACGCTTCTCGGCAATACCGATTTTGAACGCCTCAAGATAGTCGGCTGTCTGGTAAAGGTGGAACTCGGGAGCGCCAAGAGGGGCTTTGCTGTCGCCAAGGATTGCAATGCCGGGCTCGTTGCCCCCACCACACGAAATCTGTGTCATCATAATGATTGCTGTTAGTGATGTAAGGATTGTTTTTTTCATAAGTTAACTGTTTATTTTGTGAAATTGTTTTTTGTGGCCATAAAGGGACGGGAGTCGGCCCGATTGGAAAGAAAATCTGCAGCCGCCCCCCTCTCCAGGGCAGGTCATATACCCGATAAGGCGCAGGCGAACTTTGGAACAAACACCAGCAGTCCTATTATTACTGCAGCTATCGCACACAGCAACACGGCTCCCGCGCTCATATCCTTGATTATGCCTATCCGCTCGTCCCTGCCGGGCTGTACAAAGTCGCACAGTCGCTCAACTGCCGAGTTGAATGTCTCGCCCGCAACTACCAGCACAATTGCAAATACTATTGCAGCCCATTCGAGTGCAGACAAATTGAATATTATGCCCGTTGTAACGGCGCATACGGTAGCAAAGCAGTGTATCCAGAAGTTGTGTTCGTTCTTGAGCATTACTCGCAAACCGTTGAATGCGTATGTGAAACTCTTCAGACGGTCTTTAAGGGAAAAAGTCCTTTTCATTATATTCAGAAGCTGTTTAAATTTCTAAAAAAAGTTATTATTATATTGGAAGCCGTTATTTCGTTGTTTTTTATGTTCAAAACTGCCCGTTTTCTTCTTTCTCTCGGTTACGTAGCCCGCTACGCGCCCTCGAAAAATAATAAAAC
>JAFZIA010000061.1 GCA_017554605.1 Bacteroidaceae bacterium
GCACTCACGCGCAACTGAATCCAACAATCTTCTTCAACGTAGAAGAACTTTTTGGTAAACAAATTCACATTGAACAAACGCTTTGTTCTTCTCTTTGAGTGTGAAACGTTGTTACCCACCATGGCTTTCTTACCGGTGATTTGACAAATTTTAGACATCTCTATATATTTTTTTGTTTTATTCTTGTATGCTTACTTAAAACAGCGTGCAAAGATATAAATTTTACTCATATCGTGCAAGCAAAAAAGCATTTATTTTGAATTATTCTTAAATATATTAATTTTACTCCCGCACTGCACCCTATTATTTCCTCTTTATTATCAGTAAAGAAGAGTGCACCGAGGGGAATAAAATCCAACACTGGCCCTACGTCAGTTTTTCGAGCAGCAAAGATAATACATTTTTTGCAGATGTGCAAATATTAATTTCCCTCCCTTCGTCTTTTAACTGCAAAAGGTGCGTTGACACAGAACCTCGTACATCTACAGCCACCCACACTGTACCTACAGGCTTATCGGCAGTCGCTCCACCTGGACCTGCAATTCCCGACGTTGCCACAGCGCAGTCGCTACCCGTCAACCGGCGGACACCCGCAGCCATAGCCTCGACCACCGCACTGCTCACTGCACCGTTCTTCTCTATAACCTCGACCGGGACACCAAGCACCACATTCTTGACATTGTTAGAATAGGCCACAACCGCACCGTTGAACACATCCGAACTGCCAGGCACCGATGTCACTGCAGCAGCCACCGTACCGCCCGTACAGCTCTCGGCAGTAGCAAGCGTAAGCCCCAGCTCACGCAAACGGCTGTTCACCTCCCGGGCAAGAGCCTTCAGTTCCGCATCCATATTTTATTTTATATTGTAGTGCGCGAGAATGCAGGCTTGTCCATTGTGCAGAAATCCTTGTCAAGGAATTTATGATAGCCCACAATACCAATCATTGCAGCATTGTCTGTGGTAAAGCCGAACTTGGGGATGAAGATTTCCCAGCCGTAACGCTTCGCATAATCGTGGAATGCCTGTCTGAGTGCCGTATTCGCCGACACACCTCCCGAGAGTGCCACACGTTTGATTTTCAGCATCTTGGTAGCCTTATACAGCTTATCCATAAGAATCTCCACCACCGTAGCCTCAAACGAAGCTGCAAGGTCGTTCAAATTCTTGGAAACATAATCGGGGTCCTCGGCCACAAGCTTACGCAAGGTATAAAGGAACGAGGTCTTCAATCCACTGAAACTGTAGTCGAGCCCAGGAATATGAGGCTTGCTGAATGTGTGCGATTTTGGATTGCCCTCGCGCGCCAGACGGTCGATGACAGGACCGCCGGGATAGCCCAGACCCATCACCTTGGCGCATTTGTCCATTGCCTCGCCCGCAGCATCGTCTATCGTCTGCCCTATAATCTCCATATTGTCGTAGCTGTTCACCTTCACTATCTGCGAGTTTCCGCCCGACACCATAAGGCACAGGAAGGGATACTCTGGCGACTTGTGCTCCACTCCATCTTCCTTGATGAAATGCGCCAATATGTGTCCCTGAAGATGATTGACCTCGACCATAGGTATCCCCAATGACGCGGCAAGTCCCTTGGCAAACGACACGCCCACAAGGAGAGAGCCCATAAGACCGGGACCGCGTGTAAACGCTATGGCACTGAGTTCCTCTTTCTTCACGCCCGCTCTCTTGAGCGCTGCATCGACCACAGGAACAATGTTAAGCTCGTGCGCACGCGACGCAAGCTCGGGTACAACGCCGCCATACTGCTCGTGCACCGCCTGGCTTGCCGTCACATTCGAAAGCACAGTATCGCCACGCATCACCGCAGCCGATGTATCGTCGCACGACGACTCTATCGCCAATATGTATATATCCTCTTTTTTCTCGTCCATAATTAGAAGCTGTTTAAATTTCTAAAAAAAGTTTTTCTAATATTGGAAGCCGTTATTTCGTTGTTTTTTATGTTCAAAATTGCCTGTTTTCTTCTTTTTATTGGTTACGTAGCCCGCTACGCGCCCTCGAAAAATAATAAAACATTTCACTTTTGACCTATAAAAAACTTAACGATATAAATTTAAACAGCTTCTAAGTCTATTTTCTGGTACACACAAATTCAAGCATAAACTCTTTTTTCTTAAACTACAGAAAGAAAATCCAGGTTTGCGGCGAAAAACAGAAGGTTCATTACTGTTTTTTGCCCATTTCTTCGTATCTTCGCAAGATAAAATATTAATTAATATGATATTATCAATTATTTCTTTTATTGCAGGCATCACATTGGTTATTTTGGGTGCCGACTGGCTTACAAAAGGAGCATCGGGACTTGCACGACGCTTTAACATCAGCGAACTCGTCATAGGCTTGACTATTGTAGCATTAGGTACCTCACTACCCGAGTTTGTAATAAGTCTTGGCTCGGCACTGAAAGGCAGTTCGGGTATTTCGTTGGGCAACATTATTGGAAGCAACATATTCAACGGCTTGTTCATTTTGGGTGTGGCTGCACTTATCGCACCTATAACATTCAACCCTCGTATGCTGTCGAGAGAAATACCTTTCAACCTATTGGCATCGATAGCCCTTATTCTTGTATCGGGCAGTATGTTAGTGGGAGGTGCTCCCGGGGAGCAGATTACCCGATACGGCGGAATGCTACTTCTCTGTTTTTTGGCAGTGTTCATACGTTACACATTCTCGATAACAGCCGATGGCGATGAGGAGCAAGAGGAATACACACCAATGAGCATAGGAAAAATTATCCTATTCATTATTGGAGGACTATCGACACTTATATTCGGAGGAAATATTTTTGTGGACGGAGCAACCGAGATTGCACGTGTGATTGGTTTGTCAGAGGCTGTGATTGGTATTACCATTGTGTCGGCCGGAAGTTCGTTGCCCGAGCTTGCAGTGTCGGTAAACGCAGCACGTAAAGGAAACGTTGGTATTGCATTGGGTAACGTGCTCGGAAGCAATATCCTTAACATATTCTTTATTTTGGGTTGCAGTGCCACAATAACCCCGATAGGACTCGACGGTTTCAGCTTTGTTGATTATTATGTACTCATTTTCTCATCGTTGATGATATATGCAGTGAGCAAATTCGGAGGAAAAAACATCATCAAGCGTGGCGAGGGTGCACTGCTTATTATTACGTACATAGTGTACACCGTGTACCTTATAATGCGAGGATAACTCTCATTTTCACAAACTGCTTCTAAAACCACTGTAAGTATGGCAATAGAAATTATAAAAGTAACCACAAGAAAGCAACTAAAACAGTTTGCTGGCTTTGCCAATGAGCTGTACAAGGGCAACCCCTATTATGTACCCGAGCTTTACGAGGATACATTGAACACCCTCGACAAGAAGCACAACGCCGCATTTGAGTTCTGCGAAGCCGACTATTTCCTTGCCTATAAAGAGGGGAAACTTGTGGGACGAGTGGCAGCCATCATAAACAACAGGGCCAACGACAAGTGGAATACAAAAGCCGTACGTTTTGGTTGGATAGATTTTACTGACGACACCGAGGTGTCCAAAGCCCTTTTGGAAAAGGTGGAACAGTGGGGACGCGAGCGCGGAATGAATGAGATACAGGGTCCGCTGGGATTTACCGACTTCGACCCCGAAGGTATGCTCATAGAGGGGTACGACCGTCTGGGGACAATGGCTACAATATATAACTACCCCTACTACAAGGAGCACATCGAGAAACTCGGATACGAGAAGGATGTCGACTGGGTGGAATTCCTCTTCAAAGTACCCGAAAAGAACTGGGACAAGAGCGAACGCATCGCTGCAATAGTAGCTAAACGCTGCAAGCTTCACACAGTACAATGCACCTCGCGCAAGGAGCTTGCCAAACGCTACGGCACACAGCTCTTTGACCTTGTAAACGAGTGTTACTCACCGCTCTACGGTTACTCGCCACTGAGCGTAAGACAGATAGAGCAGTTCATAAAGATGTATCTGCCACTGATTGACTTGCGGCAAATATCACTCGTTGTCGACGAGAACGATAATCTTGTGGGCACAGGAGTGAGCCTCTCATCGTATGCCCGCGCATTACAGAAATCGGGCGGACGGCTCTTTCCCTTCGGGTGGATACATTTCCTTAAACCGCTCTTCGACCGTCACCCCAAGAGACTCGATTTTCTTCTTATGGCAATAAAGCCCGAATACCAGGGCAAGGGTGTGAATGCAATGATAATAAACGACCTTTTGCCGCGTTATATTGAAATGGGAGTGGTAGACATAGAGAGCAACCCCGAGCTTGAACTCAACGACAAGATACAATCTCAGTGGGACAATTTCGAAAAGGAGCAACACAAACGCCGTCGCGCATACAAGAAAGCATTGTAAGCGTAAAAAAGGAAGAAACTGACATTTTTGAACATAAAAAACGGCGACATAATCAGCTTCTATAAGAAACTATTTTTTAGAAATATAAACATCTTCTACGGAGACACAAAAATTATGAACGAAGATATACTTTTCGACGGAAACGAACAGCCGGTTGAGCACGTGGAATACACCGACGACAACATACGCCACCTTGACGATATGGAGCACATACGTACCCGCCCGGGTATGTACATAGGAAAGCTGGGCGACGGTTCGCAGAGCGACGACGGAATATACGTGCTTCTCAAGGAGGTGATAGACAACAGTATCGACGAGTTCAAGATGAGCTCGGGACGACGCATAGAGATTGAAATTGAGAACAACCGCAGCGTAACGGTAAGGGACTACGGACGAGGTATCCCGCAAGGAAAGCTCATAGAGGCCGTGAGTATGCTCAACACTGGAGGTAAATATGACAGCAAGGCATTCAAGAAGTCGGTAGGATTGAACGGTGTGGGTCTTAAGGCTGTAAACGCAATGAGCCTCAATTTCGAGGTACGCAGCTACCGCGATGGAGTGGTGCGCACCGCAAAATTCTCAAAAGGAATACTCAAGGAGGACAACACCACAAACACCAACGACGAGAACGGAACATACGTATCCTTTACCCCCGACGGCAAGCTCTTCCCCAACTACGAGTACCGCAGTGCGATAGTAGAGACAATGCTGCGCAACTACACCTACCTGAACACCGGCCTTACGATAATGTTCAACGGCAGGCGCATACTCTCGCGCAACGGCCTCTCCGACCTCTTGACCGACAATATGACAGCCGAGAGCCTCTACCCCATCATACACCTCAAGGGCGAGGACATTGAGATAGCCTTTACCCACGCAGCGCAGTATGGCGAGGAGTACTACTCCTTTGTCAACGGACAGCACACCTCGCAGGGCGGTACGCACCAGAGCGCGTTCAAGGAGCTTGTCGCACAGACCATACACGACTTCTTCACTGCCAAGAATTTCGAATACAGCGACATACGCAACGGTATTGTGGCAGCGATAGCAGTGAATATACAGGAGCCCGTCTTTGAGAGCCAGACAAAAGTGAAACTGGGTTCACTGCGCATAGCCCCCGACGAGAACAGCACCAGCATAAAGAAATTCATCGGCGACTTTGTGAAGGAGGCGCTCGACAACTTCCTGCACCGCAACCCCGACACAAGCGAGGCGATGCTCGCCAAGATTACCGCGTCGGAGAAGGAGCGCAAGGATCTTGCCGGACTCACCAAGCAGGCACGTGAAAAGGCTAAGAAAGTGAGCCTACACAACCGCAAGCTACGCGACTGCCGCATACACTACAACGACTCCAAAGGCGACCGAGTAGACGAGAGCAGCATATTCATCACCGAGGGAGACTCGGCAAGTGGTTCAATAACAAAATGCCGCAATGCCGACACACAGGCCGTATTCAGCCTACGAGGAAAGCCCCTCAACAGCTACGGTATGAGCCGCGCCGTCGTGTACAAGAACGACGAGTTCAACCTGTTGCAGGCAGCGCTTAACATTGAGGAGGGACTCGAGGGACTGCGCTACAACAAGGTTATTGTGGCAACCGATGCCGATGTCGACGGTATGCACATACGCCTGCTACTGATAACTTTCTTTCTGCAATTCTTCCCCGAGCTTATAAAGAAAGGACACGTATATATATTGCAGACACCGCTCTTCCGCGTGCGCAACAAGCGCAAGATACCCCGCGGCAAAAAGAGCGCCGAGGAGAAGGCAAAAGGCGAGTTCGAGACAATATACTGCTACTCCGACGAAGAACGCATTGCAGCAATAGAAAAACTGTCGCCCAACCCCGAGATTACCCGATTCAAGGGACTCGGAGAGATTTCGCCCGATGAGTTCCGCAATTTCATAGGCGAGGATATGCGCCTGGAGCAAGTGACAATGCACAAGGACGACAAGGTAGACGACCTTTTGAGCTATTATATGGGCAAGAACACGATGGAGCGTCAGAACTTCATCATCGACAACTTGGTTGTAGAGGAGGACAAGGTAGATGAGCAATAAGCAGATAACAGCACTGTTTGCAGGCACATTCGACCCCTACACCATAGGACACCACCGCATTGTGCAGCGCGCCCTTGCAATGAGCGACAGAATTGTGATAGCAATAGGCCGTAACGTAGGCAAACAGACGATGCTCAGCATCGAGGAGCGCACAGAGGCAATAAAGAAACTATATGCCGACGAACCGCGGGTAGAAGTAACAAGCTACGAGGGACTGACAACCGACTATGCACAGAGTATATGCGCCACACACCTGTTGCGCGGAGTACGCAGCGTAAAGGACTTTGAGTATGAACGTGACCTTGCCGACCTGAACCTGCGCATAGGCGGTGTTGACACACTTCTGCTCATCAGCGAACCCGAATATGCAGCCATAAGCAGCAGCGTAGTGCGCGAGCTTATGAGCTACGGAAAAGATATAAGCAAACTGATACCATAAAAATACAAGAACCGAACAGACACGTTATGAAGAAACTATTTTACGCAGCAGTGACACTGCTCGCATTGACATTTACCACAGCAAAGGCACAGGAGAGCGGACTGCCCGAGCAGCTCGCAAAACTGTTGCACTCCGAGAATATAATAACACGCTTTTATGTAGACGCTGTAAACGAGAACAAAGTCGTTGAAGCTGGCATAAGGGCAATGCTCAAGGAGCTCGACCCCCACTCGACCTACTCTACCCCCGAAGAGGTAAAAAGCATCAACGAGGCTATGCAGGGCAATTTCGAAGGCATAGGAATACAGTTCAACATTGTAGAGGATACACTTTACGTCATTCAGACAACGCTCAACGGCCCGTCGGAGAAGGCTGGTATTATGGCTGGCGACCGTATAGTGTCGGTAAACGACACAGCCATTGCTGGAGTAAAAATGAGCCGCGGCGACATTATGAAGCGCCTGCGCGGTCCTAAAGGCTCAACCGTAAAGATAAACATCGTGCGCAACGGCGTACCCCAACAATTAGTGTTCAACCTTACACGCGACAAGATTGTGACATACAGCGTCGATGCCGCATATATGGTGGACAAAAAGAACGGATACATACACATAAACTCCTTTGGCGCAACCACACATCAGGAGTTTGTCACCAAGCTCGACTCGCTCAAGCGTTTGGGAATGAAAAACCTTATACTCGACCTCCAGGGCAACGGCGGCGGACTATTGCAGGCTGCCGTTGATATTGCCAACGAGTTCCTAAACCCCAACGACCTTATCGTATATACCGAGGGACGTGTATTCCCCCGCTACGACTATGTTGCCAGGGGTGGCGGACGCTTCACAAAGGGCAACCTTGCAGTAATTGTTGACGAGACATCGGCATCGGCATCGGAGATTCTTGCTGGTGCCATACAGGACTGGGACAGAGGAGTAGTTGTGGGCAGACGCTCATTCGGCAAGGGACTCGTGCAGCGTGCCTTTACACTGCCCGACGGCGCGATGATACGCCTCACAGTATCGCGTTACTATACCCCCACAGGACGTAACATACAGAAGCCCTACGGCGACTCAATATCCTACGGCAACGACCTTATGGAGCGCTACAACCGCGGCGAGCTGACAAGCGCCGACAGCATACACTTCCCCGACTCGCTCAAGTTCACCACAATACGTATGGGACGCACCGTGTACGGCGGAGGAGGTATTATGCCCGACTATTTTGTTCCGCTCGACACCAACAAATACACCAAATACCACCGCGACATAGTCAACCGCGGCATAATGCTACAGGTGACACTGCGCTACCTCGACCGCTACCGCGACGAACTTACAAAGAGATACAGGAATATAGAGGAGTTTGCAGCAAAATTCGTTGTCGACGAGGAGCTCTTGACCAGCCTTCGCACAGCAGCCGAGAAAGAAAACATCAACCCAGCAGGTGGCGAAGAGGAATATGAGCGTTCACTGCCAATGCTCTCTTTACAAATGAAGGCACTGCTCGCACGCGACATTTGGAACACAAGCGAATATATGCAGATATTCAACAGCGAGGACGAAAACTTCAAGAGAGCACTCGAGCTTGTTCAGACTCGCGATATGAACGCCGTACTCCGGAAAGAGAAGAAAGAGTAATCCCGCAACAGCGATTATTCTCTGCACAAGAAACGGACGTCATACGAACATTCGCACCAATGGCATTGTTATAATAATCTACTATAATAACAATGTAACAAGATGAAAAGAGAGTATGTAAACCCAAAAGCAGAGAGTATTGAATTAGTACACGAAACAATGATTGCAGCATCGGCAACAACCCGAAGCTCAAGTAACGGAAGCCCAGCGGCTCTGCACGAGAGTAGCGGCAACGACTGGGACAACATCTGGAAATGACACTACCGGCACAGCAGGCATAATGTCTGCGTGCGCACCTAAAATGAGGATAACCCAAAAGTAAAAATGGGTTATCCTCTTGTTATTGCGGGGATTTGAATAAAAAGAGCTATTTTTGCCATAATAAGCAACAACACCACTATGTACCGCAAATTCATTATAACCGACGACGGCACACTTCGTTTCGGCATAGTCTACCAGCACCGCGAACTGCTACAGATGGGAGAATGCTGCCCATACGGCGGCGGATTATGGGAGCACGACAAAGAGCGTGGCGCAGTACTCCTCTATGGGCGTTCATTTGCATTCGGCACTCCCGACTTCGATGCTGTGCGTTATATCGATTGGGAGAGCATAGGCATTGAGCCTTGCCCACTGTTGCACGTACAATCGAAGGATACGCTGCAACCTGTATGTTTGGGGCTATACAAATAAGCAAAGGAAGGTGTAAAAAGCTATAATACAGTAACACCCACCCCAAGAATTGTCGACAGCTTCTTAAAGAAAAACTTTTCGGCAAGCCTTTAAAAACAACGATGCCCAGCTCACGCCGGGCATCGTCTATAATAATATGTCTTTTACATATTCATTAGTTCTTGAGCTCCTTCTTTGCCAAGAACATATAAGCTGTGGGAGCTGCAATGAAGAGTGAAGAGAGTGTACCGAATACTACACCAAGAATCATTGCAAACGAGAAGCTACGGATACTGTCACCACCAAGGATAAAGATACAGAGCAATACAACCAATGTACTTACCGATGTATTGATGGTACGAGACAGTGTAGTGTTCAATGAGTCGTTAAACAAGTCGAACTTGTTACGCTTGGGATAGAGAGTTGTGAACTCGCGTACACGGTCAAATACAACAACCTTATCGTTGATAGAGTAACCAATAGCAGTAAGGATAGCACCAATGAATGTTTGGTCAATCTCAAGCGACATAGGAAGAATACCCCAAAGCAATGAGTAGCAACCGAGAATCATCATAACGTCGCAAGTGAGCGCCACGATAGCACCAACGCTATATGCCACGTTGCGGAAACGTGCCAAGATGTAAAGGAATATTGCCACCAAAGCGAATGCAACCGACCAGATAGCGCTTGTCTTAATGTCGTCGGCAATGCTGGGACCTACCTTCTGTGAACTGATGATTGAACCACCCTCGCGGTTGTCGCGGTCGATGAATGTAGCAAGGTCGAGGTCTTTGCTCAACAGGCCACCCTTCATAAATGCGTTGTAGAGGAACTCCTCAATCTCGGCATCTACGTTCACAGCATCGTCGTTGATGCGGTAGTTTGTTGTCACACGGATTGTCTTCTTGTCGGTACCAAGAGCAATAGCCTGAACGTTATCCTCGGTAATAACCTCGCGCAGGAGTGTACGTACCTGCTCGGGTTCAACCTGCTGCTCGAACTGAACAACAAAGTTACGTCCACCGGTAAAGTCGATGCTCTGGCTAAGTCCACGTACAGCAAGCGAAACCACCATTACAGCAATGATTACACCAAAGACTGTGAAAGAGGTCTTCTTAGCCTTCATAAAGTTGTAGTTGGTGTTAGCCATAAGGTTCTTCGACCAGCGTGTAACGAAGGTAAGGTTCTGCCACTTACCCTTATTCATAAAGTGCTCGTAAACAACACGTGTAAGGAACACAGCTGTAAAGAACGAACATACAATACCTATTATAAGAGTGGTTGCAAATCCACGGATAGGACCTGTACCGAAGTAGAACAGAATAATACCTGTTATTATTGATGTGAAGTTTGAGTCGAAGATAGCCGAGAATGCATTCTTGTAACCGTCGGCAAGTGCTGCACGCACCTGCTTGCCACCGTGTAGTTCCTCCTTGGCACGCTCATAGATAAGCACGTTTGCGTCCACAGCCATACCCAGTGTAAGCACGATACCAGCGATACCCGACATTGTCAAGGCAGCCTGGAACGATGCCAACACACCAAGAGTAAAGAAGAGGTTAATCAAGAGTGCTGCATTAGCAACTGCACCGGGGATAAGACCATAAATTGCGCACATATAGATCATAAGCAGTACGAATGCCACTACGAATGACCAGATACCCTGCTGGATAGACTCCTGACCCAAAGAAGGACCAACGATGTCCTCGGATACGATACGTGCGGGAGCGGGCATCTTACCCGAACGGAGCACGTTTGCAAGGTCCTTTGTCTCCTCTATTGTAAAGCTACCTGTAATCTCAGAACGGCCACCAGTAATCTCGCCCATTACATTGGGAGCACTGTAAACATAACCGTCGAGCACAACAGCGATACTGCGACCCACGTTGCTCTTTGTAAGTTGAGCCCAACGACGTGAACCATCGGTATTCATTGCCATTGTAACGCAGGGGTTACCGTACTGGTCGTATGAATCGGCAGCCTCAACAATTACGTCACCCTCGAGTGATGCACGACCGTTGCGCTGTGTAGTCTTTACTGCATAGAGCGAGTAGATATTGTTCTCGGCAGCCTTGTTCACTGCATCTACGCTCCAGAAGAGACGGAGGTCCTGGGGTAGTGCCTTCTTTGCCTCTGGTGTTGCGAAGAGAGCGTTGATAGCTGCTGTATCTGAATGGTGTGCTATACCTACAACACAATTCTGCATATTTCCCTGATTGGGCGAGAGAAGTGAGAAGAGAGGATTCTGCTTCTTCACAGCCTCGTTGTCGGTAGATGTTGCATCGCCCGAAAGAGCAGCGTCAAGGTCGACGTTTGACGAATCGGTTGCAGTTGCAGCAGTCTCTTCGGCAGGTTTCTCGGTTGCCTGTGCAACGGCTGCCAAGCTGCTGTTGAGCGATACCAATGCGGGAAGAACCTCGTTAGCGTTATATGTCTCCCAGAATTCGAGATTAGCCGAACCCTGGAGAAGCTTACGTACACGCTCGGGCTCCTTTACACCAGGAAGCTCAATCATAATGCGTCCCATTGAACCCTCGAGAGTCTGAATGTTAGGCTGCACAACACCGAAACGGTCGATACGTGTACGCAACACGTTGAACGAGTTGTCGATAGCCGCCTGAACCTCCTCGCGGAGTACCTTCTCAACCTCGGCATCGGTCGATGTTGTAAACACCTTGTCCTTCATCTGCTGTGTAGCAAAGAGCACAGCCAAGCTGCTCTCGGGAGCGAGCTTCTTGTACTCCTTGATGAAGAGCGAGATAAAATCATCATTACTTGTTACCGCGAGTTTCTTGGCAGTAGCCAACGCCTCGTTGAAAGCAGCATCGCTCTTATGTCCTGCAAGAGCCTTTACTACATCGGCAACAGAAACCTCCATAATCACGTTCATACCACCTTGAAGGTCGAGTCCGAGACCAATCTGCATCTCGCGGCACTGCTTCAAAGAGTAGATACCAAGCCACACCTTTTCGTTCTGCATAGAATCCATATAGTGCTGAACGCCCTTAGGATCTTCGGCAGCCTTACCATTGTGATAGCTTGTTGTAAAAGAGAATGAGAGGTAGAAAATGCACACTAACATCAGTAGCAGTGCAAATACTTTTACAAATCCTTTGTTTTGCATTTTTAAAAATTTTAATTATTTAGTTTGTCGTTTATTTCCATAATTCAGCGTCGACAGTCTCTTCGCTCTGCCAACTTATCAATACTCAGGTTGATTTTCTCTTTCGACAGACAACTTACCCTAATCGAGTAACTTTCTATTTGTAAAATAGAAAACGTCGCTAAAACCAACATTCATAAATTGATACAATACCAAAAGTTTGCAAATATAGCTTTTTTTTCTCAACAAACAGCATTTTATGCGCTTTTTTCTTTATAACAATTGGGTTAACGTGCAAAAAAGCAGCAAAATAAGAGCAAACAGAAGTCTTAAGGAGACAAAAAAAAGCAACCCGCGCGGGGTTGCCTATCCATATTGACATTTTCCTGAAAAAACAGTCATACACCTATCATTTGTGCGATGCATCGTAGAGACGGCGCTTCTCCTCATCGGTCAGTGCCGAATAGCCGCCCTTGCTAAGCTTCTCGAGGATACGGTCAATCTCGTCGTTTTTCTCCTTTTTGCGCGAATTGAACTCATAGTCGTCCTCTCGCTCCGACTTTTTACGGGGCTTTACTATACGCGGACCAGGCTTGCGGCTCTTGTACCACTCGATTACCCTGTCCCACAAACTAACCAGAACAGCGCTGACTGCATTTATGGGCGTAGTAACATCGCGTCCCTTGTTGAGCATCACTGCAAAAAGCCAACCAGCCAACGCACCGCCAAGATGAGCGATATTGCCTCCAGCATTGTCGGAACTCACAAGCAAAAGGGATATTACAACCGTCGCTATGGCAAGTGTCGAGAGCTTTACAGCACCGAAGAGCATAAGATTTACCGTGTAATTGGGGCTGCGCACAGCCGAAGCAACGACCACCGCCAGCACAGCCGCCGATGCTCCAACAAGACAGCTACCCTCGGTACGTCCCTCGAAAAACGGGAAAACATTATAGGCCAACACAAAAAAGAGACCGCCCACAATGCCACCCAATATATAAGCGCCTATAAAATGCCGTGTCGAATAGAACGTAATAAAGATACGACCAAAGACATATAGCGCCAGCATATTCCACAGCAGATGCATAAAGCCCGCGTGCATAAACATATAAGTGACAATGCTCCACGGTTGCATAATGAGCCTTGCTGCATCGGCCGGCAGACGGAATATAGAAACAAAGCCATCGGCAAAACCTGTGGCATTGAACAATGTAGCAACCACGCCTATGAGCGCAAACAGCACATACACAGCAACAGTTGCATAAATATATTTGCCAACGATATTCTCGTCGCAGAATCTCTGATACAAATCCTTAATAATACGGGCCATTTATCTCTCCTTTCTTACGCCAATACAAAATCATAATCAATCCAAACAGCATTCCTCCAAGATGGGCAAAATGCGCCACATTGTCGCCAGCCCTGTTACTTATTCCCGACAGCAACTCCAATGCTCCAAATATAAGCACGAAGTACTTAGCCTTGATGGGAAACGGAAAAGGTATGACAAACATACGTTCATTGGGGAAAGTCATTGCAAATGCAAGCAACATTCCATACACTGCCCCCGAAGCACCAACAGTTACCCACAGATTAAGATACTGTGCCATCGGAACAACAACCCCAGCGCCCAAATTGACACCCGAATACATAGACAATTGGGTCTCGTAGTATATAAACTGCACAACCTCTTGAATGAGTCCCGCACCAATTCCAGTAACCATATAGAATGCAAGGAAACGCTTGGGACCCCACACACTCTCGAGTACACGGCCGAACATAAACAATGCGAACATATTGAAGAACAGATGCATAAAGTCTCCGTGCATAAACATATATGTCACAATTTGCAACGGCTTGAAGTCATCGGCTATAAAAAGATGCAGACCCAGATACTCATTGAGGTCGATGCCACATTTCCCTGCTGCCAATTCGGCAAGAAACATAAGCACATTTATGTACAGCAGATTTTTCGTTACTACCGGTAATTCTCTCATAAAATCACAGAATCAATAATTTCAAAGTGCGAAGATAGTGCAAATTACACAATTTTCAGTTAAACAGACCTGTGCTTTTTCTATTTTTTAGGAATAATAAACAAAAAAACCATATATATTTTGTATCTTCGCAGCAAAATATGCACAACTATCGCAAACAAACATCAGAACTATGAATATAGAAACTATTATCACAGAGAGCATCGTAGCAGCAATAAAAGAGCTCTACGGCGAGGAGATGGCAGCAAGTACAATACAGCTGCAAAAAACACGCAAGGAATTTGAGGGAGATTTCACATACGTTGTATTCCCCCTTCTCAAAATATCAAAGAAACGTCCCGAAGAGACAGCACAGGAGCTTGGCGCACTGCTCGCCGAGAAACAGCCTCTTGTGGCATCGTTCAACGTAGTCAAGGGATTCCTCAATATCCTCATAGCACCCTCATACTGGATAGACCTCCTGAAGAACATCGACACAAAGGAGCAGTGGGGTATCACCGGGGCAACCGAAAATTCCCCCCTCGTGATGGTGGAGTACTCATCGCCCAACACCAACAAACCCCTGCACTTGGGACATATCCGCAACAACCTGCTGGGCTATGCACTGTCCAACATCATTGCAGCAAACGGCAACAAGGTCGTAAAGACAAACATCGTCAACGACCGCGGCATTCACATCTGCAAGTCTATGCTCGCCTGGCAGAAGTGGGGCAACGGTGAGACACCCGCATCGAGCGGCAAGAAGGGCGACCACCTCATCGGCGACTACTACGTGGCATTCGACAAGCACTACAAGGCCGAGCTCTCGGAGCTTATGGCAGGCGGAATGAGCAAGGAGGAAGCCGAGGCAGCATCGCCCCTTATGGCCGAGGCACGCGAGATGCTCGTAAAATGGGAAGCCGGCGACAAGGAGGTACGCGCCCTTTGGGAGCAGATGAACAACTGGGTCTACGAGGGCTTCGACGAGACATACAAGCGTCTGGGTGTAGACTTTGACAAGATTTACTACGAGAGCGACACATACCTCGTGGGCAAGGAGACAGTGCTGGGCGGCCTTGAGAAAGGCGTGTTCTACCGTCGTCCCGACGAATCGGTGTGGGCCGACCTCAGCGGTGACGGACTCGACGAGAAGCTGTTGCTGCGCAGCGACGGCACATCGGTATATATGACACAGGACATTGGTACTGCGCAGTTGCGCTTCCGCGACTATGCCATCGACAAGATGGTGTACGTGGTGGGCAACGAGCAGAACTACCACTTCCAGGTACTCTCGCTGCTGCTCGACAAGCTGGGCTTTGCGTGGGGCAAGGACCTTGTACACTTCTCATACGGAATGGTTGAGCTCCCCGAGGGCAAGATGAAGAGCCGCGAGGGAACAGTTGTAGATGCCGACGACCTTATGGACGAGATGATTGCAACCGCACGCGAGACATCGGAGGAGCTTGGCAGCAAGCTCGACGGACTCACCCCCGAAGAGACAGCCGACATTTACCGCATCATAGGACTCGGAGCGCTCAAATACTTTATGCTCAAGGTAGATGCGCGCAAGAATATGCTCTTCAACCCCAAAGAGTCCATCGACTTCAACGGCAACACAGGTCCTTTCATACAGTACACCTACGCACGCACACGCTCAATCGAGCGCAAGGCGGCCGACGCAGGCATCATAGTAGACGGCGCAGCAGCCCCCGCAGCCATAAGCGAGAAGGAGTGCTCTATAATAAGACTCCTCAACCAGTTCCCCGCAGTGGTACGTCAGGCCGGAACCGACTACTCGCCCTCGGGCATTGCCAACTACGCCTACGAGCTCGCCAAGGAGTACAACCAGTTCTACCACGACTTCAGCATTCTGCGCGAGGAGAATGCCGAAGCAAAGGCCTTCCGCATACTGCTCACACGCAATGTGGGTAAAGTGATAAAGACCGCAATGAGCCTTCTGGGCATAGAGGTTCCCGAGAGAATGTAATACACCGGATATGGGCAAACAGCGATACTACGTTGTGTGGAACGGCCTTGTCCCGGGTGTCTACCGCTCTTGGGAAGAGTGCCAGGCACAGATAAAAGGAGTGGAGAAAGCCTTGTACAAGTCTTTCTCTACCCTTGCCGAAGCAGAACGTGCCTACGCCTCTTCGCCATACGAATATATAGGTGCAAAGGCCAAGGAGAAGCAGGCTGCGGCAATGCCGCAGGAACTGCCGCACAGCATAGAGCTGAACGCCATTGCCGTAGATGCCGCCTGCAGCGGCAACCCCGGACAGATGGAATATCGGGGAGTGTACGTGGGAAGCGGCACACAGATATTCCACTTCGGGCCCACCTACGGCACAAACAACATAGGCGAGTTCCTGGCAATAGTGCACGCACTTGCACTGTTGCAGCAGAAGAACAGCAATCTGCCCATATACAGCGACAGCAGAAACGCGCTGCTGTGGGTGAAACAGAAAAAGTGCAAGACAAAATTGCCACGCGACGCCCGTACCGAAGAGCTGTTCAAGCTCATAGAACGGGCCGAACGATGGCTGCAGACACACACATACACCAACCGCCTGATGAAATGGGAGACAGCCCAATGGGGCGAGATTCCAGCCGACTTCGGGCGCAAATAGGGCGCTTATGGAGAACATTAAGGAGAAACTGCTCTACCTGCTCAGGTACTACGCAGCACTGCTGCTCTGTTTTGTACCGCTGCGACTGCTCTTTATGGCAGTGAACAGCGTTGAGAGCTACACAGCAACCGATTATGCACAGGTTGCCGTCAACGGACTGCCGCTCGACATTGCAGTGGCAGGCTATATGACAATACTGCCGTTGCTGCTGGCAATAGTGGGATTATTCGTTTATATCCCGCTGCGCAAGCTGCTCATCGTGTACAACCTTTTCGTTGCGGCGGCCGTCTCCTCGGCCTTCATAGCCGATATGAGCCTCTATCCCTTTTGGGAATTCAAGCTCGACGCATCGTTCCTTATATACATCGACTCACCCTCGAATGCCTTTGCAAGCGTGAGCACAGGATATATAATTATGCGCATTATAATGACGCTGCTGCTCGCTGCCGCCATATTTACCCTATTGCACAAGGCTACAAGCATAGGACTGCGCCCCGGAAAGCGGCGCGCCCTGACAATGCTCGCCCTCATCGTCACAGGCGGAATATTGTTCCTGGGAATACGCGGAGGAGTGGGAGAATCGACAAACAATATAGGCAAGGTATATTACAGCGACAAGCAGTTCCTCAACCACTCGGCCGTGAACCCGCTCTTCAGTTTCATCTACTCGATGGGCAAGCGCGAGGACTACAAGGAGGCATACAATTTCTTCGGCGCCGAGGAGCTTGCCGCACGCTTCGAGGGGCTCTACCCCATCGATGCGGCAATAACCGACACGCTGCTCAGCACCACCCGCCCCAACATAATAACAATAATCCTCGAAGGAATGGGAAGCCCGCTCATAGAGAGTATGGGCGGAATAAAAGGGGTGACACCCAACTTCGACCGTCTCGCAGAGGAAGGGGTAATCTTCACGAACTGCTATGCCAACAGCTACCGCACCGACCGCGGCGTGCTGTGCACACTGAGCGGATATGCCTCGTTCCCCAAGACCTCGGTGATGAAGTCGCCCGTCAAGAGCCGCAGCCTGCCGTCGCTCGCACAGTCGTTGGGCAAAGCAGGCTACCACAATGCCTTCCTGTATGGCGGAGACATAAACTTCACCAATATGAAGAGCTACCTCTACTCCACCGGATACAACGAGCTCGTAGCCGACAAGGACTTCACAAGCGAGCAGCAGGAGACACACCTGTGGGGAGTGACCGACCACATCACATTCGACTCGCTCTACACAATGGTACACAACCGCAGCCAGGAGCCGTGGCACGTGACCTTTCTTACACTGGCGAGCCACGAGCCGTGGACAGTGCCCTACAACCGCCTGCCCGACGACCTTATCGCAAATTCCTTTGCATATACCGACTCCTGCCTGGGAGGCTTCATCGACCGTCTGAAGGCGAGCGACCTGTGGAGCAGCACCCTTGTCATCTGCCTGCCCGACCACACGCTCGCACGCTACCCCGAGCGCACCGAGGGCGATGATGCACAGCGCAACAGGATTCCGGTCCTTTTGACAGGCGGAGCAGTAAAAGCACCCAAACGGGTGGAGACAATATGCAACCAGAGCGACCTTGTTGCAACAATCCTCGCGCAGATGTCGCTGCCGACAGACGATTTCCAGTTCAGCCGCAACATATTGTCGCCCTCATACAGATACCCTTTCGCCTACCACACATTCAACAACGGAATGTCACTAATAGACTCGACAGGCTACACACTATACGACCTCGACGCCAATGCTCCCCGCATAGAGACCCCTGCCGACCCGCATCACATAAGAGCAAACAAGGCAAAAGCCATTCTGCAAACAACATACGACAACTACAGCAAACGATAAAAACCAAATATTATGGCAACAGGCAAATTCACAGTAGGAGTAGTAATATCTACATACAACAGCCCCGAGTGGCTCGAAAAAGTACTATGGGGCTATATGCACCAGACACGTCCTGCCGACGAGATTGTGATAGCCGACGACGGCTCACGCGACGAGACACGACAGTTGATAGAGAGCTTCAGGCCCCACCTGCCCATTGTGCACGTGTGGCAACCCGACGAAGGTTTCCAGAAGTCGCGCATACTGAACAAGGCACTCGTTGCCGCCACAGCCGACTATCTCATATTCACCGACCAGGACTGTATCCCCCGCAAGGACTTCATTGCCACACACGTGGAGTATGCACAGGAGGGCTACCTTCTGTCGGGCGGCTACTTCAAGTTGCCGATGGATATAAGCAAACAAATAACACACGAGGATATTTCGAGCGAGCGCGCATTCTCACTCTCGTGGTTGCGCAAACAGGGACTGCCCCTGTCGTTCAAATGCACCAAGCTGTCGACTGTAAAATGGTTCACACGCCTTATGAACCACATTACAACCGCCAAGGCAACGTGGAACGGCTGCAATGCCTCGGGCTGGCGCACCGACCTGTTGCGCACCAACGGCTTCAACGAAGAGATGCAGTACGGCGGACAGGACCGTGAGTTCGGCCTGCGCCTTGTGAATATGGGCATACGCTCCAAACAGATACGATACAGTGCAATTGCGCTGCACCTCGACCACAAACGCCCCTACAAGACCAAGGAGTCCATCGACAAGAACAAGGCAATACGCCGTGCGACAAAGAAGAGCGGCATCATTGAGACTCCCTACGGAATAAAGAAACTCAAATAAGAGAGCAGCCCAATGGCAAAGAACAGTAAATTGATATACTATCTGCGCACCTACTCGCTGCTGCTGTGTCCCAAATTCATTCTGCGCCACATTATGCGCCGCCGTCTGAAGGAGATTGCCGCATCGCCCGAGAGGGAATACATAATGAGCCGCGTCGACTACTACAACAAGCTGGGCGACGGAGCCACACTCCCCGACGATGCACCCACACTGGGCAGCCACACACTCAAGAACAAGAAGTGCGGCAGTGTATATTTCTTTGACACATACGAATTTACCCGTCACTTCCCCGACCACCTGCGCTGGTTGCTCAAGGGGGGCGACGTGACCACAATACCCGATGCACCAACCATTGTGAAGAGCCGTCCCATCGGGGGCAACAACGCAAACTCGGTGCTGATGAAGCTGAACAAAGTGCGCCACTTCTTTTTTGTGAAAGACACCATTCCCTTTGAAGAGAAGAAGAACATAATACTCTTCCGCGGCGACGCCAACGGCAAGCCCGGGCGCATACGCTTTTTTGAAAAGTGGTTTGGACACCCAATGTGCGACCTTGTCGACACAGCGGGGCACTCGGTGAACCCTACCCAATGGAAAGGCAAGGGAATGAGCGTCGGGGAGCACCTCAACTACCGCTACATAATGGCACTGGAGGGCGTGGACGTTGCGAGCAACCTCAAATGGGTGATGTCGAGCAACAGCATAGCAGTGATGCCCCGTCCCACATACGAGACGTGGTTTATGGAGGGTACACTCATTCCCGACTACCACTACATAGAAATCAAGCCCGACTACTCGGACCTGCTGGAACGCATCGAATATTACAACAGCCACATAGACGAGGCCAAGGCTATCATCAGGCACGCCAACGAATATGTGGAGCAGTTCCGCAACAAGCGCCGCGAGGATTCAATATCGCTTATGGTGCTCGCAAAATATTTCGGAAAGACGGGACAAAATATCCATTCGAAAGAATAACAAGCTGTCAACAATGAAGATTATAGGCAAAGAACGCAATATATTCGCAGCACTGCTGTGCAACATTATCCTGGCATACGCAATATTTATGCTGTGCCGCGGACTGTTTGTGGCAGTGGACTACAGCCTGTATGCCGAGGGACTGCAACGCGCCGACCTGTGGCTGATGCTCAAAGGCTCACTGCGCTTCGACACCGCAGCAGTGTGCTACCTCAACGCGCTCTACATTCTGTGCCTGCTGCTGCCCTTGCACTACAAGGAGGGCAAAATAATGCAGCACATAACCAAGGGAGCGTATGTAGCGTGCAACGCACTGGGCATCATCGTCAACCTGTGCGACATTGTATATGTACCCTTTACCGGCAGGCGCACCACGTGGTCGCTCTTCACCGAATTCTCGAACGAGGGGAATATGGGCAAGGTCATCGGCACAGAGATTGTGAACCATTGGTATTTAGTGCTCATAGGAGTATTGCTCATCTGGCTGCTCCACGCGCTCTACACCCCCGCAAGGACCGAGAATGAGCTCAAGCGCTACTACATAGGGCGCTTCGCACTGCTTGTAATATCTGTACCCCTGATAATCACCGGCATACGCGGAGGGATAGGCCGCACGGTGCGCCCCATAAGCCTCAACGACGCCAACCAGTATATAGTAGATCCGGGACAGGCTGCCATAGTGCTCAATACCCCTTTCTCAATGATACGCACCATAGGCAAGAACCCCTTCAAGGAGGTTAATTTCTTCGACGGGGAGGAGCTCGCGGCAATATTCTCGCCCATACGCAACTACTCGGGCTGCACCATCTACGCATCGGACAGCACCGTCATTGAGCCTCAGAAAAAGAATATCGTGGTATTCATAATGGAGAGCTTCGGAAAAGAGTATATAGGAGCATACAACCCTGGGGACGCATCACCCACACTCACCCCCTTCCTCGACTCACTTATATGCGTGAGCCGCACCTACCGCTACTCCTACGGCAACGGCCGCAAGAGCATCGACGGAATGCCGTCGGTACTCTCGGGCATACCAATGTTCGTGGAGCCGTTCTTTGTAACCCCCTCGTCGCTCAACAAGGTGAGCGGAATTGCCGGGGAGCTTGCAGGCGAGGGCTACTACAGCGCCTTTTTCCACGGAGCCCCCAACGGCTCAATGGGCTTCCAGGCATTCGCAAAGGCCACAGGCTTCAACGACTACTTTGGAATGGACGAATACAACGCATCGCCACTCTACAGCGGCAACGACGACTTTGACGGCTCGTGGGCCATCTGGGACGAGCCCTTCTTCCAGTACTATGCACACAAGATGGACGAGTTCAGCGAGCCCTTTGTCACGGCAATGTTCAGTGCCTCGTCGCACCACCCCTTTGCAATACCCGGAGAGTACAAGGACATCTACAAGGAGGGCAAGCTGCCCATACACAAATGCGTACAGTACACCGACAATGCCCTGCGCCGGTTCTTTGCCCACGCAAAGGAGCAGGAGTGGTTCAAGAATACGCTTTTCGTGATTACAGCCGACCACTCGAACCAAACACTTGACGCACGGTACAAAAGCTCGTCGGGTTTCTTCGAAGTACCAATAATCTTCTACGACCCCGCAGGCAAAGAACCGTTTGCCCCAAGCATCGACAGCACACTAATAGCACAGCAGAACGACATTATGCCCACGCTGTTGCACTATGTTGGATATAAAAAGGATTTCCTCTCGTTCGGAAAGAGTCTTCTTAGCGATACACCGCAAGAGAGCTATGCCGTAAACTGGCTCGGAGGACTATACCAATACTTCAAGGGCGACTACCTGCTGCAGTTCGACGGTGAGAGAAGCACAGCCCTCATCGACGTACGCAAAGACCCTCTGCACCAGAATAACCTCATAGGCACACAGCCCGAGGTTGAAGAGCAGATGCAGCGCGAACTAAAAGCAATAATACAACAGTATATGGCACGAATGCTACAGGACCGCTTAGTGCCCGAGAACGACAATAAAGAGCAGTAGAAGCATCAAACAGCAATCGCCGATTGTTATTTTTATAAAACAGGAAATATGGCAACAATAATATTCCCCTCACCCATATTCGGTCCAATAAAGAGCCGTCGACTGGGCATCTCATTAGGAATAAACCTTCTCCCCGGCGACGGGAAAGTGTGCACATTCGACTGCCTCTACTGCGAGTGCGGATTTAACAGTTCGCACCGCAGCCGCACCCCACTGCCCACACACGCACAAGTAATCGAAGCACTCGAGCAGCAACTGAAGAAGATGCAGGACGAGGGTACTGCGCCCGACGTACTCACCTTTGCAGGCAACGGCGAGCCCACCGTACACCCCCAATTCGCACAGATTATAGACGACACGCTGGCACTGCGCGACAAATATTTCCCCAATGCCAAGGTTAGCGTACTCACAAACTCCACAATGATAACACGCCCCGCAGTATTCGAGGCACTGAAGAAAGTAGACAACAACATACTTAAACTGGATACCGTCGACCCCAAGTATATTGCCCTTGTAGACCGTCCCAATGCCGCATACAAGCTGCCCGACATTATAGAGAAACTACAACAGTTCGGTGGCAAGGCTGTAATACAGACAATGTTCCTCAAAGGCTTTGTCGATGGAGTGAACGTGGACAACACAGGCAACACATACGTACTCCCCTGGATAGAGGCCGTAAAGAAGATTGCCCCGCGCGAAGTTATGATATACACCATTGACCGCGAGACACCGCAAGAGGGTCTGCAAAAGGCCACACGCGAGGAGCTCGACCGCATTGTAGAGCTGCTGCAAAGAGAGGGAATAAAAGCATCGGCCTCGTACTGACCAAGGAATTCCGCAGACAGATGCCGTGTTTGAAATCATATCCTCATAAAAAAGCATAACAGAACAACAGCCGACACAATAAGCAAAAGCCTATCAGCGTTAATGAGCCAACAGAGAGAGATAATATGAAAAAAAATATACTGACACTTATACTCATTACGCTGACCCTGACATCTTGCGAAACAGAGTCGCCCTACTCGGGCTACGCCGTATATTTCACCTGCGATGCAGCCTTCTCGCCCTACAACCAGATAAACAACCTGGGAGAGTTCATAACAGTGAGGCGTAGGCAAGGCAGCACCCCCTCGTATGAACTCACCGACGTACTCGGCAACAAGCACATACACCAGTTGACCGAGGCCGAAGCCCGCCAGCAATTCTACTACGGATTAGGCGGACTAATCATAGGACGTCCAATCTCCGACAGCAACGGCAGCATATACGCCTACGACCTTGCCTGCCCCAACTGCGACTCGCAACGCCACCGCCTGAGCATCGACCACCTGTGGCGAGCTACCTGCCCAAACTGCGCGACAGTCTTCGACCTCAATTTGGGAGGAATACCCATTGAAGGTAAATCGCGTGTCCTGTGGCGCTACCGCGTATTCACCACTGGCAGCATAGTAACTGTTCATAACTGAAAATTTATTGGTTAACTTTTTTGTAATATTGACAAAACTCCTTATCTTTGCAGCCGTTAACGAGGGGCCAACCTCGTTGGCAACATATTCTAAGGTTGCTCGAATGGTGGAATCGGTAGACACGAAGGACTTAAAATCCTTTGGCATTTATACGCCGTGCGGGTTCAAGTCCCGCTTCGAGTACTTCCACAGACGCTAATTACTTATTTATAAGTGGTTAGCGTTTTTTATTTCATCATTTTCGTCAACCGTTGTCAACCAAAATTTGGTTCAATTGTTAACATTCTAAAATTTTAGCAAATTTTATCGGTTTTGCATACAAATTGAATAATCCCAAAAAGAAAAAAGTCTATCTTTGCCTAAGTTAATTGTACTCCAAAGCATTTAAACGATTGAAATTTAACACGTCTCTATCACAAACTAAGAAAGAACAACAATGAAACGCATCTTAATTGCTATAACATTCTTAATTCTCATTACCGCGAGTGCATTTGCACAGGAGACAATGGCTGAATATATTTCGGGCTGGGCAAACGAGTGGAAATACGCATTCTCCAAAGAGGGGGTAAAACAATGGAAACCCGAGTTTACAGTAAGATACAATACGGGGTTTTACACTTCGGGGCCTATGCTCACAGGAGGAGTCAGAATTGACGAGAAGCGTTCATTGTCTTTGTTCGTATGCCAGGGGGACACTTACATCGACGCCGCTCCAGGAGACCTCCATTCAATCTGTGCAGGACTGCATTTCAGAAAAATCCTACACACCAGTAAGAGCAGGAGATTCACATTCTACAGCGACATTTATGCTGGTGCAGCGCGAATCTATAAGATAAGCGGTAAATATCACAAAAACACAGCTACAGGAGAACTGCAAGAGGTTATTGACGAGAATGTTGGAGATGTGCTGTTTGTTGGAGGGTGGCAGCCCGGTGTGAAGATTAGATGCTACAGAAATATGAATTTATTCTTTGGCCCTACCATTGCAACAGGCTGCATCGGTCTCCATTTTGGCATTGGATTCTAAGAGCAAAAGAACAGGTACAATTATTGGCATAGTGTACAAAAGCAGCTACATTAATATCCACCAAGCCGAACTATACAAAAAACGGGAGAGGAAATCATTCCAATCCCGTCAAGTACTCCCGACGAGAATCGAACTCGTATCTCAGCTTTAGGAGAGCCGCATTCTATCCATTGAACTACGAGAGCAGAAAAGCCCATAAAGGGCAAAACTTATTTCCGGCTGCGAAGATAACACATCTTTTGCAAAAAAGCAGAATAGAAAAGAAAAAAAACATTTTTTGCACATCATTTTCACTCAACCTGAGCCCGGAAGGCCCATAAACCCCAATATCCTACAACTACAACAGCGCAACAATGAGGCTCAAGCTCACGCAAAAGGGAAGAGCCTCCAATGTTATAAAGCATTAAATCTTGCCGACGAAAATTGAAACAACCGCAGCAAAGTATTATCTTAGCGGCAGAAAAAAAAGAAAATAGATGAAACGCCTATACACAACAATACTGTCACTCCTGTTTTTCACAGCCACGTGGGCACAGAGCTACGACCAACTGTTCGAATGGGGCACACAGAGCCTTGGAAACAAGGAATATGCACAGGCAATAAGACTCCTGCAGCAAGCAATAGCACTCGAGCCCGACAACAAGCTCAACGAATACGCGTACAGCAACCTTGCATACGCGCAGTGGAACGCCGGCAACAGGCACGACGCCATAAGCTCCTACACGCACGCACTGAGATACAACACACAGTCGGCCGCCATTCTGCTACAACGCGCCAGGGTATATGTAGAGAGCGAGGAGCTCGACAGCGCCCTTGCCGACTACAGCCGCACGCTCGACATTGAGCCCCGCAACACACACGCACTCTTTATGCGTGCATATATCCGCGGCAGCAGACAAGAGTATGACAAGGCATACGCCGACTACAACAGGCTGCTCTCCATTGAGCCCGGCAACGACCAGGCACGCCTCTCCCTTGCCCTGCTCTACCACAAGGCAGGACGCCTGAACGAGAGCCTGATGCTTATGGGCATACTCATAGACTCATCGCCCGACAACGCAGAGTACTACTACGCACGCAGCAACATTGAGAGCAGCGAGGGACAGACAGAGCTTGCCCTTATGGATATTGAACGCGCCATTGAGCTTGCCCCCGACACAGCCGCATATCAGGCGGCACTGGCCCGCCTGCTTATACGCAAAGGGAAAAAAGCCGAAGCACGCAGGGCACTCGACAAAGCAGCGGCGCTGGGCTACGACAAGGAAGAACTCATACTGCTGTACCAGAAAACAACAGCAAAATAATCCCCGGCCCGCACACACCGACGGCAGCGCAGAAGCACGGACAAAAAAATATCGGCCTATCGTTTCTTTATTGTAAAAAAATATTGTAATTTTGGGCAACATTGGAAATATAACGTGACAAAAATGCAAGAAAATACACAAACGCCCTATAACATAAGGGAAAAGAAAGAAAAAGATGCAGCCTACCGCTCGCTCATACGAGCAGAGCTTGCCGACGAGCTGTACGACCGCATCGTAAACATCATAATTGTAGAGAAAAGATACCGCGACAAGGATTTCTCGGCAAAAGGACTTGCAGCAGAGCTTGAGACCAACACACGCTACATATCGGCTGTGATAAACTCCAGGTTCAACACCAACTTCTCGTGCCTTATAAACGAATACCGCATAAAAGAGGCTCTGCACAAGATGAAGGACAAGCGTTACGCCAATATGACAATAGAGGAAATTGGCAGTTCAGTGGGCTTTGCCAACAGGCAATCGTTCTACGCATCGTTCTACCGCATTATGGGCGAGACACCCAACGGCTATCGCAAGAAGCACACAAAGTGAGCAAACGGCCTATGGAGCAACAGACAAGCGACAAGATAAGAGAGATAAAGAAAAGCCTGAGGCTTGCAATGAACGGAGTGGTGTCGACACTGCAGCGCCGCCAGGGACTGGACTATAAGATAAACTTCGGGGTGGAGATACCCCGCATAAAGGAGATTGCCGCACAATACGGCAAGGACAGAGAGCTCGCGAGAGCCCTGTGGCAGGAGGACATACGCGAGTGCCGTATGATAGCAATCCTCACAATGCCAGCCGGGGAGTTTACCGCAGACGACGCAAACGGGTGGATAGCCACCGCCCGATATACCGAGCTTGCCGACCACCTGTCGATGCACCTGCTGTGCAACATACCCGACGCCGTAGACAACGCCCTGGCCTGGGCGGGACAGCAGGAGAGCATTGCAGCCTATTGCGGATTCTCGGCCATTGCCCACCTGCTGCGCAAAGGAGCGGTGATGGACAGCGCACAGACGGAGAGATACATAAACGTAACCGCGCAGGCGCTGGACGACGGGAGCGCGACAAGCACAGTTGTGAAGCAACGGGCCTACAACACCTTCTCGATATTCATCGACACAGCACAGCCCGACGAAGAAAAGATAAAGAAACACCGCAAACTAAAGGAACTTTTTAATATATAGGACCTACAAAGAAGAGAACCCTGTAACAGTATATGACAGATGGAAAGCAGCAAGATTGACGATGCAGTAAAGCAACAATTCGGCGACTACCTCAGGAGCAACAAGCTACGCAGCACCCCCGAGCGCCACGCAATCCTCAATGCCATATACACGATGGAAGGCAGCTTCGACATTGAGACACTCCTGTCGCATCTGGAAAAGAACGACAAATTCCACGTGAGCCGCGCAACAGTGTACAACACCATCGCCCTGCTCATAAATGCGAACCTTGTCATACACCACCAGTTTCCAGGAGAATCGCGGTACGAGAAGTGCTTCGGCAGGGAGCTCGGCTATACAATATGCACCAACTGCAATAAAGTGACCGAAATAAAGAACATAAGGATAAAAGAAGACATAAGCAACAACATAAAGAAATTCAACCTCACCCACTACTCACTCTACGTGTACGGACTATGCAGCAAATGTACGCGCACAGCCAAGCGCCGCAAGCAGAAGAGCAGGCAGTGAGGACAAGAAAAGGAAAAACGATAAAAAACATACTAATATGAAGAAAAAAGTTGACGTACTTCTGGGTCTCCAGTGGGGAGACGAGGGAAAAGGTAAGATTGTAGACGTACTAACCCCCAAATACGATGTAGTGGCACGTTTCCAGGGCGGTCCCAACGCAGGACACACATTGGAGTTCGGCGGCAAGAAATTCGTTCTCCGCTCAATACCCTCGGGTATCTTCCAGGGCGAGCAGACCAACATCATCGGCAACGGCGTTGTGCTCGACCCCGCACTCTTTATGGGCGAGGCAGTGGAGCTTGAGAAGGCAGGTTACAACCTCAAGAAGAACCTCTTCATATCGAAGAAGGCACACCTCATATTGCCCACAGGCCGTATCCTCGACGCTGCATACGAGGCAGCCAAAGGCGATGCCAAGGTGGGTACGACAGGCAAGGGCATCGGCCCCACATACACCGACAAGATAAGCCGTAACGGATTGCGCGTGGGCGACATTCTCGAAAACTTCGAGGAGAAATACGCACAGGCAAAGGCACGCCACGAGCAGATTCTCAAGAACCTCAATTACAGCTACGACATAACAGAGATGGAGGCAAAATGGCTCGAGGGCATCGCATACCTCAAGGAGTTCCGCCTCATCGACAGCGAACAGTTTGTAAACGACCTTATGGACGAGGGCAAGAGCGTGCTCGGCGAGGGTGCACAGGGAAGTATGCTCGACATTGACTTTGGCAGCTACCCCTTCGTTACATCATCGAACACAGTGTGCGCAGGTGCTTGTACAGGATTGGGTATCGCTCCCAACAGAATTGGCGACGTATACGGTATCACAAAAGCCTACTGCACACGTGTAGGCTCGGGTCCTTTCCCCACAGAGCTCTTCGACGAGGTGGGCAAGGAGATGCGCGACAGAGGTCACGAGTACGGCGCAGTAACAGGACGCGAACGCCGCTGCGGCTGGATTGACCTTGTAATCCTCAAATACACAATAATGGTGAATGGTGTGACACACCTCATACTTATGAAGAGCGACGTGCTCGACACATTCCCCACAATAAAGGCCTGCGTGGCATATAAGAAGAACGGCGAGACAGTTGACCATCTCCCATACGACATAAGCGATGTGGAGCCCATCTACACCGAGCTCAGGGGTTGGCAGTGCGACCTCACAAAGATTACACGCGAGGAAGACCTCCCCAAGGAGTTTGTCGACTACATCAAGTTCCTCGAGGAGCAGTTGGGCGTACCCGTGAAGTACGTATCGATAGGCCCCGACCGCGAGCAGACCATCACACGCAATATCTGATTACACTGATTTCCCAAGCGGTTGCGCCAAAATAAACTTTTGATGCAACCGCTTGACTATGAATATTGGCGAGAGACGGCAGACCCGCTAATCAAAATGGCACGCCGGAGTGTTTATCAATAAACATAAGGACAACAATGAGCATACTACAAATCTTTTCAATAGCAGCACAGGCCAGCGTAGGCTACTACGGCGGTGGAGGCTCTATGAGCTATTTCATACTGTTCATAGGCATAGCCATCGTAAGCTACATTGTACAGATGAACCTGCAAAGCAAGTTCAAGAAATACTCGCAGATGCCACTGGGCAACGGAATGACAGGCCGCGACGTAGCAGTGAAGATGCTGCACGACAACGGCATATACGACGTTACAGTGACAAGCACCCCAGGCCAGCTCACCGACCACTACAACCCGACAACCAAGACAGTGAACCTGAGCGAGGGAGTATACCGCTCGTCGAGCGTGGCAGCAGCAGCCGTAGCCGCACACGAGTGCGGGCACGCGATACAGCACGCCACTGCATACGCCCCGCTCACAATGCGCTCAAAGCTGGTGCCCATAGTATCGTTCGCATCGAACTGGATGACGTGGATACTGCTCATAGGCATATTGACAGTGAGCAGCTTCCCCGGGATACTATTGGGAGGAATAGTGCTCTTTGCCTTCACCACACTCTTCAGTTTTGTGACACTCCCCGTGGAGATTGACGCAAGCAAGCGCGCCCTTGCCTGGCTGTCGCGCGCAGGCATCACCAACTACAGCAACCACTCGGCAGCAAGCAGCGCACTGCGCTCCGCAGCCTACACATACGTCGTTGCAGCCCTCTCGTCACTTGCCACACTCGTTTACTACATAATGATTTATCTTGGCCGCCGCGACTGAGGCAGCCCCTAAAAACACAAACTACACAATGGCAGCAAAACCATCAATACCTAAGGGCACACGCGATTTTTCGCCCATCGAGATGTCCAAAAGAAACTATATATTCGACACGATACGCAAGGCATTCCACCTCTTCGGCTTTCAGCAGATAGAGACTCCCGCAATGGAGAACCTTTCTACCCTTATGGGAAAATATGGCGACGAGGGCGACAAGCTGCTCTTCAAGATACAGAACTCGGGCGACTACTTCAACGGAATTACCGACGAGGAACTGCTCAGCCGCAACGCCAGCAAGCTTGCATCAAAGTTCTGCGAGAAGGGCCTGCGCTACGACCTCACAGTACCCTTTGCCCGTTACGTTGTGATGCACCGCGACGAGCTCACCTTCCCCTTCAAGCGTTACCAGATACAGCCCGTGTGGCGTGCCGACCGTCCTCAGAAAGGACGTTACCGTGAGTTTTACCAGTGCGATGCCGACGTGATAGGCAACAATTCGCTCATCAACGAGGTTGAGCTCATACAGCTCATCGACCACGTATTCGGCAAGCTTGGCATACGCGTGGCAATAAAGCTCAACAACCGCAAGATTCTTGCAGGCATCGCACAGGTCATCGGTGAGCCCGACAAGATTATCGACATCACCGTAGCCATTGACAAGCTCGACAAGATAGGGCTCGACGGCGTTATTGCCGAGCTCAAGCAGAAAGGCATCGGCGACGAGGCCATTGAGAAGCTCCTGCCCATTCTGCAAGCGCAAGGTGGCAACAGCGAGAAGCTCGCCACAATAGCCAGTGTACTCGCAGGCAACGAGACGGGCGAGAAGGGCGTGGAGGAGACAAGCTTTATCCTCGACACCATTGCCACACTCGACATAAACAGCGCCGTAGAGCTCGACCTCACCCTTGCACGCGGCCTCAACTACTACACAGGTGCAATCCTCGAGGTAAAGGCACTTGACGTTGCAATAGGCAGCATAAGCGGTGGCGGACGCTACGACAACCTCACAGGAGTATTCGGAATGGACGGCGTATCGGGCGTAGGTATCTCCTTCGGTGCCGACCGCATATACGACGTGATGAACCAGCTCGACCTTTACCCCAAGGACTCGATACAGACAACACAGCTTATGTTCGTGAACTTTGGCCAGAAGGAGGCACTCCACTGCCTTGGACTGCTTGCCAAGTTACGTGCCGCAGGAGCATCGGCCGAGCTCTACCCCAGCAGCGACAAGATGAAGAAGCAGATGGGATATGCCAACAACCACAATATCCCCTACGTTGCAATAGTTGGCGAGAACGAGATGAACGAGGGCACCATTGCCGTAAAGAATATGGAGAGCGGCGAGCAGAAGAGTATGAATATCGACGAGCTTATAGCACTGCTCAAGGGATAAGTGCAGTCACGAGCATTACATACAAAATGAGGATGACCCTTTGTACTTTTGGGTCACCCTCTTACAGACTGATGATAAAAAATATTTGTGTAACTTACAATAAACTTTATCTATGAAAAATATAATCTTAAAATTGGCATCAATTGTGTTCTTCCCGCTGTTATTTGTCGGCTGTACACAAGAAGAGAGTGTTGTTAATCACATTGGGCTATCGGGTAACGCTTATATAACTTCCGATGTGAACGAAAGCCAATCCAAAGCATTTATCGACGAGGGAAATTCGGCGATACGCAATTGGCGCAACCCCGAAACTATAATCAGTTTCTACTTCAAAGCAGAAAAGAGCGGTAACATGAACGTAGCCTTAAAGGCAAAAGGCCACTCAACCATAGAGGTATCTTTGTTTGGTAAAGAGAAAGAAATAACACTCAATAGCGATGAATATTCAAATGTTAAGGTTGGAACCTTTAAGGTGAAGAAAGCGCAATATATTAAAGTGGACATCCGTGGCAAAGAGATTAACAAAGGAGAGGATTTCGGAAACATAGAAGCACTGCTTGTCGGGGGCGAAATTATACCTATTGTTTGTGTTGACGATAAGTTTAGCACACATTTTGGGCGCCGCGGCCCTTCTGTACACTTGGGTTACACCTTGCCAAGCGAGAATGTAGAATGGTTCTACAACGAAGTTGTTGTACCCGAAGAGGGAGATATACCCCACAGCTACTATATGGCTTGCGGCTTTAGTGAAGGCTATTTTGGTATGCAAAACAACACGCCCCAACCTCGCAGAATACTATTTTCTGTGTGGAGTCCATTTGAAACCGATAACCCAGCAGAAATTCCAGATTCACTGCGTGTAGAACTCATTAAGAAAGGAGAAAATACAAAGATTGGTGAATTCGGCAACGAAGGCTCTGGTGGCCAGAGTTATATGCACTACGACTGGAAGGCTGGAGAACGCTGTCGTTTCCTTATGGGCGTGCACCCCGAAAAAAACAACAAGACAGTTTATACCGCCTACTTCTACGACAACCACCAAAACAAATGGGTGCTTGTTGCGTCGTGGCGCCGCCCGAATACTACAACCTGGTACACCAACGCACACTCATTCTTGGAGAATTTCAACCCCAGAATGGGATATATAAACCGTAAGGCATATTACCAGAATCAATGGGCACGTACGACTAGTGGAGAGTGGGTCCCCTTAACAAAAGCACGTTTTACTTGCGATGCTACGGGTCGTGCAAGAATGCGCCTTGATTACACAGGAGGCATATCTGATTGCGGTTACTACCTTTCTATGGGCGGATTCTTCGACGAGAACTTAAATACAGATACTTGGTTCGAGCGTACAGGAAATGTTACCGAGGCTCCCGATATTGATTTCTCAACATTGGAATAAAAAACGGAATGTACAACAACCATATTATAGCAAAAATAGATATGGACGACCTTTTCCTGTCGTAACCTACGATTAAAATAAAGAAAAAAAGAACCACCTTACTCATAACTCATGATGTGCTATGGGTTTGGTGGTTTAATTTTTCAGCATATTCATAAGAGGATAGGTTTGTGTCAAATGCAACTTCAAGAGTTCTCCTGCAACAGTATATACATATCCCTTTATTCGTATACATTCTTCTTGCCATTCTAAATACTGTCGTTAAATTACATCCTACATATTAAAGGAAATCGCAATTCTAACCGATAACTGCAAGTAACATTTTATTTGCAACTCATTAGTGTCCCATAAAAATTAGGGACAGGTTAAACATTAAATAAAACTGACTCATTAAAGTCGAGAAGTTCTTTTTCATATTGAAATTTAGTTTTGTCGAAGAGGTCTTTCAAGTGCGTTTTGTCAGTCAGCGAAATGTTCTAAATCTGCAAGATTTCATAGATACTTCTGTCGATTTGCATATCGTGTTTGACGATTGAAACCAAGAGGTAAGTAGTGATGACAATATAGATTTGTATCCTCACTGCGTTCTCCGTAGTGCCCCAAAACGTATTTATCTTGAGGTGCTGCTTGAGCCACTTGAAGAACAGTTCTATTTGCCAGCGATTCTTGTAGAGTTCAGCAACAACAAGCGAAGAAATGTGAGTTGCATTCGTAAGAAATACAAACTCTCTATCTTGCTCCGCATCATAGTAACGCACAAACCTTAATTGCTTCGGATAGTCATTTGAAGACTTATAATTAGTCAATTCAATTGTACAATCAGAAAGTACATTTTTAGGTAGTCGGCGTTTCCATTTGATGGTCTTGCATTGTAGATTCTTCTTTGCTCGAACTACGAAATAGGCACCTATTTGATTTATAAAAAATTCAGTTCACGAGGAAATATCATTCAATATCACTGCTCTTATTTAGAAGTATTATTACAGCTTCAGCCAATTTGCGGGGTTCACTTTCTTTCTATCGATATATAGCTGGAAAAGCAATCGGGTGTGTCCCGAAGCATTCCTTGCAACATTGCCGATGATAGTACCGGCCTTCACCTTGTCGCCCTTCTTCACGTGTATCTTGTCCAACTGGCAATATACCGACATATATTTCCCGTGCTCCACAATTACAAGCGCATAGTCCTCGCGTGTGTACACCACAATAACCTCGCCGTCGAATATACAGCGTGCCTGTGCACCGCTCTCACCCTGTAGAATAATACCGCCATTGTCGACCATCACCTGTCCTTTACCTGCAACACCATTCTGCAATCCGAATCCCGACACAAGATGATAAGGGCCAGTAATGGGCGCAGGCAGCTTACCCTTGTTCTGCTGAAAAGAGCCGCTTAGCTTTGCAACCTCGGTGTTGGCATTTGTTGTGCCCTCTCCTTTCGCGCCTTTCTTTTTTGCCGCCGCCTTGGCCTTACGGCGCTTTGCAAGCTCAAGGTTGATAAGGCGGTCAATCTCCTTGTTTATTGCCGCAAGCTGCTGCTTCTGCTTTTTCAGCTCCTTGTTCACCTTGTTCGAGTCGCGGCGCAGGTCGTTTATCAGACGGCGCTGTTCACCCTCGAGCAGCTCCAGCTCGTGCTGCTGGGCATTCTGCAGGGCAATCGTCTGCTGCTTCTCGGCCCTTACACTGTCGGCAAGCGCCCTCTCGGCCGCAAGAGCGGCAATGCGTATCTTCAGCTCCTCGGCCTTATCGCGGTGTGCATTCATATACTGGCGCACATAGCGGTAGCGACGCACCATTGCATTGAAGTCGTTTGCCGACACTATAAAGAGCAGCTTGTTCTTCAAAGAGCCATAGTTGCGCGCCACACGCAACGAGCGGGCATACTCGCTGCGGGCAGAATCCACAAGCGCCTCGTGCAACCTCACCTCGCGGTCTATCGTTGCTATCGAGTCGTTTATTGCGTCGAGTTCCTTGCGCAGCATAGCAACAAGAGCCTTGCGCTCCTTAATCTGCGCCGTAAGCAGGTCGAGGTTCTGCATCTTGCTCCTCAGGTCCTTTTGCGAGGAGAGCAGAATCTTCTCCTTGGCTGCAATCTGCTGCTGCATAGCCCTTGCACGGGCACGCATATCGTCGACACTGTTCTGTGCGCCCGCATTGGCGGACAACAATACTAAAAAAAGGAAAAGCGTTGTTATTTTTGCTGCTATGTTCTTCATATTTATGCTACAGGCAGGTAAAAATCAGTAAGTAAAACTGCTTCCGCCAAGGAATTCGCGAATAACCGAGGTGGGCGGCAGTTCAGTATCCTGCAAAGGTACTATATATTCAAGAATTTTCAAAAGGCTGCGGGCAACAGAATGCTCCTCGATATTCTGCGGGACCCTGCGCAGCAACGGCTCCACGTGGGGCTTGAGCACGGCAAGTTCATAGAGCAGTGCCGAGTTGAACATCACATCGGCATTCTCCTGATAGGGGAATATCCACTTTTCCTCGCCCGCACGCACATCACCCCAACGGCTTATAGTCTCCACAGCCGAGTATCCGCGATACTTGTAGTCGCGCAGCATACGGCGCAACAGACGATTGTCGGACGTGGGAATATAGTTGTGGTAGTCGAGTTTGATGGAGGTGAGAGCCGATACGTAGACACGGAATTTCTCCTCCTCGGGAATTTGTGCAGTGAGCATTGGGTTCAGTCCGTGCGTACCCTCAATTACAAGCACCATCTGCGGGGTGAGCTTAATCCTGTTGCCCAGGAACTCACGCTTGCCCGTCTGGAAATTATAGTGCGGGAGGAGCAGTTCCTCACCTGCAAGAATCCTGTTGAGCGAATCGTTGAAGAAGGGGAGGTCTATCGAGTAGATTGATTCAAAATCGTAGTCGCCGTCCTCCTTGCGCGGAGTATCGGTGCGGTTGAGGAAAAAGTCATCGAGCGAAATTGCATATGGCTTCAGTCCGCACGCCATAAGGTGCACGCTCAGGCGCTTGCTGGTGGTTGTCTTTCCCGATGACGAGGGGCCGGCAATGAGCACCACTCTTGCCCCGCGTGCCTTAATCTCCTCGGCAATATATGCAATGCGTTTCTCCTGCAGCGCCTCGGAGACGTTCACAAGGTCCACTCCGTGACCGGCAAGCACAGCCTTGTTGAAGTCGCCGATAGTCTCTACGCCCATCACCTGATGCCAACGCAGGCGCTCGGTGAAGCGGTCCTGCAGCTTGTCCTGCGGGACTTTATCCTCGAGCGACATTGGACGCTGGCGGTCGGGGACACGCAGCAGCACACCCTCGCCGAACTTTTCAATCTCGAACAGCTTTATATAGCCCGTGCTCGGCAGCAGTCCGCCGTAGTAGTAGTCGATATAATCCTCGAGCATATAATATCCCGAGTAGAGCGAGCCGTAGGTCTCGAGCAGGCGCACCTTGTCGAGCCTGCCTATCCTTGTAAAGACCTCCTTGGCCTCGTCCGTACGGCAATCGACACGCTTGAAACGTATATCGCGGGCAATTATCGCACGCATAGCCTCGCGCACGGCATCAACCTCCTTCTCGGTAAGTTCGGTCTCCATACGGCAATAATACCCGTTGGAAATAGGATTCTCAAAGCGCACAACCCTGCCGGGGAAGAGCTCGTCCATCGCCTTCATCATCACAAACGTGAGCGAACGGACATACATTCTCATTCCCTGCTCCGAGGTAATATCGAGAAACTCAATATCCTTGTTGCGGTACACACGATAGGTAAGACCCTCTACAACATTGTTCACGCGGGCCGCAACAACATCGTACGGCAAACTGAGTCCAAAGCCCTTGAATATATCCAAAAGTGTAACACCCGACTTGAAGTCCTTGCTCTCTCCATTGTTCTTACAGAAAATCCTTACCATACTGCCACATTTTTATGATGAATAAAATCATTGTACAGATAACCTTATGCACGGCAATTGCCCAAAGGACACCGCGTGCCCGAACAGGATTACCCGATATGCGAAAATAGGAATAAAATTGTTCAATTGCGCAATAAAAAGATGAAATTTTACAAATATTATATGCAGAGGGCTTGCAGCGGAGAAACAAAATACTATTTTTGCAGATGAGCGAAGATAAAGAAAAGACCCTTTCTATTATGGAGAAACAGGCACAATACATCAAGAGCATAGAGATTGAATCGTTGTGGAGCAACCGCAAGCACATTCTGTGGGAGCTCCGTCCGGGTGTAAATATCCTGAGCGGAAGCAACGGAGTGGGCAAGAGCACCATAATAAAGCGCTCGGCAGCCCACCTAAAGTTTATGCACGAGCGCCACGTAACGCGCACCCCGCACGAAGGAGTGAAGATAACCTTCTGCCCCGAGGACGCCACCATAATACCTTTTGACGTTATAAGCAGCATCGACCGTCCTATGCTCAGCAGCGAGTTGCTCGAGAAAATATCGGGTGCTGAGGTGCGCACCGAACTCGACTGGCAGCTCTACCACCTGCAGCGCCGCTACCTCAACTACCAGGTGAACATAGGCAACAGGATAATATCGCTGCTCACATCGGGCAATCCCGACGACCAGCGCCTGGCAACAGAGCTCACAAAGCCCAAGAAAGTATTTCAAGACCTTATCGACGAGCTGTTTGCCGCCACCGGAAAGACCATCGTACGCAGCAAGAACGAAATCTTCTTCAACCAATATGGCGAAACAATACCGCCCTATATACTGTCGAGCGGCGAGAAGCAACTGCTGGTGATAATGCTCACAGCCCTTGTACAGGAGTGCCGCCCCTCGGTGCTGTTTATGGACGAGCCCGAAATATCGTTGCACATAGAGTGGCAGCAACGCCTCATAAGCATTGTACACACCCTTAACCCCAATGCACAGATAATTCTCTGCACACACTCCCCCGCCATAATTATGGACGGCTGGCTCGACGCCGTTACCGAGATTGAAGACATCACAGTATAGCACGCACAAACAAAGAGCAGATGAAAAAGCTCTCGCAATACCTGAACTCCGACTTTCTGGCAGCAGCCAACGCCCTGCGGCCCAAAAGAGCAAAGACACGCATCGTAGCATACGTGGAGAGCTACGATGACATCTCTTTCTGGCGCTCGGTGCTGGACGACTACGAGAGCGACAAGTTCCACTTCGAGGTGCTGCTGCCGGCACGCACAAGCCTCACGAAGGGCAAGAAGCGCGCAATGATGAATATGCTGGGGAAAGGAATAGGAAAAAATATGATAGCGTGCGTCGACAGCGACTACGACTATCTGCTGCAGGGAGCAACCGACTGCTCGCGCAAGATAATAGACAACCCCTACATACTGCACACATACGCCTACGCAATAGAAAATTTCAAATGCTACAGCGAGGGGCTCAAGCGCGTGTGCGTACAGAGCACGCTCAACGACATTGACGTGATAGACTTCCCCTCCTTTATGAAGCTGTACTCGCGCATCTGCTACCCGCTGTTCCTGTGGAACATACTCCTGTACCGTGAGCGCGACCTCAACACAATGAGTATGCAGCAGTTCTGCGAGATTGTGCGCCTCACCTCCTTCACCACCGACCGCCCCGAGCACTCCTTGAAGCAGCTCGCGATGCGCGTAAAGCACAAATTGGGCCTGTTGGAGAAGAATATGCCCCATCTGCTCCCCAAGATTGAGGAGATGAAAAAGGAATTTGCACAGCTTGGCATTGTGGAGGAAGATACCTATATGTACATACAGGGACATCACATAATGGACCGTGTGGTGCTGCATATCCTGAAGCCGATATGCCGCTACCTGCGCAACAAGCGCGAGACAGAGATACAGCGCTACGCCTGCCACCGCCAGCAGATGAGCAACGAGCTCTCGTCCTACAGGCACAGCCAATGCGACGTCGCGCTCATACTGAGCAAGGGCACATACTACAAGGAGTCGCAACAATACAAATGGCTGCAACGCGACATTGAGAGACTGCTGCACTCGATAGAGGCGGAACAGGGAAACGGATGCAGCGGCAACAGGCCGTGACAGCAACGCTTGTTCTATGAAAGCTCGAGCCCGAAGGCATCGCGCAGCTTGCCCACAAGGCCGTTCTTCTCCTTGAGAATCTCATACTGCTTGGTGCGGTCGTACACGTGGCGCTGCACAACCACCTGATTGACATCTACGCGCATACGCATTCTTGCACCGCCGAGCAACCCCTCAAGAGCGCCCAATATACGCTTGGACTCCCCCTCGAACATTGCCGCAACGTGCTGGTTGTCGACAACAATGGAGAACGTGTCATTATCCTGCAGGGTGGGCAGGATAATCCTCATACGGTCGGCAAGAGCACGCTCATTATCGGGCAGGGTCATTGCAAAAGATACCCACGCCTGCACAAGCTCCTCGCTTGTCACCCTCTTTACAACCTGCGGCTGCTGTGTGTGTGAAACCGCAGCCGTATCTGCAGCCTGCTTTTGTTGGGGCTGCTGCATTGCGCCCATTGTTGAGCGGAACATACCTCCGAGCGTAGGTCCACCTGCCTGCGCAGGACGCGGACGCAACGCCTCGGGACGTCCCTGCGGCACAGGACGCGCCACATTGGCATTTACAGGAATGTTTCTCTGCTCAGGCTCTGCGGGACGTTGCTGAACCGTTTGTTGCATAGGCGCCTGCTGTACGGCTGCCCTTTGCGTTGCGGGTGCAGAAGATGCCTGAACGGCTGCAGCCGGTGCTGCACTTTGCTGCACAGTGGCCTGAGCCTGCATTGCTGCAGGATTACTGAATATTGGTTTTAACTGCTTAGGGCGACGCCCACCAGCCTCCTCGGCATCGTCCGAGGCCAGTTGCGAGAGCTGGATTATCGTAAGCTCCACCAAGAGACGCTTGTTGCGGCTTGCACGGTAGCCCGCACTGCAGTCGCTGCACAATTTTATGGCGCGGAAAAGGAGCTTTGGAGCACATTTTGCTGCCTGGGCCGTGTAACGGGCGCAAAGTTCGGCACTGCCCTCGAAAAGAGGGACAGTGGCAGGGTCGCTCGCCACAAGAAGGTCGCGGAAGTGCGACGCCGCACCCTCGACAAAGATACTGCCCTCGAAACCCTTGACAAGCACCTCGTTGAAGAGCAGCAGCGCCTGGGAGATATTTCCCTCCAAGATATAATCGGTGAAGCGGAAATAGTAGTTGTAGTCGAGCACATTCAGGCTCTCAATCACCTTTGAATAAGTGAGGTCGCCCTGCGTGAAACTCACCATCTGATCGAAAAGCGAGAGAGCATCGCGCATACAGCCGTCCGACTTCTGAGCCACGATGCGCAGCGCCTCATACTCGGCATTAAGCCCCTCCTTCGCGGCAATCTGCTGCAAGTGGGCTATAATATCGGCACTCTCTATGCGGCTGAAGTCATATATCTGGCAGCGCGAGAGTATTGTGGGTATAATCTTATGCTTCTCGGTTGTCGCCAGGATAAAGATAGCGTGCGCAGGCGGCTCCTCGAGCGTCTTGAGGAAGGCGTTGAATGCCTGCGTCGTGAGCATATGGACCTCGTCGATAATATACACCTTGTAACGGCCGTGAGGAGGCGGTATGCGCACCTGCTCATTGAGCGAACGTATGTCGTCGACCGAGTTGTTGCTTGCCGCATCGAGCTCATAGATTGAGAACGAGCGCTGCTGGTTGAACGAGATACACGACTCGCACTCGTTGCAAGGCTCGCCGTCGGGCGTGAGATGCTCGCAATTTATTGTCTTTGCAAAGATACGCGCACAGGTGGTCTTTCCCACTCCTCGCGGACCGCAGAAGAGATAGGCGTGGGCCAGTTTCCCGCTCTGAATAGCATTTTTTAGTGTTGTTGTGAGCGATTTTTGTGCAACAACCGTATCGAATGTATCGGGACGGTACTTACGTGCCGAAACTATATAATTCTCCATAATTCCAAATAATAATCTGTGGGAATACAAAGATAGTGAAAGGCGAGCGAAGAAAAAACAAGTTTACTTGATTTTTTGGTTACCCGGACAAAAAGTAGGATGAATTAATCCCCTAAAACTCTTATAGGACAAAAAGTAGGATAAATCTCTCAGATGAGCGCGCTCATCTGAGAGATTTTGCGACTAATAATGCCTCATAATATATTCATCCAACAATTTCTTTCTGTTATCCTTACTTATACCTCTATGCACCCTCAATTTACCTTTTATGTCTGAAAATAGACCTTCAATAGCATTGTTTGTGTTTGGTAGTCCTGTTTCAGGGTGGTCGTAAAAAGTCCACAGCAACGGCATATTACGTTTAAGACTGAGATATGCGCTGCGCAATCTTGGGCGCATATAAGGAGGAGTATGACGCTTAATTCTTTTATCCTGAACACGCTCGTCCAATACATCCTTATATCTTTCATACCACTCGTTAAATGCGCCAACAAAACTTTCCTTGTCCATTCTCGTGATACTCTTAACCAAATCCAAAAGTTCGATTGAGGCATCAAGGTCTGGTTCTTGAGTCAGGTATCTGCGTGTGATAAGTATCTGGTGGAATTGACACATTTGGACGGGAATAGGATATAATGCTTGTGCTAAGCCGCGCATACCGTCAATAACAACACCGTATATTTTGAATCCTTGAGACTTGAGCCAGGATATGCCTTCCATATATTGAGCTATAGTTTCACTGTAGACATATTTATGCCATAGTACTTTGTTGCGAAGGGCATCTTTAATGACCATTAGGCCGAAGTTCCTGCCCCAATATGTGGTGTCTAGCTGTATGGTTACGTCCTTGTATTTTGCAATCTTATGTACAAAGCGCATTCCTTTCAAATCTCTGCGGACTGTTCTCTCAGAAATATTGTATTTTACAGCAAGCTGTAATTGAGTTTGTTTACCCTCTATGTAATCGGTTATTACTTGTGATTTATTACGTCTTTCACCACCTATGAATTGTTTGCCACAATCCTTACATTTGTACATTTGTTTTCGCCCTCTCAGACCATTCTTGACCACATTGGAAGACCTACAATAAAAGCATTTTTTTTAGCATATCAATAATAATCTTTACAAAGATATGTAAATCAAATAATTACAAAGGTTTTATCCTACTTTTTGTCCGCCCTGCC
>JAFZIA010000062.1 GCA_017554605.1 Bacteroidaceae bacterium
AATAAAACATTCCACTTTTGCATTGCGCCAAAATAGGCTGCACTCGCCGAAAAACTGCAAGTAAACTTGCGTTTTGCTCGTTGGCACTATTTTTGACCTATAAAAAACTTAACGATATAAATTTAAACAGCTTCTAAGTTGTCCTAATAAAGTTTGCCAATTGAAAAAATAGATATAAATTTGCCTAGACTTTTTCCCGGTGCATATAATGTGTGCGTCGGGGCAGGGCGTATGTAAAAAACAACGGAATTATGTCTAAACCGCACATCACAATCGAAGAGGTAAGAGAGGATCTCAGATACCTGCGTCTCCTGGCACGCGATTTTCCCACTGTGTCGAGTGTAACAACCGAGATTATAAACCTCGAGGCAATATTGCATCTTCCCAAGCCCACAGAGCACTATCTTGCCGACCTTCACGGCGAGCACGAGGCTTTTCAGCACGTGCTGCGCAATGCGTCGGGAAATATCAAGCGCAAGGTGAACGAGCTTTTTGGCGACACTATAGGCGAGGATGAGATAAAGGACCTCTGTACGCTCATATATTATCCCGAGGAGAAGCTCAAGCAGGTGAAGCTGGCCGGCTGCCCCATAGAGAATTACTATGAGACACAGCTTGCAAGGCTCATAAAAGTGTGCCGCGACGTATCGTCGAAATACACACGTTCAAAGGTGCGCAAGAGCCTGCCCGACGAGTATGTCTACATCATAGAGGAGCTTCTGCACGAGAGCAACGATATTGGCAACAAACAGGCCTATCTCAATGCCATCGTACGTACAATCATAGATACCGGCAGGGCCGACCACTTTATCACAGCCCTCTGCTATCTCATACAGCGTCTCACCATCGACCGCCTGCACATATTGGGCGATATTTTCGACCGTGGACCGGGAGCCCATCATATAATGGACGCACTGTGCGACTATCATCACCTTGACATTACCTGGGGTAACCACGATGTGCTGTGGATGGGTGCTGCTGCAGGAAATACCTGCTGCATTGCCAGTGTGCTCCGGCTCTCGCTGCGCGATGCGAATACCACCACCCTCGAGGACGGATACGCGATAAATATGGTTCCTCTTGCGACATTTGCAATGGAGCAGTATGCCGACGACCCCTGCGAGATTTATCAGCCGCGTGTCGACGAGGAACGTACCAATTTTACCGATAAGGACGTGCGTCTCATAGCTCAGATGCACAAGGCCGTGTCGGTCATAGAGTTCAAGCTCTCGGGACAGATTGCAATGGCGCACCCCGAGTGGAATATGATGGACCGTTGCCTTATGGAGTTCATCGACAAGGAGCGCGGTATAATAACCATCGACGGCAACGAGTACGAGATGAAGGACAAGCTATGGCCCACACTCGACCCTTCCAACCCGTATGCACTCACCCCCGAGGAGAACGACCTTATGGAACGTCTGCGCTACTCGTTTATGCGTAGCGAACGTTTGCAGTCGCACGTCAACTGTCTGCTTATGCGCGGAGGAATGTACGTGATATACAACTCCAACCTTATGTTCCACGCTGCAGTGCCCATAAATGAGGACGGCTCGATGCGCGAGGTGGTGTTCGACGGAGTGAAGGTAAAAGGAAAGGAACTGCTTAAGAAGGTTGAGCGTATGGCGCGTGCGGCATTCGACAACGACCTCGAGCCGGCGTCGCGTGCAAAGGCTGCCGACTTCTTCTGGTATCTGTGGTGCGGCCCCGAGTCGCCCCTCTTCGGCAAGGCAAAGATGGCGACGTTCGAGCGCTATCTGTTGAGCGACAAGGAGGTGCAGAAAGAGCCCAAGGGCTGGTACTACATCTTGCGCGACAATGCCGAGGTTTGCGACAGGATACTCGATGAGTTTGGAGTAAAGGGTGAGCACCGCCACATAATAAACGGACACGTCCCGGTGCGTGTAGGAAAAGGCGAGACGCCGATAAAGGCCGACGGCCGGTTGATGGTCATCGACGGAGGATTCTCGCGCGTCTACCACAACAGGACAGGCATTGCGGGATACACTCTCGTTTACCATTCGCGAGGTTTTGAACTTGTACAGCACGCACCCTTCACGTCTACAGGGGAGGCCATTCAGAATGGAACGGACATTCAGTCGACCACACAGATTGTGGAGATGATGGGCAAGCGCGAAAAGGTGCGCGACACGGATATTGGACGCGGAATAATGATAAAGATAGCCGACCTTGAGCGTCTGCTCGCAGCCTACCGTAAAGGTGTGATAAAGGAACGTCCCTGATATATTTGGAAATAAAAACAACAATAAAGATATGAAAGCAATAGTAAGCGTAATAATGGGAAGTACATCGGACCTCCCTGTGATGAAGAAAGCAACAGATTTCCTGAACGAGATGCAGGTTCCCTTCGAGGTGAATGCACTCTCGGCTCACCGTACCCCCGAGGCTGTTGAGGCCTTTGCCAAGGGCGCAAAGGAGCGCGGAATAAAGATAATAATTGCCGCAGCGGGAATGGCGGCCCATCTGCCCGGAGTGATAGCTGCAAGCACCACGCTGCCCGTCATTGGTGTACCCATCAACAGTACGCTCGACGGAATGGACGCGTTGCTCGCAATTGTGCAGATGCCTCCCGGAATACCCGTTGCTACAGTGGGCATCAACGGTGCGCTCAACGCTGGAATCCTTGCAGTGCAGATGCTCTCGCTTGCCGACGATGCTCTTGCCGAGCGACTCGCCCAGTATAAGGACAATCTCAAGAAAAAGATAGAAAAAGCCAACGAGGAACTAAAGGGGCTCGAGTATGAGTACAAGACAAACTGATATTTTCAATTATCGCCGCCGCCCGACAGTGGAGGTTTCCGTGGGCGGTGTCACGATAAGCGGCGGGCAGCCTGTAAGGGTGCAGTCGATGACAAATACCTCTACCAACGACACTCCCGGCAGCGTGGAGCAGATAATGCGCATCGTGGAACGTGGCGGAGATATTGTTCGTCTGACGACGCAGGGCAGCCGCGAGGCCATAAATCTGGGCGAGATAAAGAAGGTGCTCCTTGAGAAAGGCTGCAATGTGCCGCTTGTTGCCGACGTGCACTTTAATGCGTCGGTTGCCGACGTTGCCGCACAGTATGCCGACAAGGTGCGTGTCAACCCCGGAAACTACATCGACAAGGCACGTACATTCAAGCACATCGATTATACCGACGAGGAGTATGCTGCCGAGCTTGTGCGTCTGCGCGAGCGTTTCACCGCTTTCCTTGCTCTGTGCAAGAGCGAGGGCAAGGCCATTCGCGTTGGTGTGAACCACGGTTCACTTTCCGACCGCATTATGAGCCGCTACGGTGATACTCCGGCGGGCGTTGTCGAGTCGTGTATGGAGTTCCTGCGCATCTGCCGCGACGAAGAGTTCCACAATGTGGTTGTATCTATAAAGACAAGCAACACGGCAATGATGGTTACTACGGTGCGCCGTCTGGTGGCTGCAATGGCTGCCGAGGGTGTTGCCTATCCTCTCCACCTTGGTGTTACCGAGGCGGGTGACGCCGAGGACGGACGCATAAAGAGCGCTGTGGGCATTGGGGCGTTGCTTGCCGATGGAATAGGCGATACGGTGCGTGTGTCACTCTCCGAACCGCCCGAAAATGAGATTCCCGTGGCCCGCGAACTTGTGGCATATATTTCCCGTCGTGCCGGACACGCTGCTATTGACGCAGTCTCTGCCCCGCAGTTCAATTATGTAGAGCCCCAGCGTCGTGCGACGGTTGCAGTAGGGGCTGTTGGCGGTGGCAAGCAACCTGTTGTTGTAAGTGGCTATGCCGGCGACGAGAACCTTGTGCCCGATTTTCTTGTGTGCAACGGTGCGATAACCGATACAAAGGGTGCCGAGTTCTTCGAGGCCCGGTACGGCGACCTTACTCCTGAGTTTATAAGCAGCATAAAGAATAATGCCAATGCGGTGCTTGTGGCATACAGCAACCACGAGAATCCTGTGGGCGAGCTCCGTGCCTTTGTACACCGTCTTATGTGCGAGGGTGTTGCAGCGCCTGTAATTGTGCGCCGTGCGTATGATGAGGAGAGCCTCGACAGCCTGCGCATAAAAGCTTCGGCCGACTTGGGCGTGCTGCTCATTGACGGGCTTGTTGATGGTGTGTGGATTGAGAATCCCGCTGTTTCCGACGAGGAGATAAACGCCCTCTCGTTCGGAATATTGCAGGCAACCCGTTCGCGCATAAGCAAGACCGAGTATATCGCTTGTCCCAGTTGCGGACGCACACAATACGACCTTCAGGGTACGTTGGCGCGGATAAAGGCTGCTACGGGACATCTCAAGGGCCTCAAGATTGGAGTGATGGGCTGCATTGTGAACGGCCCGGGAGAGATGGCCGATGCCGATTATGGTTATGTGGGCGCGGCACGCGGCAAGGTGAGTCTCTACCGCCGCAAGGAGTGTGTCGAGAAGAATATCCCCGAAGATGAGGCTATCGAGCGTCTGCTCAAACTCATTGAAGATGACAAGAGCCGCGAGGCCTGATGCATAGTGTATGATACACAAAAAAACAGATTGCAGCCGCCGGCTGCAATCTGTTTTTTTATGCCGTTATGTTCTTACTCGCTCATACGGCGCTTGTTCTCCTCGGCTGCCGCAATGAAGCTTTTTACGTATGGGTCCGACAGGAAGCAGTCGGGAGCTCCGTTCAGCAGTCCTTCTATCTGCTTGGTCATAAGAGGGTAGGGCATTGCGCTGCACAGTAGCTGGAATACGCAGGGGCCGAGCACGGTGTTGTAGTGCTCCCTTATGAACCCTTCGACGTATGTGTCGAGCGAGTCGCCCACCAGTGCAAAGTCCTCCTCGGTCTGTGCCGCAGCACTCTCGGCTGTGTGTCCGTCGAGGATAAGCGATGCCTCAAGCCTCTCGAGCTCGTACATACGCTGTTCAAACTGGTTCTTTGTCTGCATAAAAGATGACAGGGCGCTGTTGAGTTCTGTTCCGCCTATGGTAATATCGTGCCTGTTGATGTCCAGTGTAATTTCCCCGGCTTCTATCACAACGGGTATTATTGCCTCGTCGCCAATGAACAGCGCTGTTACAAATGTGCTGTCGGCAGTGCCCTGCATTCTGAATTTTCCGTGCAGAATCTCGCACGAGTCGAGCGTTTCCCACTTTTCGCCCGATTCTACCTTCAGATAAACTTTTGAGCCGTTGAAGTAGCTCTCGGTGTTCCCGTGCAGGGTGTATTGCTTGCCGCACGAAGAGGCGAACAGTGCCAGGTGTATTAAAACAATGAGGTTGAGCAGTTTGTTCATATTTGTCTTATGTTTGTCGTGCTAATATAGTAACAAATCCTGCTTTTTACCAAATGAATTGGGATATTTGATGAATTATTATGTTGTTATAACATTTTGGGGCCAATATTTCTTGAAAATAGTGGCGCATTCGGGCGTTTTTGCTTTTTTTTGTGTATCTTAGCAAAATGTTTCAGTTTGAGACAAATAAGTATAATCAATAAACACAAATTGTTATGAAGAAACTATTTCTTATGATTGCCCTTGCGGCAACGATGCTTCCCGCACAGCTCCGCGCCGATGAGGGAATGTGGCTGTTACAGCTTATGCGCAGCCAGAATCTCGAGGACCGTATGAAGGAACTGGGTCTCGAAATTTCGGCCGATGACATCTACTCGCCCGATGCTCCCTCGTTGAAAGATGCTATCGGTATCTTTGGTGGCGGCTGTACAGGTGAGATTGTATCGCCCAACGGACTTGTCTTCACCAACCACCACTGTGGATACAGCTACATTCAGCAGTTGAGCAGTGTAGAGCACAATTATCTCAAGGACGGCTTCTGGGCTGCTAACTACGCGGCTGAGCTTCCTTGCGAGGGTATAAGCTTTACTTTCGTGTCAAAGATTACCGATGTTACCGATGAGATTAACGCACGCCTTGCCGACGGCAGAATGACCTTGGAGCAGAGCTTCTCGAGCAAAGCACTAAAGAATGTTGCCGAGGAACTCTTCATTGCCGACGATGTAGAGGGCAAGGAGTATCTGCGTGCCGAGCTCAAGCCCTATTTCGAGGGTAACAAGTATTACCTTGTATATTACAAGCGTTACACCGATGTGCGTCTGGTGGGAACACCTCCCTCTTCGGTAGGTAAGTTCGGTGGAGAGACCGACAACTGGATGTGGCCCCGCCACACAGGCGACTTCTCGGTATTCCGCGTATATGCCGATGCCGACGGCAATCCCACCGACTACAATCCCAACAATGTGCCCCTGAGCACCCCCAAGCACCTTAAAATCTCCTTGAACGGATACGAGGAGGGTAGCTATACTATGATTATGGGCTTCCCTGGCAGCACTTCGCGTTTCCTTACAAGCGGCGAGGTAGAGAGCCGTATGTTTGCCGAGAACGACCCCCGTATAGCAATGCGCGACGCGGCTCTTACTGTAATACGTCAAGAGATGCTCAAGGACGAGGCTGTAAACATTCAGTATGCCAACAAGCTTGCACGCATCAGCAACTACTGGAAGAATTCAATAGGAATGAACACTGCAATAGTGGAGAACGGAGTGGTTGAGAAGAAGCTTGCAAACGAGAAAATCTTTGTGGATTTTGCACGCGGAATAGGCAATTCCGATTATGCGACAGTAATCGACCGCATAAACACTCTTGTTGCCGACAATGCACGTATGCTCTACCTGTCTACTCTTACAATGGAGCTTATAATGAACGTGGAGTTCATCTACCGCAATCTGTCAAGTGCATATAAAGATGCAATTGTGGGCGAAGAGGCCGGCCGTTCTACTTTCCAAGGAGTGCACGACTGGTTGTACGACCGCGACTACAATCACGAGGTGGACCGTCTAATAGCAAAGTCGGTTCTTCCCCGCTTCATTGAGCTTACAGTGGAGGAGGAGCGTCCCGCGCACCTCAACGCGATGATAAAGAAATTCAATGGCGACATTGAGGCATATATCGACTATGTCTACGACAACTCGATCTTGAGCAGCCAGAAGAATTTTGACAAGTTTATGAAGAAGCCCACTGTGAAGAAACTCGAGAAGGACCCTGCTATGCAGTTGCGCGATGCTGTCTTCGATATGTATATGGGTCTTACTGCCCAGAACAAAGCGTTCGAGTCGGTTCTCAACCCCTTGCACAAGACCTATCTTGCCGGATTGCTCGAAATGGCGGCAGGGAGTCCCGTTGCTCCCGACGCTAACTTTACAATGCGTCTCACATACGGTATTGTAAAGCCCTACGAGCCCCGCGACGGTGTCATCTATAACTATATTACAACTCTCAAGGGTGTAATGGAGAAGGAGGATGCCGAGAATCCCGAGTTTGTTGTTCCCGCACGTCTCAAGGAACTTTACAATGCAAAGGACTATGGCCGCTATGCTCTTGCTTCGGGAGAAATGCCCGTTGCCTTCCTCTCTACCAACGATATTACAGGCGGCAACAGCGGTAGCGGCGTGCTCAATGCACGTGGCGAGCTCATCGGTCTTGCATTCGACGGTAACTGGGAGTCGTTGAGTGGCGATATTACCTTCGACGACAACCTGCAGCGCTGTATCAACGTGGATATACGTTACGTGCTCTTTGTTATTGAGAAGCTTGGCGGTTGCAAACGGTTGATAGATGAACTTACTATTGCTGAGTAATATAATGTGTACATATACGACAAATGGCAGCCCGCGGGCTGCCATTTGTCTGTTCATTGCAGTATTGCTATTATTTTATTTTTCCTTTCTCCTGCGGAATGCGGAACGCGGTATACAGCTCGAACAGTGCGCCTATGAAGAGCGCCACTATCCACTCGTTGCGTATGTGGGTGAACATAAGTACTCCTGCTGCAATGAGGGCAATGCCGCCGAGCTGCTGCTGGAATACCAGTCGGCGCAAGGCAATGTTCCCTCCGCGTTCGCGGCAGATGAACTGTGTTACGGCAAACAGTACCGCGCCGGCCGTGTAGATGTACGATGCGTAGAGCGGGTAGATTATTTTCAGTGCAGCGCCTATGAGCAGCGCGGTTGCTCCAATCCTGTATAGTGTGTATGCTGTTTTCATAATATGGGGCTTTTTGGTGTACTTTCTGATGTCCATTGTGGCGGGACGTATTTATTCCTCTATGATGAACACCTCCTCGTTGTCGAGCTGCATACCGTATTTGTCGCGTGCAATCTTTTCCATTGCCGCAGCGTCGGTGTCGAGTTCGTTGAGCTTTATCACAAGGGCGTCGTGCTGTTGCTCAAGCTCCTTGTACTCAGAGTTAAGGCTCATAATCTCCCGCTGGTGCTGAATGTGCTTGAGCATACTGTTCTCGTCGAATATCACTATAATAGCAAGAAACGTGAGTGTCACAAACAGGTATTTGTGCTTTTTTATCCAATTTATTATGTCGCCTATGCTGTCGTTCATATCTGCTCTTTTTCTTTTTTGTGCCAATGAGATTGCGAAGATAGGAAAAAAATGTTACATCGGCACATTGCTTCTTGTATTTTATTCTTGTCTTTTGATAAGATAGGATACGGTTCGGAATAAAAAATCAAGTAAACTTATTTTTTCTTCGCTCGCCTTTCACTATCTTTGATAAAATCGAAGATATTCTGCACTCGCTGTGAAAAATATTCAAGCAAGCTTGATATTTCTCGCTCGTTTGTTCGTATCTTTAGATAAGATAGGATTCGGCTTGGAATAAAAAATCGGCAGGGCGGACAAAAAGTAGGATAAAACCTTTGTAATTATTTGATTTACATATCTTTGTAAAGATTATTATTGATATGCTAAAAAAAATGCTTTTATTGTAGGTCTTCCAATGTGGTCAAGAATGGTCTGAGAGGGCGAA
>JAFZIA010000063.1 GCA_017554605.1 Bacteroidaceae bacterium
CAACTACTACCTTGTAACTGGAAGGCACTACCCGCTAATAGCAGGTAATAGCTGCTACTACCAACAATTAGCCGCCACTAACGGGTACTACCTGCTAGTAGCGGCTAATTGCTATCTATATGTACTTGGTCGGATGCTTACATCGTAAAGGTGAATCATATATAAAAAAAAGTAGCACCGATGAAATATCGGTGCTACTTTTTCAACTATTATATATCTCTTCTCTATTAGAAGTAGAGGTATCTGTTATCTACTACATTTGCTTTTTCGAACAGATCGTTCAAGAAACGACCTGCAGAACGCTGAGCCTGAGTCTTGAGTGTTGCCTGCTCGGTAGCAGCATTAAACTCGCCTGCTTTCTGGTTCTTTGCTACAAGCTTGATAACGTAAACACCAGCCTCGCCCTTGATGGGTGCACTTGTCTCGCCAGGTTGCAATTTAGTTACAGCTGCGCAGAGTGCGGGCTCGCTTGTCGATGTTGCTGTTACATATACGGGAGCAACAAAGCTGATGCGATTTGCCTTGTCCGATTTTACGCCGTCAACATTTGCAAGCTCGTCGTAGCTCTTGCCATTGATGATAGCCATAATCTTGTCGGCTTTCTTGTCGTTCATCACCTTCTTGTTGAGGATAATGCCCAGCTTGTCTTTTGATACGTAACCCTGCTCGTTTACGTTTGCAAGTGCTGCCACAAGCAGAATGTCGTTGTTGCCGCACTCGTAGAGGGGCGATACGTTGCCCTGCTCAGCCTGGAACAACCAGCGTAGTGCTGTGTGTGTACCTGCAATGTTGGCAATGTTGTGTGCGCTGTTGAAGATGCCGTTCTGTGTCATTACACGGTAGTTGTACTCCTCGGCATTTCTCTCAAGGTCCTCGATGTTCTTGCACGATGCCACGAACTGGCTGAACTGATTGTAAGCCTCTTCGTATGTAGTACTGCTGAACTCCGATGTGCGCTTGATAACAAATGCGTTGTACTTTGTCTCGGGATTCTTTGTGTCAATTACACGGTAAATGAGCTTGGTGTTTGCGTTCTCGAGTGAGAGTACTGCGTACTCGCCCTTCTTGCCGTTGAGGATAGCGTTTACAAATGCGAGGTTGTCACCCTGAACCATTCCGCCCTCATACATAGCCGATGTCAACCAAATAGAGTCTGAGTTCTGCTGACCGTATTTTGCTGCAAGTTCTTTGAAGTCTGCGCCGCCTTTGAGTACAGTGAGAAGGCTGTCGGCAAGGGCTGTTGTCTTTTCTGCTGTCTCTGCGCTGACAACAAGGCTGCGGTAGAGGACTGAGTCGGCAACGGTCTTCTTGCCCAAATACTTGAAGAGTGTGTAAGAGTCGTCCGACTGGTTGTAGAAAGGACCTACTACCTGGTTCTCTGCTACTGAGTCGAGGCGTACCTGTACCTCCTCGGGGTAAATGTCCTTAGCCCAAGCAAGCTCGCTGTATGCTACCTCGCTTGTAGATACGCGTGACATATTTGCATAGTCGGTGTCGCCTGCATACAACTGCGAAGCATACTCTTTGAGCTCGGAGTTGAGCGCTGTGCGGTCCTGCACGCTGGGTGTTACGCGGAAGCTTACATATTTAATGTCGCGGCTCTCGCTGTATTGGGGATATGCACCCTTCTCCTGTGCATATTTCTTGTTGAGGTCGCTCTCACTAACATTGATTGTAGAATCGGCGATTGCTGCGTAGGGATATACGCGGTACTCAACGTCGTAGGTGTAGCTGTTTGTGTTGTAGTTGTTCTCGGCTACTACAGGGTTAGAGATGAATGAGTTCGAGATGAGTGCATAGTATTTCTGTGAAAGAATGTTCTGCACAAGTGTCTCCTCGATGAGCTTCCAACAGTCGTAGATACCCTGATACTGCTGAACGAATGCTGCGTCGTTCTTGTTCTGGTCGTACTGTGCAAGGAATGCATTCAGTGCGTCGTAGTCGAACTTGCCCTGCTCGTTGTTGAAGAAGGGGTACTGCTGGAAGATAGGATCCTCGCCTCTCTGTACAACTTCTCTCAACTCTGCTGTTGTAACAGTAAGGCCGAGCTTGTCAGCCTCGTTCTTGATGATTTTGTTACGGAGGTAGTTGCCCCAAACCTCGTCTTTAATCTGATTCTGCTCAGCCTCGGTGAAGTTTGCACCGCCACGGAGCATCTTGTAGATGTTGGATTGTCTCTCGTACATATCCTGGAATTCAACGGCTGTTATCTCTTCGCCGTTAACCTCGCCCACAGCCTGTGATGTCTGGGGTGACTGGAAAATTCGGAGCGCGTCGCCTGCAATGAATGCAAGAAGTGCAAGACCCACAAAGATAAGGAGCAGTGGACCTGCATCGCGCAGTTTTTGTAATGTCGCCATAGTTTTTTTATTATTTAGTTTTATTATTTCGTTAATTTCTGTACAAACGTCGCAAAGATAATAAATTGCTTTTGATTTTCGATACTTTTGTGCTAAAAAGTTAATGTTCTATGATTATAATTTGAACATCTAATGCCTGTTGTGTTCTTATAAAAGGCTTTTGTAAGAATCTGCTTGAATTTCTAAAAACAGTTTTTCTTATATCTAAGCCGTTATTCCGATATTTTTTTATGTTCAAAATTGCCTGTTCCTTTCTTGCTCCAGGTTGCGTGGCCAGCTACGCGCCATCGAACTGATTTATGGAAACTTCCAGAAATCATTCAACTACTTTCAGCTTCACAAGCTCTATCTTCATACTGCGTTTTTTTATTGTCTGTATCTGATATTTGTCTATCGTTATTGTCTCGTTGAGCTGTGGGAAACTTTTGTGGTTGGCAAGAATGTATCCTCCCAACGTCTGGTATTCGTCCGATTCGGGAATCTCAAGGTCGAACATCTCGTTTATGTGTCCCACTTCGAGTCGGCACGAGAGCATATATTCGTTGTTCTCGAGCCGGCGTGCCTCAAGTGAGGTGTTGTCGTGTTCGTCCTCAATCTCTCCGATAATCTCTTCGAGCAGGTCTTCGAGCGATACTATACCTGATGTTCCGCCAAATTCGTCCACCACGAGTGCGAGGGATTTTTTCTGCTGCATCAGTGTCTGCATCAGCTTCTGTGCCGATAGTGTCTCGGGTACGATGGGCATTTTACAAATGCGTTGCTGCCAATGCTCGTCGCAACGGAAAAGTTCCGAGGAGTGTATATATCCTATGATATTGTCGATATTCTCCTTGTACACTACTATCTTGGAGTGTCCCGATTCTATAAACAGTGACTTCAGTTCTTCGATGGGTGCAGTAACCTCCACGGCATCAATCTCGGTACGGGGTATGAAGCAGTCGCGCACCTTTATATTCGAAAAGTCGAGCGCATTCTGGAAGATACGTACATCGTTGTCAATCTTCTTTTCCTCCTTGGCACTGTCTATACTGCTTTGTATCAGACTGTTGAGTTCGGTCTTGCTGAATGTCATATCGCGTGAATCCTTGTCTATTCTTATGTTGAATACTCGCAGGATAATGCACGATACCCACGTGGTGAAGCGTGCAAAAGGGTAGAGCAGTATATATATCGGGTATATGAACAGGGCAAAGCGCTTGAGTGTTCCGTTCGGGTTTATGCGGAATATTGCCTTGGGGATAAATTCTCCTGTGAATATAATCACTATTGTGGAAATGAGGGTCTCAAGGAAAAGACGGACACCGGTGGACGAGGTCAGCCCCGAGAGTATCGTGGCGTTCAGTATCTCGGCCATAAGTATACCGTAGATTACAAGGACAATGTTGTTTCCTACAAGCATACTCGAAATAAAGTTGTTGCTGTTGGAGTAGTATCTGTCAATAACATACGATGTTAGCGTACGGCTGTTGAGGTCGATACCCATCAGCAGCCTGTTCGACGAGACGAATGCTATCTCCATTCCCGAAAACAGTGCAGAGAGTAATATTACTATTATCAGCAGAAGTATGGTTGTTGTCATCGGTGTATTATTCTTCTATTGGATATATTCCAGTGGTGTTGAGGATTTCCCAAACGCTCATATCCTGGTTCGAGGAGAAGCCTATTCCCTCGGTCACTTGGTCGCGCTGTTCTATCTTAATGTAGCTGTCGGAGTATATGCGTCCGCTATCGCTGCTCCAGAACAGTTTGTGGGTGAATATCTTTTCGCCCTTAGCTGTGGTAATACGTACGTTGCCGAACAGTTGCCACAGTCCTAACTTGTCGTAGTAGTAGGCTGTGTCGCTTCTTAAGGTTGTCTCAACCCTCAGACTGTCGTCGTACTTTTCCAGGTAAATGCCTTTCTCGAATGCCCAATATGGCGGGTTGCGTTTCTCGTACATATGCCACTCCTCGGCCTCTACCTTGTAACTTATGCGTCCCGAGTCGCTGATGAGCGTGCTCACTCCGTAACTGCTCATAAAGGCAATGGAGTCGGCTTCGGCTGTTGATAGGGCAGCGGTCCTTGTCTCTTCCTTGCACGAGAAAAGTAAAAATAGTACAACTATCACCCCGAGAGCGATAGTTGTACTGTTGTATGTAAGGCTTTTCTTAGCGTATTGTTGTTGTCTCATTTATCCAACCGCCTATGTTTATACTTTTGCCTTTGCTGTATCCTCTCATAAAGAGGTCCTCGGCTGCGGGAGTATAGTTCGAGTACTGTGCGATGAGCTTGTTGGCCTGCTCCTTAACGCTGGGGTCAATAGCCTTTGCACGCTGCAACTTGTCAATTGCTGCAAAGTATGTACAGCCGTTGAGCACGTTGTCGTTGTGCCAGTCGGGTGCTGCTGCGTAGCACTGTGCGATGAGGATGTAGGGGTCGCCGAACTTTGAGTTGAGCGCAATTGCCTTGCGTGCATACTCGCGTGCCTTTGAGTATTTCTTGAGGCTCATATGTATTACACCAACCTTGTAGCACATATCGGCCTTATTGGTAGTACTGGTCTCAAGCTCAATTGCCTGGTCGAAGAACTCGAGGGCCTTGTCAATCTCGCCCTTCTTGAAGTAGCGGTAGCCGCAACCCATCGCAGCCTTTGCATTGGGCTCTATTGCAAGTGCATACTCCGATGCTGCAAGATAAGCGTCCTGGTCGGTGCACTTAAGCATACTCATAAGTGAGATAACCTTATTGAGGTATGCGATGTTATCCTTGTTCTCCTCTATTTTGGGAGCGTAAATAGCCTCGAGGTCGTCGCACGATGCTGCACCGCTGTTTATAAAGTAACCATCGATGTTGCTGCGTGCTGTACGTGCTGCATCAATCATCTTACCGAAGCCCTCGGCTCTGATGCTGTCCTTGGGGTCCATAAGCTCCTTGTAGCGGTTGGTGTAGTAGTCGATGCGCTCGTTGTACTTGTCGAGTACGTCTACAATGTACACCGATGCGTCGAGGTAGTCCTGGATAACCTGCTCGCCGTGACCTGCGGGGTCTTTCTTGTACTTCATTGCAGAGAGCTTCATAAACTGCTGTGTAACAAGATACTCGCTCTCGCCCTTTTCCATATTTACCGACTGGCTGCACATTGCGTATGCTTCGTTAAGGTCGGCATCAGGCACCAGGCGAATGTAGTCGAGCGCCTTCTTGCCCAAGATGTTGCCTGCCGATAGCTTTGTCTTTGTAATCTGCTGCAACTTGTCGATGTATTTTATCTGCTGGTCGTAGAGTGCCATAAGCTCGTTGATATAGTCGAGCTTCTTCTGCTCGTCGGTCTCCTTTGCGATAAGCCCTTTAAGAATCTTTACACCGTTTGTGTATGTATCCACACGTGCAACGGGGTACTTTGTGAACAGCTCCTTCCAAGCGGGGTAGGCTGTCTCGAAGTTGTTGTTCTTTACATTCACATTGCAGTTGCTTATCTGCTGGATACAGTTGATACTGTCCTCGCCGACACCGAAGCGGTTGTCGTTGTCAATACCGTTAATCTGCGCCGAAAGTGTTGTCGCCGCAGCCATAAACAAGATTGTCAGGATGTTTTTCTTCATTTTCTTAATTTATTTAATTCCAATTATTAATCCACTTTCATCTTTGTAAACCAACCTTCGTTGAATGTTATTCCGATGTTTATTCTAAGGTAGTTCTCCGAAATCATTCCTGCGCTTTTGGGTTCAATGTGTATGAATTGTCCCGATACGTGCAGATGCGAACGGTTGTTGTGCTTGTTCACGATGGGAACCGAAAAACCTGCGCTCACGCCATATTCGTCGCAACCTTTCTTGCCGTTGACCTCGGTGTAGGGCTGTGCATAGTACGCACCGGCGCGGTAGCTCATTGTCTGGAATATGTTGCCGTAGAGCTTCGAGGGAGAGTATTCTGCTCCCAACGATACTTTGCTGCGGTCGGTGCCGCTGCCAATGTCGCTGCCGAAGAAATCCGATGTACTCCACTGTTGCATTGTGTAGTCGGCTCCTATTCTCCATTTGTCGCCTATCGAGTAGACAACACCCACTCCGTATGTGTGGGGCAGCTTGAAATTGTTGCTCAGCGCAGTGGTGTCCGACGAGTGTACCACACCGCCGAGTGTCGTTTGCTCAATGAGACGCGCATCGGCATTGAGGTCGTGTCCCAATGAGTATGTAGCACCGAATGTCAAATGGTTGTTGCGTCCCACTCTTGTGCCGTACTGCACGCCAAGGTCGAGCTTGTAGCTCGATATGTCCATAGTGTAGTAGCGGGCTGTGCTTCTGATGCTTGTGTCGTCGAATGTGGTGGCTGCGGTGTGCGAGATGTCACCATAGATGTACGATGCCATAATTCCCACCGACAGGTTCTTTGCAGGGCTCCAGCCCAATGCCACGAAAGGCTGGTATATTCCGCCTGTACCGTAGTAGCTGTTGCTGTTCGACGCGTTGAGCCCATTGTCGTTGGTGGTTGAGCTATTGCGGTTGCCGAATGTGTATCCTACATTGGAGTAGGGCATAAAGCCGAAGCTCATTCCCAATCCCTTGCGCAGGCGGAACTCCATTGCGATATAATCGAAGCTGGAGTTGTGCGCGTTTATCTTTTTGCTGCCCTCCTTGAAGTTTACATTCTGTAATGAGAAACCAGCCTCAAATAGCATTGTGAGCGTGTCGACGTATGCTATCGATGCGGGGTTAGTCAGGTTGATGTATCGTGAGTCGCGCAGTGCGTATCCCAATCCTCCCATCTGACGGTTCACGGCCAGGCTCTGGTCGGAGAGAATGCCCAGTCCGAAGCGGGAGTAGGGCGAGTTTATTCCGTTACCCGCAAAAACGGCCACTGTTGTGAGCAGCGCCGCCAGAATTGACAGTAGTCTTTTATAATAGAATGTCATAATTTTATCAAAAAGAATTTTCCAAAATCTTATTAAGTCCCTTCGCTACAAGAAATTTGTCTGCAAAGATGCGACTTTTTATGCTATTTATCAACAATTTTTCGTCTCCGCCTGTTAAAAAAACAAAAACATCGGGGTATTTTGCTTTAATTTCGTCAATATATCCCTCTATTTCGTGGAGTATTCCACGGACAACCCCGCTGCGCATTGCCGTTTCGGTGTCGTAGCCCAGCATTGGTACATCGCCCTCCTTTTCTATTAGCGGCAATTTGCTTGTGAAACTGTGTAGCGCATTAAGGCGCATTTTCAATCCAGGCGATATGTTCCCTCCCTTGAATGTGCCGCTTGCATCGGCAAAGTCGATGGTTATTGCAGTGCCTGCGTCAATTACCAGTATCTCTTTGCCCGGAGCCTGCGCCTGTGCTCCCACAAGGGCCGCTATGCGGTCGCTGCCCAGTGTATGAGGGGTACGGTATTCTAATTTTATTGGGGTGGGGGTGCTGTTGTCGAACCAGATGACATTTTTGCAGATGCTGTCTACAAACAGGGTTTCCTCTTCATTTATGTCTACAACAGATGAGATAATTATCTTCTCAATTGCGTATTGTTCGATATACTCTTTCACAAAGCCCAACGACCCGTTGGAGCGCCTGCCGTGGAGTACTATGCTGTTGTCTGCAAAAATAAAGTACTTTGTACTGTTGTTGCCAATGTCTATTATCAGGTTCAATTTGCTCGTTTCTTAAAAAACTTTGCAAAGATAGCGCAAATTCTTGTAAATACGTTAAATAATTTGCTGTTTTTTGGCGATGTTGTATAATATATAAATTATTTATATATAATAATTGTAAAATAGAGGATTGTTAATTAATTTTGCAAATTATTTTTGATATTTTGGCATTTTGTGCCGTTGTCTTTCAGTGTCAAATAATTTTTAATTTATTTATATGAGAAAGAGAATTTTTTGTTTAATCGCAATGTTGGCGCTTTTTGTAGTGCCGATGTCTGCACAATTTCCTGTGGCTACTCCTCAGGAAGCTGTAGCTGCACTCCTGGACCGCATCGGCGGCAGTGGTGCTTCGGAAAAAATTGTCACGGTAATTGACGCGTCTCTTGCCGATAATGGCAATGATGTATTTATCATTACCTCCGATGGCGGTAAGCCTTGCATCAAGGGTAACAATCAGTTGTCGGTGTGTACCGGCATCAATTGGTACTTGAACCACTATGCACGTATCAATCTCACCTGGAACAATCTTACAACCGACCTTGTAAACGCAAATTTGCCTGTTCCTGAGAGTGAGGAGATACACGTCTGCAACACCAAGTACCGCTACGATTTCAACACCTGTACTTTCTCCTATTCAATGGCTTTCTGGACTTGGGAGCGTTGGCAGCAGGAGATTGACTGGATGGCGTTGCACGGAATAAATGCTCCGCTCAACCTTGTCGGACTCGACGTCGTTACACGCAAATTCCTAAAGGAGCTCAATGTGAGCGAGCAGGATATCGACAGTTATATTGCCGGTCCTGGTTTTATTGCCTGGTTCGCAATGAACAACCTCGAAGGCTGGGGTGGTACAATCAATGCTGCCGACGTGACGATGAACGGCAACCCCGATTGGTGGTACGCGCGTCAGGAGAAGCTCTGCCAAGATATGCTGCAACGTATGCGCGAGCTTGGTATGCAGCCCGTTATACCTGGATTTAGTGGTCAGGTTCCCAACTGCATAGTGAACTACTCGATAAACGGGTTCAACAGTAACGACGTAGTGAATAACGGAACTTGGGCTGGCGGATATACGCGTCCCGACATTCTGAAGCCCAACACCGAGAGCTACCGCACTTTTGCTGCTGTGTATTACAAGCATCTGCACGAGGTGATGGGTGTGTCGGAGTTCTACAGCATCGACCCCTTCCACGAGGGTTCGCTTCCCAGTGGAGTGACCAACGCGACTTGCTACCCGAATATAATGGCAGAGCTCGACAACTACTTCAACAAAGTGGATGCTGATGTCAAGAGCAAATATAATGTCGACGAGCAGCCCAAATGGATAATCCAGTACTGGCAGGGTGTTCCGCAGAGCGGTGCATTCAGTGCTATGAGCAGCTACGGCGACCGTTTCATTGGTCTCGACCTCTTCTCCGATGCTCCCGGAAAAGCAAAGTGGAATACCGGCTATTTCAGTGGACGTCCCTATATATTCTGTATGCTCCACAATTTCGGTGGCCGTAGCGGTATGCACGGACGCTTGGAATCGACAATGAATGACTACTTCGGTGCAATAGCAAAGGGTAACAACTGCCAGGGTATCGGCGCTACCCCCGAGGGTACAGAGACCAACCCCATTCTCTACGATATGCTCTTTGAGCTTCCCTGGATGGACCCCGCGAAGCGTCCCACAGCCGACGAGTGGCTCAAGGAGTATGCTCATTCGCGTTACGGTGTAGAGAATGCCACAGCACTTTCGGCATTGCAGGACCTCAAGAAGTCTGTCTGGGCGTGTCCCACCGACCAGCAGGGTACATCGGAGGCTGTTATTCTCGCACGTCCCTCGTGGAGTGTAGGAAGTGTATCGTCGTGGAGTACTTCGGCAATATACTGGAATACACAAGATGTGCTTGTTGCTGCCGAGAAGCTCATTTCCATTGGCGACCTTGTAACAAGCAACGATGGAGTAAAGAACTACAACTACGACCTTATCGACGTGGTGCGCCAGTCTATGGTCGACTATGCTGCCGAGCTTCTGCCGCTTATCAAGACTGCACGTGAGCAAGGCAATACAGCCGAATACAATCGTCTCTACAACCTCTATCTACAGTTGATGCTCGACCTTGACAAAATGCTCTCTTACGACGAGAATTTCAAGCTCGAGCGTTGGACCAGCCTTGCACGCAATATTGCCGACGAGGCAGAGGGAACTACTGTCAACGACCGCAACTGGCTCGAGTGGAATGCCCGTACACAGGTTACAGTGTGGTCAAATGGCGATACCGACCTCCACGACTATTCGAACCGCTGCTGGGCGGGACTGATAAAGGACTTCCACTACCGCCGCTGGAAGTACTTCTTCGAGAATAACGGAAATGCCCCCTCAGGAGGCTGGTTCGGTGGAATAGAGTATCCCTGGACTGTCGACTATACAAACTACGACTATTCCAAGGTAAATATCCCCAGTGATATGACTGCCACCCAAAAGGCTGTCGAGACATTCGGCAACTACTTTGGAGTTGTCGAGGGTACCGGCAAGAACTACATCTTCCCGATGGGTGTAAAACGCGATGCGACAAAGAGCGGTGTAATGCCCGAGCTCTATCGTGGCCAGACAGTGGAGCTTCCTCTCAAGATCGGCAAGAATGTTGCTGTTACAGGCTTCTCAATAGACCTTAACAACGACGGAGCTATGAGCGGTAGCGAAATGTTGGCGGTAACCGATGGCAAGGTTGCCATTCCTGCCGATGCCGAGATTGGCAAGACAACAGCTACTGCCACATTCGAGGACGGAACAAGCATCACATTTGCATTGGCGCTCATCGAGAATATAACAGCTCCGCGTACCGTTACGGCGGTTGCAGGCAGCAACGGCTCGGTGCGGATAGAGGGCAGCAGCGCACTGTCGGTTACAACAACCGAGGCTGTCAGGATTTATGCAACACCCAACACCGGCTACAATTTCAACAATTGGACTGATGCCCTGGGTAATGTGGTGAGCAACGATAACCCCTATATCTATTATGGAAAGGAGAGTGCCGCATTCACGGCAAACTTCATACAGGACAAGTGGGGCGTGGTAGCGTGCAGCGGCGCCCTCAGCGGCGACATTGCAGGTTACGGCCAGTACATACACAACCTTACATTCGCATATTACAACCGCGAGAAAGAGAATATTTTTGCAGCATCGTCGGCTCCCACAGAGATATTCAACACTATACCTCAGATTGTGAATATCCCCCAGGGTGCGAGCTTCGACGTAGAGTATGACAACGGTGGCAGCAACGGTCTCAAATACTGCTATTTCAGAGCATATATCGACCTTAACGCCGACGGCGATTTTGACGACGATGGCGAGCTGCTGAAAACCGTAGGAACAGAGGGCGGTGAAAATACAGCCGTATGCTCAAACAAGATAAACGTGGTTCTTCCCTACAATATGCCTCTCGGCATCACTCATATGCGTCTGCGTTTCGACGGTGCTTGGGACAATGGCAGCAAGCCTTCGGCAAAAGGAGCAAAGGACGCGTCGATACGCCCTGTCTACGAGATTGTGCTCAATGTGACAGAGTACTCCGACAAGGCGTCGCATATAACCGTAAACAGTAACAACGAGGAGTGGGGTACAGTGGCAGTGTGGACCGACGAGACTCCCGACGGCTCTACCCGCAACGAGTGGGACGTTACAAAGGGCGTGCCTTTCTACATCAAGGCTGTAAAGACAAGCAACGACGTTGAGTTCCTTGGCTGGTACGACCAGTACGGCCGACTTGTGACAACAGAACTCGAGTACACAATGTATGCACGCGAAGATGCCACATATACGGCAAGGTTCCGCAAGTTCCTGGAAATATCGGGCTGGCAGTTGGAGTACCGCACACAGGCGGGAGAGTCTTTTGTCACAAGATTGGCAGACAGCGCTGCTCCCGAGGAAGGGAAAACCTATTACATCTGCTCTCACGCAAAATCGGGCGAGAGCTACAATAACCGTTACCTTTACGACAACGGCGGCACGCTTGCTACTGCCGCTGCTGCGGGTGGCGACAACTATCTGTGGACCTGCATAAGGAACAACGACGGAACATACTCTTTTAGGAACGGGAGCGGGAACTATCTTGCAAACAATTCAAGCTATCATATAAGTGTAGGCGGCAGCCCTGCGTCGTACACGTTCGAAGCTCCCGTGCACGAGGGTATCTCATTGGTCAATGCTGCATCGTACGAAGGCGGAAAATATATGGTTACCAACAGCGGCGGTACAGCTTATAACCGTAACAGTACAAAGGTAAACAATGACAGTTGGAGCAGCGACTATATCTTTTTTGAAGTAGGTGTCTCTACCGACATTGTTCTTACAGCAGTGCGTGCGAGTGGCGAGAATGACCTTGTAATACCCAGTACAGTGGAGGTACTCGGCGAAGAATGTACAATCGTTGGATTCGACAACAACCTCTTTAACAACAATAAGGAACTGTGGTCTATAACAATGCCCTCTACAATAGAATTCCTGAGCCAAAAATCGCTTCTCAGCGGTACAATGACAGGTAAGGTCGCAAGCGGTACAGGAACAACAAATGCAGCCTACTATACTCTCTACAACCTCCAGGAGACAATTAAGGTAGCCGACGGATTCAAGGTTACCGTAAGCGGAACAAGTGACGGCGGCACATACAACGAGTGGGGCTCGGGACTGTTTGCAACAGGAACCAATCCTTTGGCTGCCGCATTTGACGATGGTTTCCAGTTCTATCTTGCAAAAGCCGGAAACTTTGTCCTCAAGGTAGATAACGGCGACAAGGAGTATGCGCTCAATAATACCGAGTGTAAGGTTGTTGCCGGCACTCCCTTCACTGCTACCATAGAGTATAGGAACAACGTCATTACCATAACCGTAGACAACGGTGCGGGACAGACGGGCGTCTACACACGCGAAGGTGTGACGCTTGCCGATATTTCGGCTTTTTCGGCTGCAATTCCCTCGGGTATTACACTCTCTGTTAATGTAGAGACAAACAAGGAGGCCAATCCTTTCCAGGGTTGCAGCAATCTCGATAAAATAGCATTTGACGGCACTTGCCAGGCTTATTATGTGAACGATGAGGGCAATCTATACAATGCTGCTGACGTACTTGTATGCTCGCCCGAAGGAAAAAGCAAAGGTGCCGACCGACGCGGGCTTGCTGCGCTCATCGGGCAGATGGAGCAGCTCACAGCGCAGGTTGCTACTTATACTCCTTTGGGCACAAAGACCGAAATTGCGTTGCAGACGACAAATCCCGATGCCGCATATTATCTGTGGACAAATGCCCAGGAGGGTAGTGAAGGTTCTATTGCCGGCCTCATCGACAATAGGGCGGATACATACTTCCACACCGACTGGAGTGGCGGTAATGTCACCTCGGGCTCACACTACATTGCAGTGGACTTGGGCGTAAACGATTTTGGATATTATACAATTGACTACACTACACGCAAAGATGTCAGCAACGACTATCCCGACGGCATAACAGTATATGGCAGCTACGACAACAATACATATACACAAGTGGCGAAATTCGACGGAAATCTGCCGCAGTCCTCAGGTGTCAAGTGGGAGGCTGGCAGCAATTGGCTTACCGATTACCGTTATTTCCGCTTTAATGTATATGCAGAGCGTGGCTATTGGCATATGTCGGAGTTTAATCTCTACAAACTCACCACTGCAGCCGATGTCTTTTCTTACCTCGAGGGTGCTATCACCAATGCACAGGCTGCTGCTGCCTACGATGCATTGTTGACAGCAAAGTATATTTTTGACAATGCAACAACAGCCGAGCAACTGCAGGCTGCAAAGGCTGAGTTACAGAGTGCATACGATACATTGAACGCATTGCTCAAGAGTGCAGTTCCCGTAACACTCACCACCGACGAGGAGAATCCTGTGCTCTACAAAATCTTCATCAAGCGTACAGCCGACGTAACAGTATTGCAGTATGACGAGGCAAGCACAATGGTTGCAGTTGCAAACAGTGCTGCCAACAGCAGTGCTCAGGCGTGGTACTTTACTGCATCGGTAAACGGTGTGTGCATACACCCCTACAATGCCGACGGAAAGGTGCTCTCGGCCGACAATACCAGCAACTCCCCTGCAAAAGTGTGGGCGGTTGAAAAGGGCGAAAAGAGCTTCTATGAGTGGAAGTTCGTGCCTCGTACCGACGGTTATTACAACATTCAGGCACGCGACGGCAGCAACTACTTCAGCAACAACGGTGGTACAAGCAAAAAGATGGGATTCTGGAGCGGTGATCCCGGCAGCGACGGTGGTTCGCTCTTCAAGTTTGTTGAGGCTCAGTTCGACAATGACAATGCCCGTTACTATCAGTTGAGCGACTATTTTGCAACAGTGACTATTGACGGAACTAACATCTACGGCGGAACAAGCGTAGGACTCTACACAGGAGGAAAGGAGTACCGCGAGGCATACGTTGCTGCAAAGAACCTCAAGGAGGCAGGCAACACAAGCGCTGCCGATGCTTGCCACAATGCCTACAATGCATTGCGCTCGGCAAGTGCAGGCTTGCAATACAATGCAGCCGAGAGCGGAAAGCTGTATGTGATAAAATCTGCTTCTACAAAAGCATATTGCAACGGCAAGTACGTACGCGCCGTAGATAAGAAGGTGCAGCACTCGTGCGGAACAAACTGGGTAGGTACATACAACCACACGAACCTATTGTTCGATGCTTATAGCGATATTGATAAAAAGGCATTGGCAATGTTTGCTTTTGAACCAACAGCCAACAGAGGAGAGTACAAGATGAAGAACCTGCACACCGGGCTTTATGTGAAAGCATTTGCAGGTACACATTTAGGTACAGCCGAGGAAGCGGCAACCATCAAGGTTGAGGCATTCGGCGACAACGAGGTGATATTGAAGATTGGTGGTAATAATCCTATGCACGCACAGCAGGACGGCGGTGTTATTGTACAATGGGCCGCAGCAGCCGGTGGTGCATCGTTGTGGACGATAGACGAGGTTGAAACATCTGTTGCCGACTACGATGTCAATATAAGTTCTGCGGGCTGGTCGACACTTAACCTCAACTATGCAGTATCAATCCCCGATTATGTCTCTGTGTATGCAGTGAGCGAGGTTAGCGCAAAATATGCAATGTTGACCGAGGTTACAGGCCTTATCCCCGCAAATACAGCGGTGCTCGTAAATGCCGCAGCAGGCAAATACACATTCTGCTACGACGAGTCTACAGCCTCTTATTCGGGCTCTAACCTTTTGCTTGGCAGCAACTACGATATTTTTGTCGAGGCTCAGAGCGACAAGGAGTATTATATGCTCGGAAACCCCAATGGCAATATCGGACTTTACATTGTAGAGCGCGAGTATAATGCAAGCGGAGCAACAGGCAATACACACATCAAGAACAATGCCAACAAGGCATATTTGTCAATTGATAATTTGAGTCCCGCAATGCTCAGCTTCATCTTCGACGGCACAACAGGCATCGACGAGATTGAGAACGACGGTGTTGCACCTGCGGGCATATACGACCTTTCGGGACGTCGTTTGGATAGAATCTCGGCTCCTGGACTTTACATTGTCAACGGCAAAAAGGTGTTGGTAAAGTAATCTTACAGTAAAAGATAACCATCTGCCTTATTTGGGCAGTTTACAGAATAGCGGAGAGTATGCGCGCATACTCTCCGCTATTCTGTAAACTGCCCAAATAAGGCAGATGGTTATCTTTTACTGTAAGATTACTTTACCAACACCTTTTTGCCGTTGACAATGTAAAGTCCAGGAGCCGAGATTCTATCCAAACGACGTCCCGAAAGGTCGTATATGCCCGCAGGTGCAACACCGTCGTTCTCAATCTCGTCGATGCCTGTTGTGCCGTCGAAGATGAAGCTGAGCATTGCGGGACTCAAATTATCAATTGACAAATATGCCTTGTTGGCATTGTTCTTGATGTGTGTATTGCCTGTTGCTCCGCTTGCATTATACTCGCGCTCTACAATGTAAAGTCCGATATTGCCATTGGGGTTTCCGAGCATATAATACTCCTTGTCGCTCTGAGCCTCGACAAAAATATCGTAGTTGCTGCCAAGCAAAAGGTTAGAGCCCGAATAAGAGGCTGTAGACTCGTCGTAGCAGAATGTGTATTTGCCTGCTGCGGCATTTACGAGCACCGCTGTATTTGCGGGGATAAGGCCTGTAACCTCGGTCAACATTGCATATTTTGCGCTAACCTCGCTCACTGCATACACAGAGACATAATCGGGGATTGATACTGCATAGTTGAGGTTAAGTGTCGACCAGCCCGCAGAACTTATATTGACATCGTAGTCGGCAACAGATGTTTCAACCTCGTCTATCGTCCACAACGATGCACCACCGGCTGCTGCGGCCCATTGTACAATAACACCGCCGTCCTGCTGTGCGTGCATAGGATTATTACCACCAATCTTCAATATCACCTCGTTGTCGCCGAATGCCTCAACCTTGATGGTTGCCGCTTCCTCGGCTGTACCTAAATGTGTACCTGCAAATGCTTTCACATAAAGCCCGGTGTGCAGGTTCTTCATCTTGTACTCTCCTCTGTTGGCTGTTGGTTCAAAAGCAAACATTGCCAATGCCTTTTTATCAATATCGCTATAAGCATCGAACAATAGGTTCGTGTGGTTGTATGTACCTACCCAGTTTGTTCCGCACGAGTGCTGCACCTTCTTATCTACGGCGCGTACGTACTTGCCGTTGCAATATGCTTTTGTAGAAGCAGATTTTATCACATACAGCTTTCCGCTCTCGGCTGCATTGTATTGCAAGCCTGCACTTGCCGAGCGCAATGCATTGTAGGCATTGTGGCAAGCATCGGCAGCGCTTGTGTTGCCTGCCTCCTTGAGGTTCTTTGCAGCAACGTATGCCTCGCGGTACTCCTTTCCTCCTGTGTAGAGTCCTACGCTTGTTCCGCCGTAGATGTTAGTTCCGTCAATAGTCACTGTTGCAAAATAGTCGCTCAACTGATAGTAACGGGCATTGTCATTGTCGAACTGAGCCTCAACAAACTTGAAGAGCGAACCACCGTCGCTGCCGGGATCACCGCTCCAGAATCCCATCTTTTTGCTTGTACCACCGTTGTTGCTGAAGTAGTTGCTGCCGTCGCGTGCCTGAATGTTGTAATAACCGTCGGTACGAGGCACGAACTTCCACTCATAGAAGCTCTTTTCGCCCTTTTCAACCGCCCACACTTTTGCAGGGGAGTTGCTGGTATTGTCGGCCGAGAGCACCTTTCCGTCGGCATTGTAGGGGTGTATGCACACACCGTTTACCGATGCAGTAAAGTACCACGCCTGAGCACTGCTGTTGGCAGCACTGTTTGCAACTGCAACCATTGTGCTTGCCTCGTCATACTGCAATACTGTTACGTCGGCTGTACGCTTGATGAAGATTTTGTAGAGCACAGGATTCTCCTCGTCGGTGGTGAGTGTTACGGGAACTGCACTCTTGAGCAATGCGTTCAATGTATCGTATGCACTCTGTAACTCAGCCTTTGCAGCCTGCAGTTGCTCGGCTGTTGTTGCATTGTCAAAAATATACTTTGCTGTCAACAATGCATCGTAGGCAGCAGCAGCCTGTGCATTGGTGATAGCACCCTCGAGGTAAGAAAAGACATCGGCTGCAGTGGTGAGTTTGTAGAGATTAAACTCCGACATATGCCAATAGCCACGCTCTGCATATACATTAAAGCGGAAATAACGGTAATCGGTAAGCCAATTGCTGCCAGCCTCCCACTTGACACCTGAGGACTGCGGCAGATTTCCGTCGAATTTCGCCACTTGTGTATATGTATTGTTGTCGTAGCTGCCATATACTGTTATGCCGTCGGGATAGTCGTTGCTGACATCTTTGCGTGTAGTGTAGTCAATTGTATAATATCCAAAATCGTTTACGCCCAAGTCCACTGCAATGTAGTGTGAGCCCGAGGTGACATTACCGCCACTCCAGTCGGTGTGGAAGTATGTATCCGCCCTATTGTCGATGAGGCCGGCAATAGAACCTTCACTACCCTCCTGGGCATTTGTCCACAGATAATATGCGGCATCGGGATTTGTCGTCTGCAACGCAATTTCGGTCTTTGTGCCCAAAGGAGTATAAGTAGCAACCTGCGCTGTGAGCTGCTCCATCTGCCCGATGAGCGCAGCAAGCCCGCGTCGGTCGGCACCTTTGCTTTTTCCTTCGGGCGAGCATACAAGTACGTCAGCAGCATTGTATAGATTGCCCTCATCGTTCACATAATAAGCCTGGCAAGTGCCGTCAAATGCTATTTTATCGAGATTGCTGCAACCCTGGAAAGGATTGGCCTCCTTGTTTGTCTCTACATTAACAGAGAGTGTAATACCCGAGGGAATTGCAGCCGAAAAAGCCGAAATATCGGCAAGCGTCACACCTTCGCGTGTGTAGACGCCCGTCTGTCCCGCACCGTTGTCTACGGTTATGGTAATGACGTTGTTCCTATACTCTATGGTAGCAGTGAAGGGAGTGCCGGCAACAACCTTACACTCGGTATTATTGAGCGCATACTCCTTGTCGCCGTTATCTACCTTGAGGACAAAGTTTCCGGCTTTTGCAAGATAGAACTGGAAACCATCGTCAAATGCGGCAGCCAAAGGATTGGTTCCTGTTGCAAACAGTCCCGAGCCCCACTCGTTGTATGTGCCGCCGTCACTTGTTCCGCTTACGGTAACCTTGAATCCGTCGGCTACCTTAATTGTCTCCTGGAGGTTGTAGAGAGTATAGTAGGCTGCATTTGTTGTTCCTGTACCGCTTGCGACCTTACCTGTCATTGTACCGCTGAGAAGCGATTTTTGGCTCAGGAATTCTATTGTAGAGGGCATTGTTATAGACCACAGTTCCTTATTGTTGTTAAAGAGGTTGTTGTCGAATCCAACGATTGTACATTCTTCGCCGAGTACCTCCACTGTACTGGGTATTACAAGGTCATTCTCGCCACTCGCACGCACTGCTGTAAGAACAATGTCGGTAGAGACACCTACTTCAAAAAAGATATAGTCGCTGCTCCAACTGTCATTGTTTACCTTTGTACTGTTACGGTTATAAGCTGTACCGCCGCTGTTGGTAACCATATATTTTCCGCCTTCGTACGATGCAGCATTGACCAATGAGATACCCTCGTGCACGGGAGCTTCGAACGTGTACGACGCAGGGCTGCCGCCTACACTTATATGATAGCTTGAATTGTTTGCAAGATAGTTCCCGCTCCCGTTCCTAAAAGAGTATGTTCCGTCGTTGTTCCTTATGCAGGTCCACAGATAGTTGTCGCCACCCGCAGCAGCGGCAGTAGCAAGCGTGCCGCCGTTGTCGTAAAGGTAACGGTTATTGTAGCTCTCGCCCGATTTTGCGTGAGAGCAGATGTAATAGGTTTTCCCTTCCTCGGGAGCAGCGCTGTCTGCCAATCTTGTGACAAAAGACTCTCCCGCCTGTGTGCGGTACTCCAACTGCCAGCCCGATATTTCCAGGAACTTGCGGAACCTTGCCGTATATGTGGCATCTTCGCGTGCATACATTGTGTACTCGAGTTCTGTTGTCACAAGTCGGCCGTACTGGTCGTACCAGCCAAGGAACTCAACGTCGTTGCTTGTCTTTACAGCCTTGATGTAGAAAGGCACGCCCTTTGTAACGTCCCACTCGTTGCGGGTAGAGCCGTCGGGAGTCTCGTCGGTCCACACTGCCACTGTACCCCACTCCTCGTTGTTACTGTTTACGGTTATATGCGACGCCTTGTCGGAGTACTCTGTCACATTGAGCACAATCTCGTAGACAGGGCGTATCGACGCGTCCTTTGCTCCTTTTGCCGAAGGCTTGCTGCCATTGTCCCAAGCACCGTCGAAACGCAGACGCATATGAGTGATGCCGAGAGGCATATTGTAGGGAAGAACCACGTTTATCTTGTTTGAGCATACGGCTGTATTTTCACCGCCCTCTGTTCCTACGGTTTTCAGCAGCTCGCCATCGTCGTCAAAATCGCCGTCGGCGTTAAGGTCGATATATGCTCTGAAATAGCAGTATTTGAGACCGTTGCTGCCACCGTTGTCATACTCTACGTCGAAGCTCGCACCCTGGGGGATATTCACAATCTGAGGTATAGTGTTGAATATCTCTGTGGGAGCCGACGATGCTGCAAAAATATTCTCTTTCTCGCGGTTGTAATATGCGAATGTAAGGTTGTGTATGTACTGGCCGTAACCTGCAATGTCGCCGCTGAGGGCGCCGCTGCACGCTACCACGCCCCACTTGTCCTGTATGAAGTTTGCCGTGAATGCGGCACTCTCCTTTCCATAATAGATATAGGGGTTATCGTTGCTCACCACATTACCCAGGGCATCAGTCCAATTGTTGAAATTGTAGCCGGTGTTGGGTGTTGCATAAATCCTGACAGCCTCGGTTGTTGTAACCGACAGTGCGCTGCTGCCCTCTATCCGCACCGAGCCGTTGCTGCCTGCAACCGCCGTAACGGTACGCGGAGCTGTTATATTCTCGATGAGCGCCAATGCAAATGTGATGCTTGTTCCGTCCTCGAATGTGGCAGTAGCTGTTGTCTTGCCAATCTCGGCATCGGCAGGAATGGCAACCTTGCCATCGGTTACCGCCAACATTTCGCTACCGCTCATAGCTCCGTCGTTGTTAAGGTCTATTGAGAAGCCTGTAACAGCAACATTCTTGCCGATCTTGAGAGGAAGCTCCACTGTCTGGCCACGATAGAGCTCGGGCATTACACCGCTCTTTGTCGCATCGCGTTTTACACCCATCGGGAAGATGTAGTTCTTGCCGGTACCCTCGACAACTCCAAAGTAGTTGCCGAATGTCTCGACAGCCTTTTGGGTGGCAGTCATATCACTGGGGATATTTACCTTGGAATAGTCGTAGTTTGTATAGTCGACAGTCCAGGGATACTCTATTCCACCGAACCAGCCTCCTGAGGGGGCATTTCCGTTATTCTCGAAGAAGTACTTCCAGCGGCGGTAGTGGAAGTCCTTTATCAGTCCCGCCCAGCAGCGGTTCGAATAGTCGTGGAGGTCGGTATCGCCATTTGACCACACTGTAACCTGTGTACGGGCATTCCACTCGAGCCAGTTGCGGTCGTTGACAGTAGTTCCCTCTGCCTCGTCGGCAATATTGCGTGCAAGGCTGGTCCAACGCTCGAGCTTGAAATTCTCGTCGTAAGAGAGCATTTTGTCAAGGTCGAGCATCAACTGTAGATAGAGGTTGTAGAGACGATTGTATTCGGCTGTATTGCCTTGCTCACGTGCAGTCTTGATAAGCGGCAGAAGCTCGGCAGCATAGTCGACCATAGACTGGCGCACCACGTCGATAAGGTCGTAGTTGTAGTTCTTTACTCCATCGTTGCTTGTTACAAGGTCGCCAATGGAAATGAGCTTCTCGGCAGCAACAAGCACATCTTGTGTATTCCAGTATATTGCCGAAGTACTCCACGACGATACACTTCCTACACTCCACGAGGGACGTGCGAGAATAACAGCCTCCGATGTACCCTGCTGGTCGGTGGGACACGCCCAGACAGACTTCTTGAGGTCCTGCAATGCCGAAAGTGCTGTGGCATTCTCTACACCGTAACGCGAATGAGCATACTCCTTGAGCCACTCGTCGGCTGTGGGACGCTTCGCGGGGTCCATCCAGGGAAGCTCAAAGAGCATATCGTAGAGAATGGGGTTGGTCTCTGTACCCTCGGGGGTAGCGCCGATACCCTGGCAGTTGTTACCCTTTGCTATTGCACCGAAGTAGTCATTCATTGTCGATTCCAAGCGTCCGTGCATACCGCTACGGCCACCGAAATTGTGGAGCATACAGAATATATAGGGACGTCCACTGAAATAGCCGGTATTCCACTTTGCTTTTCCGGGAGCATCGGAGAAGAGGTCGAGACCAATGAAACGGTCGCCGTAGCTGCTCATAGCACTGAATGCACCGCTCTGCGGAACACCCTGCCAGTACTGGATTATCCATTTGGGCTGCTCGTCGACATTATATTTGCTCTTGACATCAGCATCCACTTTGTTGAAGTAGTTGTCGAGCTCTGCCATTATATTCGGGTAGCAAGTCGCGTTGGTCACTCCACTGGGAAGCGAACCCTCGTGGAAGGGGTCGATGCTGTAGAACTCCGACACACCCATCACCTCGTGCAGATGCTTGTAATACACAGCAGCAAAAGTGCGGTAGCTCTCGGTGTTGGGCTTCAGAATGTCGGGACGCGTATATCCGCCAGCCCAAGTTCCGTTATTCACTACGTCGTTACTGTTGAACCCGTTTATCGAGTAGTTCACTATGCAGTTGGGAACCTGACCACTAAATCCAGGTATAACGGGCTGCATACCAAGCTCGCGCATACGTTGCAGCATATCTTGGCAGAGCTTCTCCTGACGCGCGTACCACCAATCGGGGTTGCCGTTCATCGTCACGTCGGCAGCATTGATTGTACCACCCCAGCCTTCGAGGTTGTTCATTGCGAACCAGGCAATAAAACCAGGACCGGCAATATAACTGTCGATATCCTGCTCGCTCACATTGAGCTCCTTTAGGAATTTGCGTGTAACGACGTCGAGTCCGACAAGGTTGAGCGGAGCATTTATTCCGTGCAACGCCATCCAGTCAATCTCCTGCTGCCAACGCTCCCAAGTCCAGAAAGCCATTGAATAGGAGAAAGTACAGGTGTTGAAATCGTAGCGGTACTTGGTGTTGCAGACGTGTATCTCCTCACTCTCAGGAACAGGCAAATTTGCGTTTACAAGGTCGGTTGTAAGATTGTTCCAGGTGAGATTGATACGTGCATAGTGGTTCAAGTACCAATTGATGCCGGTACACACCGACAACTGATTGTTACCCTTGATGCAAGGCTTACCGCCATCGGAGGTAATGATAAATACATCATTGCCATTATCGGCAAGAGACGCGTCAATTACCGTGACAATTTTTTCCGAAGCACCACTGCCGCCGATGCGGTCCAGGAGTGCAGCTACAGCTTCCTGAGGAGTAGCCACAGGAAATTGTGCAGACATCGGCACTACAAAAAGCGCCAACATTGCGATTAAACAAAAAATTCTCTTTCTCATATAAATAAATTAAAAATTATTTGACACTGAAAGACAACGGCACAAAATGCCAAAATATCAAAAATAATTTGCAAAATTAATTAACAATCCTCTATTTTACAATTATTATATATAAATAATTTATATATTATACAACATCGCCAAAAAACAGCAAATTATTTAACGTATTTACAAGAATTTGCGCTATCTTTGCAAAGTTTTTTAAGAAACGAGCAAATTGAACCTGATAATAGACATTGGCAACAACAGTACAAAGTACTTTATTTTTGCAGACAACAGCATAGTACTCCACGGCAGGCGCTCCAACGGGTCGTTGGGCTTTGTGAAAGAGTATATCGAACAATACGCAATTGAGAAGATAATTATCTCATCTGTTGTAGACATAAATGAAGAGGAAACCCTGTTTGTAGACAGCATCTGCAAAAATGTCATCTGGTTCGACAACAGCACCCCCACCCCAATAAAATTAGAATACCGTACCCCTCATACACTGGGCAGCGACCGCATAGCGGCCCTTGTGGGAGCACAGGCGCAGGCTCCGGGCAAAGAGATACTGGTAATTGACGCAGGCACTGCAATAACCATCGACTTTGCCGATGCAAGCGGCACATTCAAGGGAGGGAACATATCGCCTGGATTGAAAATGCGCCTTAATGCGCTACACAGTTTCACAAGCAAATTGCCGCTAATAGAAAAGGAGGGCGATGTACCAATGCTGGGCTACGACACCGAAACGGCAATGCGCAGCGGGGTTGTCCGTGGAATACTCCACGAAATAGAGGGATATATTGACGAAATTAAAGCAAAATACCCCGATGTTTTTGTTTTTTTAACAGGCGGAGACGAAAAATTGTTGATAAATAGCATAAAAAGTCGCATCTTTGCAGACAAATTTCTTGTAGCGAAGGGACTTAATAAGATTTTGGAAAATTCTTTTTGATAAAATTATGACATTCTATTATAAAAGACTACTGTCAATTCTGGCGGCGCTGCTCACAACAGTGGCCGTTTTTGCGGGTAACGGAATAAACTCGCCCTACTCCCGCTTCGGACTGGGCATTCTCTCCGACCAGAGCCTGGCCGTGAACCGTCAGATGGGAGGATTGGGATACGCACTGCGCGACTCACGATACATCAACCTGACTAACCCCGCATCGATAGCATACGTCGACACGCTCACAATGCTATTTGAGGCTGGTTTCTCATTACAGAATGTAAACTTCAAGGAGGGCAGCAAAAAGATAAACGCGCACAACTCCAGCTTCGATTATATCGCAATGGAGTTCCGCCTGCGCAAGGGATTGGGAATGAGCTTCGGCTTTATGCCCTACTCCAATGTAGGATACACATTCGGCAACCGCAATAGCTCAACCACCAACGACAATGGGCTCAACGCGTCGAACAGCAACAGCTACTACGGTACAGGCGGAATATACCAGCCTTTCGTGGCATTGGGCTGGAGCCCTGCAAAGAACCTGTCGGTGGGAATTATGGCATCGTACATCTATGGTGACATCTCGCACACCGCAGCCACCACATTCGACGACACAAGCATCAGAAGCACAGCCCGCTACTACACTATGGACATATCGAGCTACAAGCTCGACCTTGGCGTGCAGTACGGCACAAGAGTGGGACGCAACAACCATTTGACATTCGGTGCTACATACTCATTGGGACACGACCTCAATGCCGATGCGCGTCTCATTGAGCAAACGACACTCGGCGGTGTGGTACACTCGTCGGACACCACTGCGCTGAGCAACAATTTCAAGCTGCCCCACACATACGGAGTGGGTGTTGTCTACTCGATAGGCGACAAATGGAGAATAGGAGCCGACTACACAATGCAACAGTGGAGTACATCGGATTTCTTCGGCAGCGACATTGGCAGCGGCACCGACCGCAGCAAAGTATCGTTGGGAGCAGAATACTCTCCCTCGAAGCTCTACGGCAACATATTCCAGACAATGAGCTACCGCGCCGGTGCGTACTATGCACAGCCCTACACCGAGGTCAACGGCAAGAAAGGTTGCGACGAATATGGCGTGAGCGCAGGTTTTTCGGTTCCCATCGTGAACAAGCACAACAACCGTTCGCATCTGCACGTATCGGGACAATTCATACACATTGAACCCAAAAGCGCAGGAATGATTTCGGAGAACTACCTTAGAATAAACATCGGAATAACATTCAACGAAGGTTGGTTTACAAAGATGAAAGTGGATTAATAATTGGAATTAAATAAATTAAGAAAATGAAGAAAAACATCCTGACAATCTTGTTTATGGCTGCGGCGACAACACTTTCGGCGCAGATTAACGGTATTGACAACGACAACCGCTTCGGTGTCGGCGAGGACAGTATCAACTGTATCCAGCAGATAAGCAACTGCAATGTGAATGTAAAGAACAACAACTTCGAGACAGCCTACCCCGCTTGGAAGGAGCTGTTCACAAAGTACCCCGTTGCACGTGTGGATACATACACAAACGGTGTAAAGATTCTTAAAGGGCTTATCGCAAAGGAGACCGACGAGCAGAAGAAGCTCGACTATATCAACGAGCTTATGGCACTCTACGACCAGCAGATAAAATACATCGACAAGTTGCAGCAGATTACAAAGACAAAGCTATCGGCAGGCAACATCTTGGGCAAGAAGGCGCTCGACTACATTCGCCTGGTGCCTGATGCCGACCTTAACGAAGCATACGCAATGTGCAGCCAGTCGGTAAATATGGAAAAGGGCGAGAGCGAGTATCTTGTTACACAGCAGTTTATGAAGCTCTCTGCAATGAAGTACAAGAAAGACCCCGCAGGTCACGGCGAGCAGGTTATCCAGGACTACCTCGACGCATCGGTGTACATTGTAGACGTACTCGACAAGTACAACGAGCGCATCGACTACTACACCAACCGCTACAAGGAGCTTATGGACCCCAAGGACAGCATCAGAGCCGAGGGCTTCGGTAAGATGATTGATGCAGCACGTACAGCACGCAGCAACATCGATGGTTACTTTATAAACAGCGGTGCAGCATCGTGCGACGACCTCGAGGCTATTTACGCTCCCAAAATAGAGGAGAACAAGGATAACATCGCATACCTCAATAAGGTTATCTCACTTATGAGTATGCTTAAGTGCACCGACCAGGACGCTTATCTTGCAGCATCGGAGTATGCACTTGCAATAGAGCCCAATGCAAAGGCTGCGATGGGTTGCGGCTACCGCTACTTCAAGAAGGGCGAGATTGACAAGGCCCTCGAGTTCTTCGACCAGGCAATTGAGCTTGAGACCAGTACTACCAATAAGGCCGATATGTGCTACAAGGTTGGTGTAATACATATGAGCCTCAAGAAATACTCAAAGGCACGCGAGTATGCACGCAAGGCAATTGCGCTCAACTCAAAGTTCGGCGACCCCTACATCCTCATCGCACAGTGCTACGCAGCAGCACCCGACTGGCACAACGACAACGTGCTCAACGGCTGTACATACTTTGCAGCAATTGACAAGTTGCAGCGTGCAAAGGCTATTGACCCCAGCGTTAAGGAGCAGGCCAACAAGCTCATCGCACAGTACTCGAACTATACTCCCGCAGCCGAGGACCTCTTTATGAGAGGATACAGCAAAGGCAAAAGTATAAACATAGGCGGTTGGATAAATGAGACAACAACAATACGCTAAGAAAAGCCTTACATACAACAGTACAACTATCGCTCTCGGGGTGATAGTTGTACTATTTTTACTTTTCTCGTGCAAGGAAGAGACAAGGACCGCTGCCCTATCAACAGCCGAAGCCGACTCCATTGCCTTTATGAGCAGTTACGGAGTGAGCACGCTCATCAGCGACTCGGGACGCATAAGTTACAAGGTAGAGGCCGAGGAGTGGCATATGTACGAGAAACGCAACCCGCCATATTGGGCATTCGAGAAAGGCATTTACCTGGAAAAGTACGACGACAGTCTGAGGGTTGAGACAACCTTAAGAAGCGACACAGCCTACTACTACGACAAGTTAGGACTGTGGCAACTGTTCGGCAACGTACGTATTACCACAGCTAAGGGCGAAAAGATATTCACCCACAAACTGTTCTGGAGCAGCGATAGCGGACGCATATACTCCGACAGCTACATTAAGATAGAACAGCGCGACCAAGTGACCGAGGGAATAGGCTTCTCCTCGAACCAGGATATGAGCGTTTGGGAAATCCTCAACACCACTGGAATATATCCAATAGAAGAATAATACACCGATGACAACAACCATACTTCTGCTGATAATAGTAATATTACTCTCTGCACTGTTTTCGGGAATGGAGATAGCATTCGTCTCGTCGAACAGGCTGCTGATGGGTATCGACCTCAACAGCCGTACGCTAACATCGTATGTTATTGACAGATACTACTCCAACAGCAACAACTTTATTTCGAGTATGCTTGTAGGAAACAACATTGTCCTTGTAATCTACGGTATACTTATGGCCGAGATACTGAACGCCACGATACTCTCGGGGCTGACCTCGTCCACCGGTGTCCGTCTTTTCCTTGAGACCCTCATTTCCACAATAGTGATTATATTCACAGGAGAATTTATCCCCAAGGCAATATTCCGCATAAACCCGAACGGAACACTCAAGCGCTTTGCCCTGTTCATATACCCGATATATATACTGCTCTACCCTTTTGCACGCTTCACCACGTGGGTATCGTGCATTATCCTGCGAGTATTCAACATAAGAATAGACAAGGATTCACGCGATATGACATTCAGCAAGACCGAACTCAACAGTCTGATACAAAGCAGTATAGACAGTGCCAAGGAGGAAAAGAAGATTGACAACGATGTACGTATCTTCCAGAATGCGCTCGACTTTTCGAATATAAAGGTGCGCGACTGCTTCATACCCCGTACCGAGATTGATGCCGTGGAGGTTACTGCACCCATCGAAGAACTGAAGTCACTGTTTATAGAATCGGGACACTCCAAGATAGTAGTGTACAAGGAGAATATCGACAATATCATAGGATATATACACTCCTCGGAACTTTTCCGTTGCGACGAGCATTGGCAGCAACGCATTTGTAAAATGCCCATCGTACCCGAGACACTATCGGCACAGAAGCTGATGCAGACACTGATGCAGCAGAAAAAATCCCTCGCACTCGTGGTGGACGAATTTGGCGGAACATCAGGTATAGTATCGCTCGAAGACCTGCTCGAAGAGATTATCGGAGAGATTGAGGACGAACACGACAACACCTCACTTGAGGCACGCCGGCTCGAGAACAACGAATATATGCTCTCGTGCCGACTCGAAGTGGGACACATAAACGAGATGTTCGACCTTGAGATTCCCGAATCGGACGAATACCAGACGTTGGGAGGATACATTCTTGCCAACCACAAAAGTTTCCCACAGCTCAACGAGACAATAACGATAGACAAATATCAGATACAGACAATAAAAAAACGCAGTATGAAGATAGAGCTTGTGAAGCTGAAAGTAGTTGAATGATTTCTGGAAGTTTCCATAAATCAGTTCGATGGCGCGTAGCTGGCCACGCAACCTGGAGCAAGAAAGGAACAGGCAATTTTGAACATAAAAAAATATCGGAATAACGGCTTAGATATAAGAAAAACTGTTTTTAGAAATTCAAGCAGATTCTTACAAAAGCCTTTTATAAGAACACAACAGGCATTAGATGTTCAAATTATAATCATAGAACATTAACTTTTTAGCACAAAAGTATCGAAAATCAAAAGCAATTTATTATCTTTGCGACGTTTGTACAGAAATTAACGAAATAATAAAACTAAATAATAAAAAAACTATGGCGACATTACAAAAACTGCGCGATGCAGGTCCACTGCTCCTTATCTTTGTGGGTCTTGCACTTCTTGCATTCATTGCAGGCGACGCGCTCCGAATTTTCCAGTCACCCCAGACATCACAGGCTGTGGGCGAGGTTAACGGCGAAGAGATAACAGCCGTTGAATTCCAGGATATGTACGAGAGACAATCCAACATCTACAAGATGCTCCGTGGCGGTGCAAACTTCACCGAGGCTGAGCAGAATCAGATTAAAGACGAGGTTTGGGGCAACTACCTCCGTAACAAAATCATCAAGAACGAGGCTGACAAGCTCGGCCTTACTGTTACAACAGCAGAGTTGAGAGAAGTTGTACAGAGAGGCGAGGATCCTATCTTCCAGCAGTACCCCTTCTTCAACAACGAGCAGGGCAAGTTCGACTACGACGCACTGAATGCATTCCTTGCACAGTACGACCAGAACAAGAACGACGCAGCATTCGTTCAGCAGTATCAGGGTATCTACGACTGTTGGAAGCTCATCGAGGAGACACTTGTGCAGAACATTCTTTCACAGAAATACTATGCACTCATCTCGAACTCATTCATCTCTAACCCTGTAGTAGCCGAGAACAACTACAACACAAACAGCTACACCTACGACGTTGAGTACCGCGTATATCCCTACGCAGCAATCGCCGATTCTACAATCAATGTTAGTGAGAGCGACCTCAACAAGAAATATGCACAGGAGAAGGGTGCATATCCCCAATACAGCGAGAGCCGCGACATTAAATATGTAAGCTTCCGCGTAACACCCAGCGTGCAGGACCGCACAGCGCTCAACTCCGAGCTCAAAGAGTATGCTTCGCAGTTGTATGCAGGCGACACCGACTATGCAAATATGTCACGCGTATCTACAAGCGAGGTAGCATACAGCGAGCTTGCTTGGGCTAAGGACATTTACCCCGAGGAGGTACAGGTACGCCTCGACTCAGTAGCAGAGAACCAGGTAGTAGGTCCTTTCTACAACCAGTCGGACGACTCTTACACACTCTTCAAGTATTTGGGCAAGAAGACCGTTGCCGACTCAGTCCTCTACCGCAGCCTTGTTGTCAGCGCAGAGACAGCAGAAAAGACAACAGCCCTTGCCGACAGCCTTCTCACTGTACTCAAAGGCGGCGCAGACTTCAAAGAACTTGCAGCAAAATACGGTCAGCAGAACTCAGACTCTATTTGGTTGACATCGGCTATGTATGAGGGCGGAATGGTTCAGGGTGACAACCTCGCATTTGTAAACGCTATCCTCAACGGCAAGAAGGGCGAGTACGCAGTACTCTCACTCGAGAACGCAAACACCAAGCTCATTTACCGTGTAATTGACACAAAGAATCCCGAGACAAAGTACAACGCATTTGTTATCAAGCGCACATCGGAGTTCAGCAGTACTACATACGAAGAGGCTTACAATCAGTTCAGCCAGTTCGTGGCATCGTGCAAGAACATCGAGGACCTTGAGAGAAATGCCGAGGAGTACAACTACCGTGTAATGACACAGAACGGCATCTTCAACAGCGCACACAACATTGCCAACATTGCAGGTACACACACAGCACTACGCTGGTTGTTCCAGGCTGAGCAGGGCAACGTATCGCCCCTCTACGAGTGCGGCAACAACGACATTCTGCTTGTGGCAGCACTTGCAAACGTAAACGAGCAGGGTTACGTATCAAAAGACAAGCTGGGCATTATCCTCAACAAGAAGGTGATGAACGACAAGAAAGCCGACAAGATTATGGCTATCATCAATGGCAAGAGCTACGACGAGCTTGCAAATGTTGACGGCGTAAAATCGGACAAGGCAAATCGCATCAGCTTTGTTGCTCCCGTATATGTAACAGCAACATCGACAAGCGAGCCCGCACTCTGCGCAGCTGTAACTAAATTGCAACCTGGCGAGACAAGTGCACCCATCAAGGGCGAGGCTGGTGTTTACGTTATCAAGCTTGTAGCAAAGAACCAGAAAGCAGGCGAGTTTAATGCTGCTACCGAGCAGGCAACACTCAAGACTCAGGCTCAGCGTTCTGCAGGTCGTTTCTTGAACGATCTGTTCGAAAAAGCAAATGTAGTAGATAACAGATACCTCTACTTCTAATAGAGAAGAGATATATAATAGTTGAAAAAGTAGCACCGATATTTCATCGGTGCTACTTTTTTTTATATATGATTCACCTTTACGATGTAAGCATCCGACCAAGTACATATAGATAGCAATTAGCCGCTACTAGCAGGTAGTACCCGTTAGTGGCGGCTAATTGTTGGTAGTAGCAGCTATTACCTGCTATTAGCGGGTAGTGCCTTCCAGTTACAAGGTAGTAGTTG
>JAFZIA010000064.1 GCA_017554605.1 Bacteroidaceae bacterium
AAAAAAAAAAAAAAAAAGACAGCAGTTCCTCCTTCACAAAAACTAAGACTCTTCGTCCCGTTCACAACCGCCCAGCAATAGAAAGCAAACGTCTTTACCGCCATTCTTAACCTCTTCCTTTATCGCCCACATTCTCTCCTTCAAGTTATTCACTACAAAAAGTCCACCCTCGCCATCTATTTTTACAATATGCGGCAAGCCCGTCTTATGCCCCCTGGGAGCCTTGTTGAATGCGCGAAAATACAAACAGCCTCCTTTTGCTCCAATCCTGCAAAGCGAGTCGTACCCCACACTGCGCGCACATTCCACCGCTATCTTATCCCTCCGTTCCATTCCTCATATATTCCAGTTGCTGCAAAAATAGATAATTTTTAGAAAAAACACGACACAGCAGCCCATATATACAAATATTTCGGGCCACCCGAAGGTAGCCCGAAACTCCATCATTTCAAACCATTATTTAACTTCAAATCAACATTATGTCTTACTTCTTGAAATAGCGGTTGTACAATCCCTCGAAGCCCTTTCCGTGACGAGCCTCGTCCTTGGCCATTTCGTGTACAGTATCGTGGATAGCGTCGAGGTTGAGCTCCTTTGCACGCTTGGCGATTCTGTATTTGTCTGAGCAGGCGCCCGACTCGGCATTCATACGCTTGTCAAGGTTGGTCTTTGTATCCCAAACAACGTCACCCAGAAGCTCGGCAAATTTCGCAGCGTGCTCAGCCTCTTCCCAAGCGTAGCGCTTGAAGGCCTCTGCTACCTCGGGATAGCCCTCGCGGTCGGCCTGGCGGCTCATTGCAAGATACATACCCACCTCGGTACATTCGCCGATAAAGTGTGCGTTAAGGTCTTTTATCATCTCGTCGTCGCAGCCTTTGGCAACTCCAATCACGTGCTCCTGAACAAACTCCAGCTTTCCTTCTGTCACCTCGTTGAATTTCTCGGCAGGAACTTTGCACATAGGGCATCTTTCGGGAGCTGAATCACCATCGTGTACATAACCGCAAACTGAACAAATAAATCTCTTCATAGTAGTAATTTTTTAGAATGTTATCAATTAATTATTTTATTTTTTATTTTTTAGTTTTTACAACTTTTACATTTTGGGCAGAGACCTTTCAAATAGAGCTGAGCCTCGGTAACTGAAAAATCGCCTGAACCCTCGAACCAATTACTGTAATCACTTTTCACCGCAAGGTCGTGAATTGCTCCGCAACTGCTGCATCTGAAATGGGCGTGCAACGAGGTGTCACCATCGTAATGTAAGAACCCGTCGTCGATGTTCAGTGTCAGTATCAGTCCCGCATCGGTATAAAGTTTCAGAGTATTGTAGACTGTTGTCAACGACAGCGAACCAAGCTCTTCGCGCAATGCCTCGTAAACAACCTCGGCTGTAGGGTGCGCCTTGCTCATACGTACAAATTCGTATATCGCAAGCCTCTGCACCGACGGGCGTATCCCGGCATTCATCAGTTCGCTTTTAAGTTCGGCGCGCGTCAGCTTTTTCATACTCAGTTTATTTTTGTAATCGTTTCATTTTTATTTTCACTGCAAATATAAAGTGATTATTTTATCTGCGCAAATATTTCGCAATATTTTTTCAAAAAAAATTGGTTTTTCTTGATAAAACAGCCCACAGAGAGTGGAAACAGGCTCAAAAATCCCCAAACGGGAGAGAATAAGCACAAATATTACTATGATTTTCTATTAAATAATCTATATTTGCACAATTATAGTACCTAATTAATATATAATATGGAATACGGTTTTGTGAGAGTAGCATCGGCAATACCGTCGGTAAAAGTGGCCGACTGCCGATACAACGTAGACAATATGCTTCCCATCATCGAGGAAGCGGCAAGGAACAATGTAGAGATACTTACATTCCCCGAGCTCGGAATAACATCGTACAGTTGCGCCGACCTTTTTCAGCAACAGTTGCTGCTGCAAGAGGCCGAGGCCGGGCTCCAGCGACTGCTTGAGGCAACCGGGGAAATAGAGACAATAGTGATAGTGGGAATGCCCGTCCCCTACTCGGGCACATTGCTCAACTGTGCACTGGTACTGCACCGCGGTATCATACAAGGCATAGTACCCAAGAGCTATCTGCCCGGATACAGCGAGTTCAACGAGGAGCGCTGGTTCACATCGGGCAAGGAGATACCCGAGGGAGCAAAGGTCACCCTATGCGGACAGGAGATTGAAATAAGGAGAATGCAACTGCTGCGTACATCGAGCTGCACATTCGGCATTGAAATCTGCGAGGACATATGGGGCCCCAACCCTCCCAGCATACAGCTCGCCCTGCAGGGTGCCGAGATTCTGTTCAACCTCTCGGCAAGCAACGAGCTTGCAGGCAAGCACGAGAGCCTTGTACAGATGTGCTGCCAGCACAGTACCCGCTGTCTGTCGGGCTACGTCTATTCGAGCTGCGGATTCGGCGAATCGTCGAGCGACCTTGTTTTTGCCGGCAACGCAATAATCATAGAGAATGGCAAAATCCTGAAGAAGAGCAAACGCTTCTGCCTGGAGAGCCAGCTAATGATTTCGGAGATTGACGTTGAGCACCTGCGCCACCAGCGAATGACAAACACCACATTCTCGGCTTCGCGCAACGAGTTCCTCACAAGAGAGGTCACAATAACCAACATTCCACAAAAGGCCGACCGCACCTGCAACATCACACGCAAATTCTCGCCCAGCCCCTTTATGCCGCTGCCCTCGCAGATGGACAGCCGCTGCGAGGAGATTTTCTCCATTCAGACAGCAGGCCTTGCAAAGAGGATTATGCACACCGGCGCAAAGAGCTGCGTGCTCGGCGTATCGGGCGGGCTCGACTCCACCCTCGCGCTGCTCCTGGCGGTACACTCGTTCGACCTGCTGAAGAAAGAGCGCAACGGCATCATAGGCGTAACAATGCCCGGCTTCGGCACAACAGGACGCACATACAACAACGCACTCACGCTGATGCAGGCACTGGGAATAACACAGCGCGAAGTATCGATAAAAGAGGCGTGCATACAGCACTTCAAGGACATCGACCACGACATCAACCTGCACGACGTGACATACGAAAATTCACAGGCACGCGAGCGCACACAGATACTGATGGACATCTCGAACCAGACAAACGGCTTTGTACTCGGCACAGGAGACCTCTCGGAGCTCGCACTCGGCTGGGCAACATACAACGGCGACCATATGAGTATGTACGGAGTGAACGCATCTGTTCCCAAGACCCTCGTGCAGCACCTCGTACGCTGGTATGCAAACAACCTTGCCGATGAAAGGACACGCGCGACACTGTTCGACATACTGGATACACCAATCTCGCCCGAGCTTATCCCCGCGCACGACAATGGCGAGATAAAGCAGAAGACCGAGGACCTTGTAGGCCCATACGAGCTGCACGACTTCTTCCTGTTCCATTTTATGAACAACGGCTACGCACCCAAGAAGCTCTACTTCATAGCACGCAACGCCTTTGAGGGCATATACGACGACGCGACAATAAAGAAATGGCTCACCACATTCATTCGCCGCTTCTTCACACAGCAGTTCAAGCGCTCCTGTATGCCCGACGGCCCAAAGGTATGCAGTTGCAGCCTGAGCCCGCGCGGCGACTGGCGTATGCCCTCGGACGCAAGCTACAACCTGTGGCTCACAGAGTGCGAAAGCCTGTAACACCCTTCCCTCAGCAGACCTGAAAGAAACGGATACACATTTGCGACAAAATGACACTCTCAAGTGTCATTTTGTCGCAAAAACTTATATGGCGCAGATTTTGTTTTTGTACAAGTGGAAACAACGGTTTCAATATAAGAAAAACTTATTTTAGAAATCCAAACAAATTCTAACCTAAAAACAGGAAAAATGAACTTCAACAAATTCACAATCAAAGCGCAAGAAGCAATTCAGGAAGCAGCCAACCGCGCACAGGCGCTCGGCCAGCAAGCCATTGAGCCCATTCATATATTGGGAGGTATCCTGCACGCCGAAGAGCGCATCACATCGTTCCTGTTACAAAAGACAGGAGCAAGTCTACAACAAATAACCGCCGACGTTGCACGCGAAGAGCAGCGTCTGCCCAAAGTATCGGGCGGAGAGCCCTACCTGAGCCGCCAGAGCAACGAGGTACTTACAAAAGCTACAGACATTGCCCGCGCGATGGGCGACGAGTATGTATCCGTCGAACCGCTGCTCCTCGCCCTGCTCAAGGTGGGCAGCAGCGCCTCTACCCTACTCAAGAATGCAGGCGTGGAAGAGAAAACCCTCGGCGAAGCAACAGCACAACTGCGTAAGGGAAACAACGTAAAATCGCAGTCGGCCGAGGAGAGCTACCAGGCACTCGAAAAATATGCAATCAACCTTAACGACGCTGCACGCAGCGGCAAGCTCGACCCCGTCATTGGACGCGACGACGAGATACGCCGCATATTGCAGATACTGAGCCGCCGCACAAAGAACAACCCCATACTCATAGGCGAACCGGGAACAGGAAAGACAGCCATCGTCGAGGGACTCGCCCACCGCATAATACGCGGCGACGTACCCGAGAACCTGCGCGACAAGCAGATATATTCACTGGATATGGGCGCACTTGTAGCCGGCGCAAAGTACAAAGGGGAATTCGAGGAGCGACTGAAGGCAGTAATAAACGAGGTATTGCAGTCCGACGGGAACATAATACTTTTCATCGACGAGATACACACCCTTGTGGGTGCAGGAAAAGGCGAGGGAGCAATGGACGCCGCCAATATCCTCAAGCCCGCCCTTGCCCGCGGCGAGCTGCGCTCGATAGGAGCAACAACCCTCGACGAGTATCAGAAATACTTCGAGAAGGACAAGGCGCTTGAGCGCCGCTTCCAGAGCGTCCTTGTAGAAGAACCCGACACGATGAGCACCGTATCCATTCTGCGCGGACTGAAGGAGCGCTACGAGAACCACCACAAGGTGCGCATACAGGACGACGCCATACTGGCAGCCGTGAGCCTGAGCGACCGCTACATAACCGAGCGCTTTCTTCCCGACAAGGCAATAGACCTCATAGACGAGGCTGCAGCCAAACTGCGTATGGAGCGCGACTCACTGCCCGAGGAACTGGACGAAATTTCGCGCCACATAAAGCAGCTCGAAATTGAGCGCGAGGCAATAAAGCGCGAAAAGGACGAGGCAAAGCTCGAACACCTGAACCACGAGATTACAATGCTCAAGGAGCAGGAGAAGAGCCTGCGCGCACAGTGGCAGCACGAGAAAGAGATTGTCGACCGCATACAGAATGCCAAGCAACAGATTGAGCAGATGAAGTTCGAAGCCGAAAAGGCCGAACGTGACGGCGACTACGGCCGCGTGGCAGAGATACGCTACGGAAAGATAAAGGCACTCAACGACGAGATAACAGCCCTGAGCAACGACCTGCATCAGGCACAAGGCGGCAGCGCAATGATAAAAGAGGAGGTAACAGCCGAGGACATTGCCGACGTTGTATCGCGCTGGACAGGAATACCCGTGAGCAAGATGCTGCAGAGCGAGCGCGAGAAGCTGCTCAACCTTGAGGACGAGCTGCACAAGCGCGTCATAGGACAAGAGGAGGCAATAACAGCCGTTAGCGACGCAGTGCGGCGCAGCCGCGCAGGCCTGCAGGACCTCAAGCGCCCCATCGGCTCATTCATCTTCCTGGGAACTACAGGCGTAGGAAAGACCGAGCTCGCAAAGGCCCTTGCAGCCTACCTGTTCAACGACGAGACACTTATGACACGCATAGATATGAGCGAGTACCAGGAAAAATTCTCTGTATCGCGTCTCATAGGCGCCCCTCCGGGATATGTAGGCTACGACGAGGGCGGACAGCTCACCGAAGCCGTGAGACGCAAGCCATACTCCGTCGTACTCTTCGACGAGATTGAGAAGGCACACCCCGACGTGTTCAACATACTGCTGCAGGTGCTCGACGACGGACGCCTCACCGACAACAAGGGCCGCACAGTAAACTTCAAGAACACTATCATCATAATGACAAGCAACCTGGGAAGCGCCTACATACAGGAACAGTTCTCCAAGATGACCGACGGGAACCGCACCAACATAATTGAGCAGACAAAAGAGCAGATTATGGAGATGCTCAAGAAAAACATACGCCCCGAGTTCCTCAACCGCATCGACGAGACAATAATGTTCACCCCTCTCAACGAAAATGAGATAGAACAGATTGTACGCTTGCAGACCGACTCCGTCGTGCGTATGCTCAAAGAGAACAATATAAATATGACAGTAACCGAGGAGGCCATACATTTCATATCGCAAGCAGGATTCGACCCCGAGTTCGGCGCACGCCCCATCAAAAGGGCCATACAGAAATATCTGCTCAACGACCTTTCGAAGCAGATTCTCGCCGGCAACGTAGCAAAGGATTCAACAATCACAGTTACGGCAACAGACAGCGGGTTGGAGTTCCAGAACTAAACAACAGTAAAAATAAAAAAATCATCAGGGAGCAAAATCTAAATTTGCTCCCTGATGATTTTAAGAGAGGTTCTATAAATCACTGATTAATATCCATAGAATGGGCTCACCTGCAAATACACTTACCCACTCTCAAAAACCCCAGGATAAACTATAAAAAAAATTAGAACTCATTAGAGTTCTAACCGAAGTAGCGCCTACGGGAATCGAACCCGTGTTCCATGCGTGAGAGGCATGTGTCCTAGCCACTAGACGAAAGCGCCGTTATTTCAATGACTCATTGAGTATCTCTCTCAATTGCAATGCAAAGATACAGCTATTTTTTTAACCTGCAAAGAAAAACGGGATTTTTTTTAGAAAAAATTGAAAAATTCCCAAAAAACAAGGAAATTCGACCATTTTTACTCCATCAGCGTACCAAAAGCCCCTTAACCGGCCACCTGAACACACTAAAAATGACAAAAAACTAATGCCGTAGCACTAATGATTTTCTGTTATTATTTGCCCATTAGGGCTAAAAAAGCGTTTATAAATTGGAAATAAACTCTGCAACTTAGAAGCTGTTTAAATTTATATCGTTAAGTTTTTTATAGGTCAAAAATAGTGCCAACGAGCAAAACGCAAGTTTACTTGCAGTTTTTCGGCGAGTGCAGCCTATTTTGGCGCAATGCAAAAGTGGAATGTTTTATT
>JAFZIA010000065.1 GCA_017554605.1 Bacteroidaceae bacterium
GCGTCTAACTAGCGGTTAAACATACCTCGCACTGTTTCCTTAAAACAGCCTACCCGCAATTAAATTTCTTTTCGGCGTGCAGTTGGTCTAAGATTTACCTGTTGCAATAGATGAAAAATATTAGTCATTCAATGTGAATTTCCCACACCTTTTTTCTACTGAGCGGATAACTCTTGGACCAACTGCACGCCGAAAAGGAGTTTTGCTTGCGTCTGCTTATATTGGCGAATGCAGCAGAGTGCAACAATGGGATAAGTGTGAATTTGTGTCTGTTTCTTGCGGCGCAACGCAAACATTCTCCCTTTATTGTTAATAAAAACGATTTTGTTCATAAAATATTTGCAACATTAATCTTATTTTATTTTCTTTGCAGCGGTTATACAAAAACCGCAGAAATTATCTATAAACCTTAAATGTTATTGCCTATTGAAATACCTCTACTCCTAAGATAAATATACATACACACAAAATGGAGAATATGAAGACTATGACCGATGACAAGTTGGTCAACCTTTATTTGGAGGGCAATAACGATGCTTTCAATATCCTGTTGGAGCGTTATAAGGATAAGCTTTATTATTACATATATTTTATAGTGCGTTCACGCGAGGTTGCCGAGGACATATTCCAGGAGACATTCGTGAAGGCCATTGTCACACTTCAGCAGGGACGCTATCAGGCCGACGGAAAATTCTCGGCCTGGATTACCCGCATCGCGCATAATCTGGTGATAGACCAGTTCCGTCAGGAGCGCAACGAGAATGTAGTCTCCAATGACGAGAGTGGGGTGGATTTGTTGAACGACGCGTCGCTATCCGAGGGTACGGTCGAGGCCCAAATGGTAAACGACCAGGTGTTGAGGGATGTGCGCCGTTTGATAGACGAACTTCCCGACTGTCAGCGTGAGGTAGTTTTTATGCGCTATTATCAGAATCTCTCGTTCAAGGATATTGCCGATATTACAGGGGTGAGCATAAACACTGCACTCGGACGTATGCGCTACGCAGTACTCAATATGCGCCGAATAGCTGCCGAAAAATCCATATCCCTCGCAATGGAGTTCTGAGCAACCTTAATAAAGTATATATAAAGTATGTGCTACAAATATTTTTTTGTGGCACATACTTTTTTCTATGTATAAGCGTTATAATAATGTAACAATTAAAAACTCAGCCTATGGACGAAACTTCTACTCCAAAAATCAAGATTACCGATAAACTTATTGAACGTGCTCTGAAAGTAGAGAGCTTTCCAAAAGCAACCGAAGCATCGTTGGAGTTTATAAGGAACTTTGCAGCGAATTTCAGGGTGTACAAGGACGTTGACGGTAGGGTGCAAGAACTGTTATTCAACTGAAAGGTCTCTGTCTGCAATGGGTAAACAGGAATTGATTATAGCAAAGGAACGTTATCTTGAGTCGAGGCATTTGGATTGTTGCACGCCCGAGGAGTTGGCCGATGCATTAGGTATTAGCGGTAAAAGTGTCAGGAGTTATTTGCGTAAGGACAGGAGAGCTTTCGACGCAGTTCAGAATGCCAGCGGTTTTTGGACTATTTACAAGAGTAAATGTAGTACTGTGGCAAAAGAGAATGCTCTTTCAACTGTAAATATGTGCAAGAGTGAACAATTCTCTTCTGTAGACGTTGGCGAAGATTACAAGGAGGGGCTTGAGCCGTGGATAGGAGAAAATCCCCGAGTGCTTATTCTTGGCTCGCTTCCTGGAGATATGTCCTTAAAGACAAAGGCTTATTATGCAAACAGCAACAATGTCTTTTGGAAAATTATGCGTGCACTCTTTAGCGCGGAGGCAAACTCCGATAACAAAGGGTTCATTACGTCTAACGGTATTGCTTTGTGGGATAGTGCCTTTTCGGGAAAGAGGAAGGGTAGCTCAGACTCTGCATTGGATTACAGCACAATTGTTCCGAACGATATTGCTTCGTTGCTTGCAAACTATCCAACGATAAAAACCATAATCTTCAATGGCAGATGTGCCGAGAAAATTTTCGAATGCTATAATGCAAATGTCAATTGCAAAAAGATAAGGCTCGTATCTACATCGTCTCAGGCAAGGGGAACATTTGAGTATAAATTGGACAGTTGGTCTATACTCAAGGAACTTGTCAAGTGATTTTAAGCAGAGTGGCTTCTTAAATGTATAATAATAAAAACAGCGGCGTTGGCCGCTGTTTTTATATGTAATGGTATTTTGTTTATTCGAGTCCGTAACCCTTCTTTGCGTCCTCTTTTTTGAGCATCAGTGTAATTATTATTGCAATGACGCCGAAGGCTGCAAAGATGAGCATAGGGATAGTATAGTCGTACTGTGTAACGGTTGCTCCGTCCGATGTAATTCTCTCGCCTGCGATGCAGAATTTGTCGAGAACCCAGCCGATGCCCAGGGGTACAAAGCCGAGTCCGATATTCTGTACCCAGAAGATAAGGGCGTAGGCCGAACCCAGTTGCTTCTCGGGGATAATTCTTGGAACCGAGGGCCACATTGCCGAGGGTACAAGCGAGAAGGCAATGCCGAGCAATATCATAATGAAGATTGCGAACCACCACTCGTTGAGCAGGGGCATTGCGAAGAGCAGGTGAACGGCAGTAAGGAGCACCGAGCCGATGAGCATAAGTGTCACTCCCTTGCCGTGCTTGTCGTAGATGTTGCCGAAGAGAGGGGTCATAATGATGTTTCCAAAGGGAAGAAGCGCGGGGATAAGGCCTGCCAAATATCCGCTCACCATATATTTGTTCTCCATCAGCGATGTCGCATACTTGAGGAAGGGGAATACTCCCGAGTAGAACATAAGGCAGAGGATAGCGATGAGCCAGAAGCCTTTGTTCGAGATGATGAGCTTGAGGTCGGATACCTTGAATGTATCCTCCTTCTCGTCCTCGGCACCCTGAGCGTCGAACTTCTTGTCAATCACACAGAATGCCAGGTAGGCCAGGAGGCCTACTCCCAAAAGCACCAGTGCAAGAAGAAGGGGGGCCGACATATTGAACTCCTTTACAATGAGGGGCGACACCACGAGGGCGAGCGCTGTACCCAGACGGGCAACTGCTACCTGCATACCCATAGCAAGTGCAATCTCCTTGCCCTTGAACCATTTGGCGATGACTTTTGTTACAGTAATACCGCAAATCTCAGTTCCCATTGCAAAGATTGCATAGCCGAGGCTTGCGACGAACACCTGTGTGCGCAAGCCGAATATTGTACCGGCCTCGGGAAGGGGTGATATGTGTGTTACGGCATAATACTTTATTCCTGCACCGATAATCATAAGCGCGCAGGTTGCTATTCCGGTAAAGCGTACACCCAGCTTGTCGAGTATGATACCGCCAAAGATGAGTACAAAAAGGAATACGTTGAACCAGCAGTATGCCCAGTTGAATATACCAAAGTCGGAGCTTGTCCAGTTCATCTCCTCTTCGAGCATTGTCATAAGGGGAGACATCGCGTCGGTGAGGAAGTATCCCCACATCACGGTGAACGATACAATGAACAGTACGCTCCAGCGCATAAGTTTAGAGTCGTTCAGCTTCTTTTGAATTTGTTGTGTTGCTGTCATTTTTTTGTTTTGTCGTTTTATTGTTTAGTTATGATTATTTTACCCATTTCTCGAGCCAAGCGAAGAATGTGCGCTGCCACAATACTCCGTTCTGAGGCTTGAGTACCCAGTGGTTCTCGTCGGGGAAGAGGAGAAGCTGCGCGGGAATGCCCTTGAGGCGTGCTGCGTTGAAGGCTGCCATGGACTGTGACGAGAGGATACGGTAGTCGCGGTCGCCGTGAATGAGCAGAATGGGGGTGTCCCATTTGTCGACGAACTTATGGGGTGAGTTGGCGTATGACTTCTGTGTCTGTGCGCTCTTCTCGTGGGGAGCACCGCCCAAGTCCCAGTTGGTGAACCAGCTCTCCTCGGTCTCGAAGTACTGCTGCTCCATGTTGAAGAATCCGTCGTGTGCAATGAATGCCTTGAAGCGCTTGTTGTGGTGTCCTGCCATCCACATTGCCGTGTATCCGCCGAAGCTTGCGCCTACGCAGCCCAGACGGTTGGTATCGACATAACTCTCTTTGCAGATGTCGTCGATGGCGGCAAAGAGGTCCTGCATACACTGGCCGCCGTAGTCGCCGCTTATCTGCTCGTTCCACTCCATTCCAAAGCCGGGGAGTCCGCGGCGGTTGGGGGCGATGACAATATAGCCGTTGGCTGCCATTATCTGGAAATTCCAGCGGAAGCTCCAGAACTGGCTGACGGGTGACTGTGGGCCGCCCTCGCAGAAGAGCAGTGTGGGGTATTTCTTGTTGGGGTCGAACTGGGGAGGGTATATTACCCACGAGTGCAACTGCTTGCCGTCGGTGGTGGTGCACCAGCGTGCCTCTACCTTGCCGAAGTCCATCTGTTCGTAGATGTGCTTGTTCTCGTAGGTCAACTGCTCTACCTGTGCGCCGGCTTTGGGCTCCATTGCGTAGATTTCATTTGCCGAGCTCATTGACTGGCGTGTGGTGATGAGCTTTGTGCCGAGGAGTGCTACCGATGTGTAGTCGTAGTCGCCGTCGGTCAGTTTCTTGATGTCGCCCACAAGGTTCACGTTATATACCATTGATGCGCCGTGCCATACGCCTGTAAAGTAGAGGCTGTTGCTGTCGTGTGCCCAGCAGTAGCTGTCGACGTTGCTGTCGAATGACTTTTCGGTGATGTATTTCTGTTCGCCGCTTCTGAGGTCCATCACGCACAGGCGGTTCTGGTCGCTCTCGTAGCCGTCGCGTTTCATACTGAGCCACGCGAGGTAGTTGCCGTCGGGCGAGAATGAGGGTGCTGTGTCGTAGCCGTAGTTGGAGCGTGCGTCGTCGAGCTTGCACAGGTTCTCGGTCTTGTTGCTCTCAAGGTCGAGGAGGTAGATGTCCGTGTCGGTGCTCACGCTGTAGTCCCTGCCTGTCTTCTTGTTGCAGGCGTATGCGAGCTTCTTGCTGTCGTTGCTCCAGGCGAGCTGCTCAACACCGCCGAAGGGACGGTTGGGGCAGTCGTATGCTGTGCCTTCGAGAATGTCTGTCGCACCGCTTATGCTGTTGCCGTCGAATGTGGCAACGAAGGGGTGGGGCGCATCGTTAAGCCACTCGTCCCAGTGCTTGTACATAAGGTCGTTCACGACAAAGCCCTGTGCAAGGGGAAGGTCGGGGTAGATGTCGGCTGTCGTCTCCTTTATTTTTATGCGTTTGATGAGTATTACCTTGCTATCGTCGGGCGAGAAGAGGAAGCCCTCGATGTCGCTCTCCTCGTGCGACAACTGTTTGCGCTCGCTGCCGTCGGGGCTCATCTCCCACACCTGGTTGCTGCCGCCCTCGTTGGAGAGGAATGCAATCTTTGTGCCGCCCTTTATCCACGCTGCGCCTGTCTCGTTGGCTGCGGTGGTGGTGAGCAGTCGCTGGTTGTTGCCGTCTGCGTCCATTGTGTGCAGGGTGTGGTGGCTCTTGTTCTGCTCCACGCTGTAGTAGCTCACGCCGTAAATGACGGTTGCCGCATCGGGTGATACGCAAACCTCACCTATGCGTCCCATTGCCCATAGTGCCTCGGGAGTCATACGTCTGCCCTCAATCTTTATTTGTGACTTGCCTATTATTGCGGCTTCCTGCTTTTCGCTTCCGTCGCCGCAACCGGTAACGGCAGCGCCTGTGATTAACATTGCTGCCATAATTTTAGATGCTCTTTTCATATTGTTGGATTATTGTTTGTGATTCTACTCCGTGTTTGCCGTTGCTTGAAAAAATATACAACGCGATGCAAAAATACTCATAAATTACCGAAAAAACTAATGCATAATGAATAAATAACGAAAATTTGCCCACAAATAATATGGAAATAAACCGTCTTCTTTTGTTTTTGATTAATTTAGCTATATTTGCAAAATATACTTTGTATCAGGTGAAAAGCGGGACAATTTGTTCTGAGCGAAAAATCAATCAATTAAAATTATATCAGATGAAAAACTTGTTACTAACATTGAGAGCATCGGTGCTGCTTGCGGGGCTTATGCTGGCCTCCTTTGCCTATGCTCTAAAGCCGGCTGACGGCGCGGTGTACCGTCTTGTCAGTATCTCCACCGGCAAGGTTGTCACCAATGGCGATGTAGCCGAGCATAATGCCTATTTGAGCCTGGCTGCATTGAACGAGAGTTCTTTGGGTCAGGAGTGGACATTTATTTCTTTCTCCGACAAGGAGCCTGTATTTTCGCTTTACAACAGTAATTATGGTCAAGCTATAGATATGGCGATGAACAGTGCAGCGCCTGGTAAACTGCTTCAGTGGGAGCCCAATACAACTTATAATCAGGCTTTTTATGTAAGTGTGGTCGATGAGGCTCAGAGCATTGTGCAGTTGGCTTATAACAGCGAGCGTTCAAAGGTTCTGCAAGTGCAGAGCAATGGCTCGTTGATAATGGTCGAGGGTGCAACAGGTGAGTCGACTCACTTCAGGCTGCAATTTGTAAAGAACCAGCAAATAAAAAATGTTCCCGTTGTTGGAAACTATTATATAATCCGCAGCAAGAATGGCGGTCTTGCACTCAATACACGCGGAAACAATGCCAACAATGCCCTCATATATGCCGATGAGTACAAGGAGGCTTCAAAGGAGAATTTCGTGTGGCAGATGCGCCGTAACAGCGAAAAGGAGGAGTACGTGCAGTTGTACGGTGTCTACTTCGGCAAGGCGATAGACCTTGCTCTTGGCGGAAAGAGAACTCCGCTTCTGTGGGACCCCTCGTACAGCAACGAGAATCAGCGGATTTATGTTCTTGCGGTTGATGCAAAGAACGGTGTGTACCGTCTCAGGAGCAAGAGCAACTGGACCTGGTACTATCTTGCAGCCGACGGCAGCAACCTGTCTATGACAACCGATGCCAGCGGCGACAATACTCTCTTTACAATAGAAAAGGTTACTCCCAACGATGTCCCTATGCCTATGATGTGGGAGGACGAGACTGTTTTTGAGGAGAACAAGGAGGCGGGACACGCAACATATATCCCCTATTCGTCCACTAAGGCAATGACGGCCGATGAACGATACGATTATCCTTGGCTCACTCCTAAGGGTGCTGAGTTCCTCAGTCTTAACGGTGTGTGGAACTTGAACTATGTCGAGAATGTCGACGATAGACCCGGAAAAGACGACTTTTGGGGCGATGATGTGAATGTCTCTTCTTGGGATACAATTTCAGTTCCATCGTGTCTCGAAATGAAAGGTTACGGCGAGCCTTATTATGTGAACGTGAACTATCCGTTTGCCAATAATCCTCCCGTTATAAATATGAACTATGGATTGCCCGAACCTGTAGCCTCTTATCGTCGCGACTTTACTCTCCCCGAGGGTTGGGGCAGCAAGCGTGTGTTCCTGCATTTCGACGGAATATACAGTGCGGCGCTCGTGTGGGTGAATGGCGAGTATGTGGGTTATACACAGGGTGCGAACAACGATGCCGAGTTCGACGTTACAGCGCAGGTGCGCGAGGGCGTGAACAATGTCTCGGTACAGGTGTTCCGCTGGAGCGACGGCTCATACCTCGAGGGCCAGGATATGTGGCATATGAGCGGTATACATCGCGATGTGTATCTTTTCGCTACTCCCACAACCTTTGTTCGCGACCATTATATCACAAGTGCTCTCAATGCGGCGGGCGGCTACACAAGCGGAAGTATGAATGTGGAGCTCTCTATGGATAACCGCGACGGCGGTGCAGTGTCAAAGAGCGTTGAGGTATCGCTCATAGCCCCCGACGGCAATGTTGTTGCCAAGAAGAGTGCGGCGTTCAGCTTCGCTGCCGGCGAGACAGCAAAGAGTGCCGATGTGAATTTTGCAGGACTCTCTGCTCTTCTTTCCTGGACAGCAGAGACTCCCAACCTTTATACGGTTGTTGTCGTGCAGAAGAGTGCCGATGGCAGCGAGGAGCACGTGTTCTCTACCAAATACGGCTTCCGGCACATCGAGATAAAGGGCGGAAAGGTGTATATAAACGGCGAGTGTGTGCTCTTCAAGGGTGCAAACCTGCAGGATACCCACCCCGTGACAGGACGCAGCGTGGACGTGGAGACTATGCTTGGCGACGTTCTTATGATGAAGCAGAGCAATATGAACACCGTGCGTACAAGCCACTATCCACGTCAGGCAAAGATGAATGCAATGTTCGACTACTATGGACTCTATTGTATGGACGAGGCCGACGTTGAGTGCCACAAGAGTTGGGACGCGGGCGGCGAAGGCGGCGGAATAACAAACGAGGATAGCTGGAGGGCGCAATATGTCGACCGTAACCTGCGTATGGTGTACCGCGACCGCAACTTCCCGTCAATCATCTTCTGGAGTCTCGGTAACGAGAGCGGCGGCGGCAAGAACTTCGGCCACGTCTACTCGGCAGTGCGTGCCGTCGACAGCCGCATAATACATTATGAGGGTGCTACACGAGGAGGAACTGCGCACACCGACCTCTTCTCGGTTATGTATCCCAACATTACAACCTGTAACAGCGATGCCAATTACAACGACAAGCAGCAGCCCTATTTTATGTGCGAGTATGCCCACGCAATGGGTAATGCTGTGGGTAACCTCAAGGAGTATTGGGATATAATAGAGAACAGCAACTACGGAATAGGCGGTTGTATATGGGATTTGATAGACCAGTCAATCTACGATGCACAGGATATAAAGAACGGTACGTTCAAGGTTAACGGACACAACAAGTACCGTACCGGTTCCGATTATCCCGGCCCTCACCAGGGCAACTTTGTGAATAACGGTCTTGTGAGTGCCGACCGCGCCTGGAGTCCCGAGCTTACCGAGGTGAAGAAGGTCTACCAGTATGTGAAGTTCGTGGAATATGCAAACGGCAAGCTCACTCTCAAGAATGCCTACGACTTTATTTCACTCGACAGGTTCAAGCTGCAATATACCTATTTATATAATGGAGCAGTGAAGCAGGAGGGCGTGGTTGCAATTCCTTCTACAGCTCCCAACGCTTCTGTTACAGTGGAGATACCCCAATATACATTCGCTACAACTGAGGGTTATGAGGTTCTTCTGAATGTAGATGTTGTGCTTGCCGACGAAGAGGAGTGGGCACAGGCGGGCTATTCAATTGCATCGGAGCAGTATGTGTGTGCCGCTGCCGGTGAGAAGGCTGCTGTACAGGTTACCGACGAGCAGCTTGCCCTCAAGAACGCTGCCGACGGCTATTATATTACGAACAGCAGGGTTTCTGTGAGGTTCACAAAGGCTGGCGAGCTTGTATCGTGGAGTGTAGATGGCGTGGAGCGCATAAGCCGTGCACCCCGTTACGAGAATTACCGTTGGGTAGAGAATGACGGTCCTACAGAGACGCTCAACAACTACGGTTCGGGCAACGGCATCACTTCGACGGCTGTTACCAGCGCTTCGGTGAATGCCGACAAGAGTATGGCCAAAATCATTGTAAACGGAACAGGAAACAACTGTAACCACACATTTACATATAAGGTGTACAATAACGGAGTAGTGGAGCTTGAGGCAAAATATACCCCCAGGAACACCAATCTTCGCCGTATAGGTCTTGGAATGGCGTTCCCGCTGAATTTCGATAAGGTGGAGTATTATGCACGCGGACCTTGGGAGAATTACATCGACCGCCAGACGGGTTCTTATCTCGGACGTTACTATACTACGGTTGCCGATATGTTCGAGCCTTATCCCAAGCCCCAGAGTATGGCCAACCGTGAGGATATGCGCGAGCTTGTCCTTGCCGATGCAGTAACGGGCAACGGAATAAAGGTTGAGACAATCAAGGGCGAGGCTGCATTCTCGGTTCTCTACTACGATGATGAGACACTAAAGAACGCCGCACACACTTGGGACCTCGGTTCGCCTGCCGACGTATATGCACACTTCGACATTATCCAGCGAGGCCTCGGTAACGGTAGCTGCGGAAAGAATACAGGAACTATAAGCCAGTATTATGTTCCCTCGACCGGTACATACGAATATACCTTGCGCTTTACACCGCTCACCGATGTTGATACGGGCGTTGAGGGTGTTGAGACTCTGTTGGCAGGCTATTCATTTGCAAAGGAGAATGGAGCGCTTGTTTGCAACGGTAATATAGCAGATGCTACCGAGGTAACGCTTTATAATCTTGGCGGTGTAAAGTTGGCGTCGGCTTTGGCTAAGGGTGATGTCTCGCAACTTGTGCTTGCAATTGGAGATGTTCCCTGTGGTTCGTACGTGGTTGTTATCCGCAATGGTGCCAGCAAATATACTTTCAAGGTATTGCTGTAAAAGAAAAAAGTTGTTGGTGAACAACTGTCAGTTCGTAACGCTCATAGAGCAGGCGTATTTCCGTCTGCTCTATGATTTTTATATTGTAGATAACCGTTTATTTAATAGAAATTATACGCTACTATGACTAATTTGTTGAAAAAAGTAAGATTTTATAAAAAAAAGATGTAAAAAGGGTTAATATATAAATAAATTGTACTACCTTTGCATACGATTTTAAGAAAAGAGGTTGCCGAAACGCTAAAAAGGGAGTAGGCAGGTAATTATAAACATATTGTGTTGTTATGAAGAAGCTTTTCATTATGGCTGCAATGGTAGGTACATTGTGTGCTTGTGGCGGTAACGCTACCAAGAGTGAGCCTTGCGCAACTGATTCTATTTGTTCAAGTGTAGCAACAGCCGTTGTTCCCGCTGCTGCAACAGAGGTACTTCCCGCTGCTGCTCCTGGCGATAGCGGTAAGGTTGCAACTGAGGTTATCCCCGCAGAGGCTGCAAAGTAATCTATCGGACAGATTTTAAGAAGTTATAAATGCCGAACAATCTCATTATCCAATTTGGATATGAGATTGTGGCACTAACTTCTTTAATTGTTTTATATGGCCTTGGTTATGCTCTGTATCTCTATGGAGCGTGTACATATAAAACAGCATCGACGAAACAATTTGTTTCGTCGATGCTGTTTTAACATAGTACTTGGAATCTGTTTGAAATTTTCAAACAGATTCTTGAAAAATAAGTCGTAAAAAAACACTATTTTTGCACAGAATAACGGCATTGCTCCAATTGCTGCCGTCCCATACTCAATATATTATGATTGACAAGACTGTATTTAAGGATAAGAAAGCTGTTTATTATACACTGGGTTGCAAACTGAACTTCTCGGAGACGGCGACTATTGAGCGCACGCTGCAAGAGGCCGGCATACGCACTGCACGCAGGGGCGAGAAGGCCGATGTCTGTATAATAAACAGTTGTGCCGTTACGCAGGAAGCCGAGAAAAAGTGCCGTCAGGCTATACATAAGCTTGTGAGGCAGCACCCCGACGCATTTGTAGTGGTTACTGGCTGCTATGCCCAGCTCTCTGCTCCTAAATTGGCGCAGGAGGCGGGTGTCGACGTTGTTCTTGGAATAGACCGTAAGGGCGAGATTCTGGATTTCTTGGGAGACCTCACAAAAAACGAACAGGGCGAGTGGTACACACAGCCCACGAAAGATGTGCGCAACTTTGTTCCCTCCTGTTCGCGCGGCGATCGTACGCGTTATTTCCTGAAGGTGCAGGACGGTTGCGACTACTTCTGTACCTATTGCACAATACCCTTTGCACGCGGGCGCAGCCGTAACCCCAAGATTGAGTCGCTGGTGGAGCAGGCGCGCGGTGTTGCAGCCGAGGGCGGCAAGGAGATAGTGATTACAGGCGTGAATATCGGCGACTTCGGAAAATCGACTGGAGAGAATTTTGCCGGCCTTGTAAGGGCGCTCGATGCAGTGGAGGGAATATCGCGTTACAGGATATCCTCCATTGAGCCTAATCTCATAACCGACGAGATAATAGGATATATGGCACAGTCGCAAAGATTTATGCCCCACTTGCACATACCCTTGCAGGCGGGTAGCGACGAGGTGCTCAAACTTATGCACCGCCGCTACGATACTGCATTCTTTGCCGAGAAGATAGCAACGGTGCGCAATATCCTGCCCGATGCGTTTATTGGCGTAGACGTCATTGTGGGTACTCGCGGCGAGAGTGAGGAACTCTTCGAGCAGGCCTACAACTTTATAAAAGGTCTCGATATTTCGCAGTTGCACGTATTCAGCTACTCGGAGCGTCCGGGAACAAGGGCGCTGTCGATAGAGGGTGCGGTGTCACCTGCCGAGAAGCATCGCCGCAGCCGTATGCTCATTGAACTGAGCGAGGAGAAACGCATCGCATTCTATGAGCGCTACATCGGCAAGGAGGCTGTCGTGCTGTTCGAGAAGCCGCGTCCCTCAATGCCTATGGGTGGCTTCACCGCCAATTACATACGCGTGGAGTGCGAGCCCGTCAAGGAGTATGTGAACACTCTTGTACGCGTGCGGCTGGGAGGCTTCAACAGTGACAAGTCGGCTCTTACTGTTGATGGGATAATTGGCGTAGAGCAATGAACAGGGTAGCGGTAGTAATACTCAACTACAATGGAGCAGAGATGCTCAAGAGCTTCTTGCCCACTGTGATAAGGCATTCGCAGGGGGCGAGGGTTGTTGTTGCCGACAATGCATCGACCGATTCGTCGGTGGCAGTTATGAGGGAGGAGTTTCCTGCGGTGGAGCTCATCTGCCTCGAAAAGAACTGGGGCTTTGCCCAGGGGTACAATCTTGCCCTCGAAAAGGTGGAGGCCGAGTATTTTATACTCCTTAATTCCGACGTTGAGGTTACGCAGGGGTGGATAGAGCCTATGCTTGCGGTGCTTGACGGCAATCCCGATGTTGCAGCCTGCCAGCCCAAGCTGCTCGACTATAAGAGAAAGACGCATTTTGAATATGCAGGCGCGGCGGGAGGATTCATCGACCGTTACGGCTACCCCTATTGCCGTGGACGCATTTTCGACACGGTGGAGGAGGACAAAGGGCAGTATGACAGTGTGTGCGACATTTTTTGGGCAACAGGCGCTGCGCTTATGGTTCGTGCCGAAGATTTCCGCAATGCGGGTGGTCTGGACGGACGTTTCTTTGCGCATATGGAGGAGATTGACCTCTGCTGGAGGCTGCGCTCGCGTGGCAGGCGCATTCTGTGTGTTCCGCAGAGCATTGTCTATCACGTCGGTGGGGCTACGCTCAACTATAACAGTCCGAGAAAGACATTCCTTAATTTCCGCAATAATCTGCTGATGCTGCATAAAAATCTTCAGCAAAAAGAGTATCGTGCAGTAATGGCTGTACGTTGTCTGCTCGATTATGTGGCAGCTGTAAAATTCCTCCTTACGGGCGACGTTGCCAACTGCAGGGCGGTCGTTGAGGCGCGTAGGGAGTTTAAGCGTGTGAAGAGTGAGTATGATACCAACAGAAAAGAGAACCTGCAAGTAACGGTTGCCGAGGAAATACCCGAAAGAAGTTGTTTTTCAATCCTGTGGCGGTATTATGCACGCGGATGCAAACGCTTTTCTCAAATTAAATGACGATTGATTATTTGCTATGGAAAACAAAAAACAAATCTTGATAAAACCGAAAGAGCAGTTGAAAAAAGAATTCAAGAAACTCTTTCGTAAATTAAAAAATGAAGGGTATGTAAGGCTGGATATATTTTCGGAGCTGAAGATAATTCTATATGGAATAATGTTGCTTTTCTTTGTGAATGTTTTTTTTATGTGCAATTTCGTTGCATATAATCCAGCATATAATTTGGAAATGCCAAAATCGGTGATGTCGATGTTTTATGCATTCCTGATTATTATAGTATTCAATGTAAGAGGCACTCGGGGTTTTATTGTAAAAAGCGATTTTGGCAAGAATTATAGCGGCTATTTGCTTAATACCTATTTCCTGTCGCTATATTATTTCTTGTTTTTCGATAAAACAGTAATGCAGGAGTTTGAAACTGAGTACTGGTTTCTGTTGCCTATACCCGTAGTAGCCCTTATAGTTCTTATAAACGAGGTTGTGCTTTGGTATACATTGTCTTTTGTCACAAAAGGCAGTAAAATAGAGATGGGATTTAACTGGAAAACCTTTGTCACATATCGTGCCACCTTGTTTGTGTTTACAAAGAAGCGCTATATCATTTGTAATATAATACCTTTTCTTTTGTATGTTATGTTTGCGTCAATAGTACATTATACTAAGGATATTTATCTGTTTATATTTTCTCAATTGTTGACATTTACTGCGGCAAACGGCCTGTATATTGCTCTGCGTCTGTTGTTTTATAGAGAGAAAGGTGCTGAGACTCTTTGCCTTCAGAATCCTTATGGCGGGCGTCCTGTGGTACTTGTCAAACATAATAATCAATAATAATATTATATGGAAACAGCGTTATATCTTTTGCCTGTAACATTGGGCGATACTCCGCTTGACAATGTGTTGCCGGCATATAACAAGGAGATAATTTCGGGAATACGTCACTTTATCGTGGAAAATGTGCGCACGGCGCGACGTTTTCTGCGTCAGGTAGATGCTCAGTTCGATATTGACGGTTCACAGTTTTTTGAGCTGAACAAACATACATCGCCGCAGGATATAGCAGGCTATCTTGCTCCGTTGCACGAAGGTAAGCCTATGGGTGTAATATCCGAGGCGGGTTGCCCTGCTGTTGCCGACCCTGGAGCCGATGTTGTGGCAATTGCCCAGCGCAAAGGGCTTAAGGTAGTGCCTCTTGTCGGTCCTTCGAGTATCATACTCTCGGTAATGGCATCGGGGTTCAATGGTCAGAGCTTTGCTTTTCACGGCTATCTGCCCATAAAGCCCGACGAACGTGCCCGTATGCTGCACAAACTCGAGCAACGTATATACAACGAGAATGAGACGCAGCTTTTTATCGAGACTCCTTACCGTAACGGCAAGATGATTGAGGATATTTTAAAGAACTGCCGTCCGCAAACAAAGTTGTGCATAGCAGCCAATCTTACCTGCTGCGACGAGTATGTGCGTACACGCACCGTAAAGGAGTGGCGCGGGAAAGTGCCCGAGCTTTCCAAAATTCCCTGTATTTTCCTTTTGTACAAATAACCCCTTGGATAATATGTCTCAGATAAGTAATATAAAAGGACTATTGGCTGTGTCGCCAGTTATCGTGTTGCTGGTGGTGTATCTTGCCGGCTCAATAATTGCGGGCGATTTTTACCGCATTCCCATTGCTGCGGCTTTTGTGGTTGCATCGGTGTATGCTGTTGCAATTACGCGTGGCGAGACTCTATCCAATCGCATCGACGCTTTTTCAAAAGGAGCTGCCGACGTGCGTATTATGCTTATGGTGTGGATATTCGTGCTTGCTGGAGCTTTTGCCGCTGTTGCAAAGGAGATGGGTGCTGTGGATATAACCGTTGCGCTGACGCTCGATTTTGTGCCCGAGAGTTTTTTGCCGTCGGGAATATTCCTTGCAGCCTGTTTTATCTCATTGTCTATAGGCACGTCGGTGGGAACGATTGTTGCACTTACCCCTGTTGTGACAGCTCTTGCCGCACAGCTTGGCTGCAATGTTGCCTGGCTGGTGGCTATTGTGGTTGGCGGTGCATTCTTCGGCGATAATCTATCATTTATTTCCGATACAACTATTGCTGCCACTCAGACGCAAGGTTGTTCAATGCGTTCAAAATTCCGAACTAATATTCTGCTTGTGCTTCCTGCTGCTATTGCTACACTGCTCATCTACACATTCAGCGGAGGAGCTATTGACGATGTTGTAGCCCCATCTTACTCATTGTTCGACATAATGAAGGTTCTCCCTTACTTGATAGTGATTGTAGCAGCCCTCTGTGGAATGAATGTGCTGCTTGTGTTGCTTGTGGGAACGCTTGCAGCAGCGGTGATAGGGCTTTCGTTCGGTGAGTTCGATGTTGTTGGCTTCTTTACGGCTTGCGGCAACGGAATATCGTCGATGTGCGAGCTTATTATTGTTACGATGCTTGCTGGTGGCTTGCTCGAAATAGTGCGCGTCAATGGTGGAATAGACTATATTATATGTGTCATTACGCGCCGTATACGTTCGCGTCGCATTGCCGAGGGGGCTATTGTCCTGCTGACGGCGCTTGCTAACGTGTGCACGGCCAATAATACTATTGCTATACTTACCGTGGGCACAATATCGCGCGATATTTCCCGCAAGTTCGGCATTGCTCCACGGAGGGCTGCAAGTATCCTGGATACAACCTCGTGCTTTGTACAGGGATTCCTGCCCTACGGCGCGCAGCTTCTTATGGCGTCGGGCCTTGCTGCGGTGTCGCCGCTTGCAATAATTCCTTATCTCTACTACCCTATGTGTGTGGGAGCGGTGATAGTGCTATCCATTTTATTTGGTAAGAAGAAAGGGGGTGAGTAAAAGGCTCTTTTGGCGGCCGGTAGAAAAAGTACGGATAAATTACTTTTATTCCAACCGCTTTTATCTGTTCTGTTTTCTGTTGAGAAGCTGTTTAAATTTATATCGTTAAGTTTTTTATAGGTCAAAAGTGGAATGTTTTATTATTTTTCGAGGGCGCGTAGCGGGCTACGTAACCGAGAGAAAGAAGAAAACGGGCAGTTTTGAACATAAAAAACAACGAAATAGCGGCTTCCAATATAATAATAACTTTTTTTAGAAATTTAAACAGCTTCTGAGACATAACCGGTAAATTAAAAAACAAAAATCAGAGGAGCGCTCCTCTGATTTTTGTTTATAGCAATCTTTTCCGAGTGTGTGTCCGAAAATCATCATTCTTTCCCGTCGAGGTATTTCTGCAGCTTGAACATCTCGTCGCGGTACTGTGCCGCTTCTATGAATTCCATCTTCTTTGCAGCCTCCTCCATCAGTCGGCGGGTGCGGGCAATGCTCTTTTCGAGCTGTTCGCGGCTCATATACTCCACAATGGGGTCGCAGGCTATTGCAGTTGTCACGCTCTCCTCGTAGTATGGCTTCTTGCTGCTCTCGTCCCGTTTCTCCTGTACAAGGGCATTGCTTATCTGTTTCTTTATCTGTGTGGGGGTTATGCCGTTGGCCTTGTTGTATGCCATCTGTTTCTCGCGTCGGCGCATTGTCTCGTCCATCGTCTTCTGCATACTGGGCGATATTCTGTCGGCGTAGAATATGACTACTCCGTTTACGTTGCGCGCTGCGCGTCCCGCCGTTTGGGTGAGCGAGCGCTCGTCGCGCAGGAAGCCCTGCTTGTCGGCGTTGAGAATGGCTACGAGTGACACCTCGGGAAGGTCGAGTCCCTCGCGCAGCAGGTTCACTCCTATTAGGACGTCGTATATTCCCTCGCGCAGGTCGTTCATTATCTGTATGCGTTCGAGCGTGTCAATGTCGCTGTGTATGTAGTTGCATCTTACTCCATTCTTTTGCAGGAATTCGGCTACCTCCTCGGCCATACGTTTGGTGAGGGTGGTCACAAGCACGCGCTCGTCGCGCTCGCGCCGGAGCTCTATCTCTTCCATAAGGTCGTCCACCTGGTTGTTGCTCGGGCGCACCTCAATAATGGGGTCAAGGAGTCCTGTGGGGCGAATGAGCTGCTCTACAATCACGCCCTCGCTCTCTTCGAGCTCGAATTTTCCGGGGGTGGCGCTCACGTATATTGTCTGGTGCGTGAGCTCCTGGAACTCTTCGAAGCGCAGCGGGCGGTTGTCGAAGGCTGCGGGCAGGCGGAACCCGAACTCCACAAGGTTGTTCTTGCGGGCACGGTCTCCGCCATACATTGCGTGTATCTGCGGTACGCTCACGTGGCTCTCGTCTATAATGAGCAGAAAATCGTCGGGGAAAAAGTCGAGCAGGCAGTAGGGGCGTGTGCCTGCTTCGCGTCCGTCGAAGTAGCGCGAGTAGTTCTCTATGCCCGAGCAGTGCCCGAGCTCGCGCAGCATCTCAATGTCGTATGTGACGCGTTCGTAGAGGCGCTTTGCCTCAAAGGGCTTGCCAATCTCCTTGAAGTAGTCGGTGCGGTCGGCAAGGTCCTTCTCAATCTCGGCTATTGCGCGCAGCGTGCTCTCCTTGGTGGTCATAAAAAGATTGGCGGGGTATATCTTATACTCCTCAAAGTCGGTTATGCGCACTCCTGTTGCGGGGTCAATCTCCTCTATGCTGTCAATCTCGTCGTCCCAGAATGTTATTCGCAGCACGTGGTCGCTGTAGGCGAGGCTCACCTCCACTGTGTCGCCCTTCACGCGGAAGTTTCCGCGGGAAAGGTCAATGTCGTTGCGCACGTATAGGCTGCTCACAAGGTGGCGCAGGAGCACGTCGCGGTTGAGCAGCTTGCCCCGCTTTATCTCTATCACGTTCTTGTAAAAATCGGAGGGGTTGCCCATTCCGTAGATGCACGACACCGAGGAGATTACAACAACGTCCTTCCGTCCCGACAGCAGTGCCGAGGTTGCCGAGAGGCGCAGCTTGTCTATCTCGTCGTTTATGGCAAGGTCCTTCTCTATGTATGTGTCGGTCGAGGGCAGGTAGGCCTCGGGCTGGTAATAGTCGTAGTACGATACGTAGTACTCAATGGCGTTGTTCGGGAAGAAATTCTTGAACTCGCTGTATAGCTGTGCCGCCAATGTCTTGTTGTGGCTCAGTATCAGGGTGGGGCGGTTAATCTCCTTTATCACGTTTGCCATTGTAAAGGTCTTTCCCGAGCCTGTCACTCCAAGCAGTGTCTGGGCGCGTGTGCCGCTCCTTATACCATCAACAAGTTGTGCTATTGCCTCGGGCTGGTCGCCCATAGGGGCATATTCGGATACTAATTCGAATTTCATATAGTGTGCATTTGAAAATTCCCGCTAATATAGTGATTATTTCCGGTTGTGTGGCGATGTTTCTTTCTTAAAAGCTGTTTAAATTTATATCGTTAAGTTTTTTATAGGTCAAAAATAGTGCCAACGAGCAAAACGCAAGTTTACTTGCAGTTTTTCGGCGAGTGCAGCCTATTTTGGCGCAATGCAAAAGTGGAAAGTTTTATTATTTTTCGAGGGCGCGTAGCGGGCTACGTAACCGAGA
>JAFZIA010000066.1 GCA_017554605.1 Bacteroidaceae bacterium
CTCGCTACACGACAGCGGGCAAATACGGCTTTAGCCGGGAGGGAGTTTTTAAGAGGAGCACCTTAATGGTTTGAACTGAACAAAGAATAAAATAGTCCTCCTCTTGAAGAGGAGGGGGACCGCTTGCGGTGGAGGCGTTAATTTATTCCGCGCAATTTAATAACTCCTCAGTCAGCAAGCTGACAGCTCCTCTTCAAGAGGAGCGCTCTAATAGTTTGAACTGAAAAAAAGAATAAAATAGTCCTCCTCTAAAATAGTCCTCCTCTATTTACAGAGGAGGTGCCCGGAGGGCGGAGGAGTTAAATAAACCAGCGCAGTTTTGCAACTCCTCACTCGCTACACGACAGCGGGCTAGTACGGCTTTAGTCGGGAGGGAGTTTTTAAGATGAGCACCTTAATGGTAGTGAAGTAAAGTAATAAAAAAAGTCCTCCTCTTCAAGAGGAGGGGGACCGCTTGCGGTGGAGGCGTTAATTTATTCCGCTCAATTTAATAACTCCTCAGTCAGCAAGCTGACAGTTCCTCTTAAACCTAATATTTTTTGTTGAAACATTAGAAAATGCCTACCGTTGCCGAAAATAACAAACGCATAGCAAGGAATACACTGATGCTCTACATCAGAATGTTCCTCACAATTATTATTACATTCTATACCAGCCGTATAGTTTTGAATGCTCTTGGTGTAGAGGATTTTGGTATTTATGGAGCTGTAGGCAGTGTGGTGTCTATGTTTGCCCTATTTTCGGGTACTCTTTCTGCAGCAATAGGGCGTTTTATTACGTTTGAACTGGGAAAAGGTAGCACTGACAGGCTCAGTCTGATATTTTCTACTTTTCTGAGCGTGTTGTTCTTGCTTGCCATTATATTCTTTGTGCTGGCCGAGACCTTGGGCTTATGGTTTCTTAATACAAAAATGGTTATTCCCGAGGCCCGTATGTCTGCGGCAAACTGGGTGTTTCAATTCTCGGTTCTTGCAGTAATTGTAAATCTGCTGTATATACCATATAATGCGGCTGTCATTGCGCACGAAAAGATGTCTGTTTTTGCATATATAAGCGTTTTTGAGGCTTTAGGGAAATTGTTGGTTGCAGTGTCGGTCGCAGCAGCTCCTGTGGACAGGTTGAGGTTCTATGCAATGTTGATGTTGCTCATATCTGTTACAATATTTCTTGTGTACCGGTTCTACTGCAAGCGTAATTTTACCGAATGCAAATACAGATTTATACTCGATAAAAAAATGATGAGGGAACTTTTTTCTTTTGCTGGCTGGAATCTGATTGGTGCGTCATCGGCAGTGTTCAGGGAACAGGGTGGCAGTATAGTCATAAATATGTTTTGTGGTGCCACTGTGAATGCTGCAAGGACTATTGCGGTACAGGTCAGTCAGGCGGTTGTGGGCTTTGTCCAGAATTTTATGACTGCACTCAATCCGCAAATAACAAAGTCTTATGCTGCCGGTAATAAAGAGTATATGATGCAGCTTGTTTTTCAAGGAGCCCGTTTGTCTTATTATCTGCTTTTGATGTTGTCGTTGCCGGTCATCATAAATACTGAGTATATTCTGACATTATGGTTAGGGAATGTACCTGCATATTCGGCAGTTTTTGTACAGTTGGCATTGTTATTTGCCCTGAGCGAAACCATATCGGCACCGCTTATAACCTTGATGCTTGCCACAGGTAACATTAGGAATTACCAGATACTGGTGGGTGGATTGCAGGTGATGAATTTCCCTGTTTCGTATATCTTGTTGTATTGCGGATTATCACCAGAATGGGTGCAGATTACAACCATATTTGTTTCGCAGCTCTGTCTTGCAGCCCGATTGTATATGCTTAAGGGAATGGTTGGGCTCGATGTGAAAAAATACCTGGTGAATGTTTATCTGAACGTACTGCTTGTAACGATTATAGCTTGTATATTACCAACTGTTTTAGGAAATATGATGTCAGCAGGCTTTATAAAGCTTATTGTCACCTCTGTTGTGGCTGTTCTCTCTTCTGTGGGAATAATGTATATTGTAGGATTTAACAGGGAAGAGCGTCTCTTTGTAAGAGAGAAAATATGTGTGCTTCTAAAAAGATTTACAAAAAGATGATAAATGTTGAAAATAAAGCGGAATGTTGTGGGTGTACTGCTTGTGCAAGCATTTGTCCCACGGAAGCAATCTCTATGCAACCCGATGTCTTGGGTTTTCTCTATCCTGTTGTTACTGCCGACAAATGCGTAAATTGTGGGTTGTGCGAAAAGGTGTGTGCTTTTAATGATGATTACAGTAAAGAAAGTAACCTGGAACAGCCGTTGGCATTCGCTGTGCGCCATAAGCAAATAAGCGAAGTAGAGCATAGCCGTAGTGGTGCTGTATTCGTCGCAATTTCCGATTATATTCTAGAGTGTGGTGGGGTTGTATATGGTGCTGCATTTACTGACGATTTTTCAGTAGTTCATAAACGTGCAACGACAAAGGAGCAGCGCGATGAGTTTCGTGGCAGCAAATATGTTCAAAGTAATTTGGACGGCCTGTTATTGCAAGTAAAGGCAGATTTGAAGAATGGCATTAAAGTGCTATTTTCTGGTACTCCTTGCCAAACAGCTGCATTAAACTCTTTTGTGGGAAAAAGACTTCGTGAGAATCTTTTGTTGGTGGATATCGTATGCCACGGTGTGCCAGCTCCAAATGTATGGCTCGATTATCTCTCTTTTTTAGAGTCTGAAAAAGGACGGCGTATAATAGGTGTTGATTTTAGAGATAAGCAACAGTTTGGCTGGAGCGCGCATCGCGAGACTTACAGGTATGAGGGGTGTGATGGAAAATTCACGGTAGGCAGCTCATTCTACAATACCCTCTATTTTAGAGAGTCGTGTGCAGAGTGTAAATATACCAATTTACAACGTCCAAGTGATATTACAATAGGTGATTTTTGGGGATGGGAAAAAACCGACAGAAATATAAATGCCGACAATAAAGGTGTCTCTTTGGTGTTGTGTAACAGTGAAAAAGGATATGAATTGTTTTCCGATGTAAAAGAAAATCTTATATTTGTACCCGCATCGCTTGGTGATATTCTCCAGCCTAATTTAGTGCGTCCTACGACCTTGGACGATGCTGCGAGACGTATTTTTGTAAATGATTATTCGTCAAAAGGTTTTTATTATGCGATGTCGAGGCAAGGGCTTATAGGGTGGCGGCTTTCTCTGAAATTATTTGTGGGAAGAACAAAGGAATTTATTAAAAGAATAATATTCAGATAGTGAGAATAGGAATTTTGACATTTCATTATGCTAATAACTATGGAGCAATGCTCCAGTGTTATGCGTTGCAGCAGTTTCTTGCTCATAAAGGATACAAGGTTGAGGTTATAGATTATCGTCCCGAGTATTTGAGGAAAGAATATGAACTGTTCAACAGACTCCGTATAGCCGATTCTTCAATATTCAGGATACTGAAAAATATTATTCGCGATTTGTGGCTTCTGCCCTTTTGGCTGAGGCGTCACAGGGCATTTGGCCGTTTCTCAAAGGAGGAACTTTGTCTTTCGGGAAAAGTAAGTGGAAAGGATATTCCAGATGACTATGATGTGTATGTAGTAGGCAGCGACCAGATATGGAATCCATTGATAACGAACGGGTATGATGATGTGTATTTCTGCCGTTTCAAATTTGAAAAAGGCAAGAGAAGGTATATGTCGTATGCTGCAAGTATGGAGGTTGCAGCTTTAGGGAAAGAGGAAGCCTCTTCTTTAAGCCTCTTGTTGAACGGCTTTGATGCAATAAGTGTAAGGGAAGACATACTTGTGGATATGTTGCAGCCCTATACAAAATGTAAAATAGAACAGGTGCTGGATCCTACGTTGCTTCTTGATGTCGCTGTATGGGATAGGATCGTAATACGCCCAAGAGACAGGCAGAAATATGTCTTCGTCTATCAGGTAAGGGAGAATGAACATACTATGAGGGTGGCTCAAAGTGTGGCCGACGAGTTGCAGGCAAAGGTTGTGACTGTTGTACCTTACTTCTGTAAGAAAAGCTTCGGAATGCAAACTCCCGGTGAATTTGTAGGGTTGATAAAATATGCCGAATGTGTAGTGACAACCTCTTTTCACGGCACTGCATTTTCGGTGATTTTCAATAAGCCGTTCTATACGTTACTTCTGAAGAGTGGAAGTGACACGCGCTCGTCATCGCTTTTACATTCAATAGGACTTGGCAATCGTCTTGTCGCATTGGATGAAGTGCCGCGTTTTTCGGGTATTGATTATACCGCGGCAAATGAGGCACTTCTAAGGATGAGGGAGCAGTCGGAATGTTTTGTCGAGAATAGTCTGAAATGAGTGCACCAAAAGTATCAGTAATAGTGCCGGTATATAAAGCCGAGGCCTATCTGCACCGCTGTGTCGATAGCTTGCTTGCGCAAACGCTTGCCGAATTTGAGCTGCTGCTCATTGACGACGGCAGTCCCGACGGTTCGGGCGCTATCTGCGACGGGTACGCGGCAAGGGATAGCAGGGTGAGGGTGTTCCACAAGAGCAACGGTGGAGTGAGCTCGGCGCGGCAGTGCGGGGTGGACAATGCGCGTGGTGAGTACATAATACACGCCGACCCCGATGACTGGGTGGAGCCTGCTATGCTCGAGGAACTATATGCAAAGGCTGTGAACGAGAACGTCGATGTTGTTATATGTGACTATTTTATAGAGTGCATAAGTGGGACTTACTATAGCAAGCAGCAACCATCGAAGAACGATGCTTCAACTGTGTTGCGCGAGTTTTTTGTTAATTTGCACGGCAGTTGTTGGAATAAACTGGTGCGGCGCGAAGCTATACTGCAATACAATGTGCGCTTTGATGAGCAGTTGTCTTTTTGTGAGGATTTGTATTACAATTCGATGCTGCTCCTTAATCCTGTGAAAATAGCTTATCTTTCAAAGGCTTTTTACCACTATGACCAGGCAATGAATACGAATTCCATTGTAACAAAATATACAGCCCGTAGTTTGGAGTACGATAAGATGCTGTGTGATAAATTCGTTGTTCTTTTTGCCGAGCATTCTTATAGGAGTATCGTTGAGAAGCATTTTGTTGAGTTGCAAGTTTCAAGGGCTTTTATGAGTGGTGTGTTCTCAACCAAGGAGTTCAGAATGAATTTTGAGAAATACTCTTCTATAATAAAGAACTACAGTAGCATAACCGATATTAACCGTTATTTATACTATCTCTCGTGCAAGGGATTTTACCGCTTAATGTACAATGTGTACCGTTTTATGAAAATGATAAAGAGATAACCCTATGATACCTAAAATTATACACTATTGTTGGTTTGGACGAGGTCCGCTACCCGAGGATGCACAAAAATGTATTGCCTCGTGGAAAAAATATATGCCCGATTATGAAATTAAGGAGTGGAACGAAGAAAATTTTGATATAGACGCTCTGCCTTATACCCGCGAGGCATACGATGCGAAGAAGTATGCCTTTGTGAGCGATTATGTCCGCTTTTGGGCGCTGTATAATTATGGCGGAGTGTACTTTGATACAGATGTGGAGGTTATAGCACCAATGGACGATATTATTGCAGATGGTCCGTTTATGGGTAAGGAGATTGATGGTGCAGTAGACCAACAGCAGGCTGTGGCTCCTGGATTGGGCATTGCAGCCGAGCCAGGAATGGATTTGTACAAAAGATTCCTGGAAGAGTATAACGATTTACATTTTATTCTTCCCGATGGTAGCCACAATCCTTATTCGATGATAAGGATTATCACAAATATGCTCGAGAATGAGGGGTTAAATCCTGGTGTTGAAATTCAAAAAGTGGCAGGAGTAACCATATACCCATCGGAATATTTTAATCCGTGGGACGACACTGTGGGTATCTTGAGAAAAACAAAAAATACACGCACGGTGCATTGGTACAGTAAGTCGTGGATGAAGCAGGATGCGCAGTGGGTTGTGTGGGTAAAAAGAATAATGAGACGCCTGTTCGGTAAGAGTATAGGAGAAAAAATAAAGAAAATATTTTAAGAGAATTCCATAAGAAACTGCTAAGAGAATGTAAAAATGGCTTTATATGAACATTATATAAAACGAGTGCTCGATTTTGCGTTGAGCCTGACTGCGTTACTGCTGCTCTTTCCATTTTTGCTGCTGGTGACAGTGGGGCTACATTTTGCCAACAAGGGCAGCGGAGCTTTTTTTACTCAGCAACGTCCCGGGTACAAGGGCAAGGTATTCAAAATATACAAGTTCAAGACAATGAACGACAAGCGCGATGCCGAGGGCAGTCTTTTGCCCGATGCCGAGCGCTTGACAAAGGTTGGACGCTTTGTGCGTTCCCTGTCCATTGACGAGCTTCCCCAATTGCTCAATGTACTCAAAGGCGAGATGTCGTTCATTGGTCCGCGCCCGTTGCTGCCGCAGTATCTTCCTCTTTATAGCAAGGAACAGGCGCGCAGGCACGATGTCCGCCCTGGAATAACCGGTTGGGCGCAGTGCAACGGACGCAACGCAATAAGTTGGGCGCAGAAATTCGAACTCGATGTGTGGTATGTAGATAACTGTTCCATTTTGCTGGACGCGAAAATTGTATTTCTCTCGGTTTACAAGATATTTGTCCGTGAGGGAATATCGCAAGCGGGCGAGGCTACAATGGAATTTTTTAATGGAAAGAATTAGATTATGAAAAAGTGTTGCAATATACTTATAACCTCGGCAGGGAAACGAGTGGCTCTGTTGAAAGAATTTAAGGAGACACTCGGAAAATTAATACCCGATGCAAAGGTGTTTACAACGGAATTAAATCCTTTGCTATCGCCTGCTGCCGCGCTATCAGACGGTTGTTTCAAGGTGCCGCGTGTTACCGAAGAGGGATATATCGATTCACTTTATGATATATGCCGTGACAATGCGGTAGGGTTGATAGTACCTACAATTGACACCGAACTGCTTGTGCTTGCACAGAACAGAGAACAGTTTACCGGGATTGGTTGTAATGTAATTGTGTCCGACTACGATTTTATCGCCCTTTGTCGTGACAAGAGAAAGACAGGTGCTTTTTTTACTTCGAAAGGGATACGTGTACCCCAGGAGAGGGACAAGGATAATCCTGTTTTTCCTATGTTTGCAAAGCCTTACGACGGCTCACTGAGTAAGGATATTTACGTACTGCGCTCGACTGAGGATATTACTCCCGAGGTGCGTTCCAACGAGAAACTTATGTTTATGGAGTATGTCGACAAGGAAAAGTATAGCGAATATACGGTCGATTTGTATTATAATGCTAAGGGCGAGCTGATGTGTCTTGTGCCGCGTGAGCGTCTCGAGATAAGGGCAGGTGAGATAAACAAGGGTATTACGCGTAAGAATTATGTCTACTCGTTCTTGCACGAGAGACTGAAAAATATAGCGGGTGCGCGCGGTTGCATCTGCGCACAGTTTTTCTATTGTGCCGAAAATAACGACGTGGTGGGCATTGAGATTAATCCCCGCTTCGGTGGCGGTTATCCGCTATCTTATGCAGCGGGTGCTAACTACCCCGAGTATCTTATAAGGGAGTATCTTATGGACGAGGTTATAGAACCTTTCGGGGATTGGAGCGATGCGATGCTTATGCTGCGCTACGATGATGCCGTGTTTATAAAAGGGGCTGGGTTATGATGGTAGTTGTGTTCGACCTCGACGATACTTTGTACAAGGAGATTGATTATCTGCGCTCGGCATACAGATACATTGCTGCCCAGTTGGCGGGTGATGATGCAGAGCGCGAAGAAATCTTCGGTACGCTCTACGGTGCATACAAAGAGGGTAGGGACGCTTTTGCCACACTAATGGAGTGCTACAATAATAAAGGAGTGACAAAAGAGACATTGCTCCATTGGTATCGCACTCACAAACCGCAAATATCGTTGACAGACGGTTGCGAGGGGTTTTTGTCGGTTCTTGTTGCAAAAGGTTGTCACTTGGGAATTATAACCGATGGACGAACTGTAACACAGCTGAACAAAATAGAGGCCTTGGGATTGCATAGCCTTATTGCCGACGAGGATATTGTAATATCGGAGAGGTTCGGCAGCGAGAAGCCATCGCCCGAGAACTATCTCTATTTTATGAATAAATACGGCGCTGATGCCCGATATTATTATATAGCAGATAATACTGCAAAGGATTTTATTGCTCCTAACAGATTGGGGTGGACAACTGTCTGTTTGAAGGATAACGGACAAAATATACATAAGCAGAAATTCTCATTGTCCGATGAATTTCTGCCAAAATATACAGTTGAAGAGTTTGGAGGTAGTTTATTTGAGTTGTTGAAATTATAGTATATGAAAATAGCTTTTCTTTCGAGAATATTGTATCTCTCGGGTGTTACCACGCATATAAGAGATCTTGCGCAAGGATTGATAGAGGAGGGACATACAGTGCATCTGCTCACAGCTGGTGTGCAATTTGAAGAGCATAATGGAATGTCCGATCTGTACGATTCTCTTGTGAATGTGGGAGTGAAAGTAATAAACGTGGGGTATCCCAAAAAAGGTGGAAAATTGGGGTATCTAAGGTTGATACCTGCCTTCTTTGAGACGTGGAGAATCTTTGTTAGGGAGAAATATGATATAATCCACGTCCACACTCCGGTATTGTCGTTTATTCCCAAAATCTTGGGATATAAATTTATTACCACTGTGCATTGTGCGCAAATGAATATAGGAATTTTTGATAGAGAACCCAATCAACAGATTGCAATAAGCAAGGAGGTGTTCGAAGAGGGTGTTGCTCGTGGTATAAGCGAGGATAGAATATCTCTTGTTTATAATGGTGTGAATATGAGATATTTGACTCCTGTTTCTCAAGATGTGATTTTGGGATTGAAATCAAAGTATAATATTCCCGCAGGAAAAATAGTTGTAGGCTATGTAGGTACGTTGTGCCATAGAAAAGGACTTGATATTTTGGTTAGGGCTTGTGCCGCATTGTCAAAGCAAGGCTTGCAGGATAAAGTGCATATTGTTTTTTGTGGAAATTTCGATAATGATGGCGAAAAGGAGTGGCTTTATGGAGTAATAGAAAAGGAAAAGCAATGGGATAATGTGACTTTTATTCCTTTCTGTGACCCCTATTGCGTATACAAGGTGTTTGACATTTTTGTGCTGCCGTCCCGTTTGGAGGGCTTTGGTCTTGTGGCTGTTGAGGCTATGCTCAGCGGAAACTGCTGTGTGCGCTCAAATACCGAGGGAGGAGAAGAGCAGATAAAGGACGGTGTAACTGGTTTTCTTTTCGAGAGTGGCGATTATAAACAGTTGAGCGACATTATAGCTTCGTTGGTAGCCGATGAACCGAAGCGTTTGCGTGTGGCGCAGGCGGGACGTGAATATGCAAAAGAGAATTTTACATACAAAGTAATGTGTCAAAAGACATTAGCTGCGTACAGAAAACTGTTGTCGGATTAGAAAAAAGTAGAGCTGAGTAAATTAAAATAACTGTTTGGTGTAATGAGAATCCTAAATGTTATTACTTCTATGCGTATGGGCGGGGCCGAAAAACTGTTGTCGGATATGCTGCCTATTATGCAAGAAAAGGGAGTGAAGGTAGATTTGTTGGTTTTTGACGGTGTTGATACTCCTTTGATGAAATCTATAAACGAAAATGGAGTAAATGTATATGCTTTTGGCAAGAATGTAAATGTTTATAGTCCACAATTTATATTTAAGATTATCCCTTTTCTCAAAAAATACGATATAATACACGCGCACAATACAGCCTGTCAGCTTTTTGTAGCTATTGCCAGCCTTTTTGTAAGCAAAAAGGAACGTCCCGTTCTTGTCACAACAGAGCATAGCACAACTAACCGCCGTAGAAACAAGCCTTTGCTTAAATGGATAGACAGGTGGATGTATGGCCGTTATAATCATATAGTGGCAATCTCGCACAAGGTTAAGGAGAATTTGATACATTCGCTTGGACAGCACGCACCGCACATACATATTATTTTTAATGGAATATGTTTGAGGGATTATAAAAAGGATTATTCCTTGCAGTTGAAAAAGAGTGCCGATGAGGTTGTACTCACAATGGTGGCGGCTTTTCGTAAGGGTAAAGACCAGATGACGCTCATAAGGACAGTTGCTGAACTGCCCGATAATTACAATCTGTATCTTGTGGGCGATGGTGAGCAAAAAGAGGTAAATGTGGAACTTGCTCATAATCTCGGAGTGCAGGAACGTGTGCATTTTATGGGTATTCGCAGCGATGTCCCGGCTATTCTAAAGGCTTCGGACGTTGTGCTGATGTCATCGGAATTTGAGGGTTTCTCGTTGTCGGCGGTTGAAGGTATGGCGTCGGGCAGACCTGTCTTGGCAAGTGATGTCGATGGATTGCACGAGATTGTGGGCGATGCCGGTGTGCTGTTTGAATTGGGTAATGAAAAACAGCTTGCAGCAAAGATACAGAATATGATGGACGATAAGGAACTGTATGATAAAACAGTTGAGCAATGTTTGGAAAGAGCTGCTAAATTTGATGCCGAGGTTATGACCGACAATTATCTGCGTCTGTATGGAGTAACTTTATAAGCAATGTGGCTGACTAAACAAAAGTAGTCAGCCACATTGCTTTTTATAAATCCATTCTGCTCTCCACCAGTTCCCAGTCGATAATCTCCCACAGGCGTTTCACGTGGTCGGCACGGCGGTTCTGGTAGTCGAGGTAATAGGCGTGCTCCCACACGTCAATGCCGTAGAGTGCCCGCTTGCGGTGGCGTGCGGGTGTGTCGCCGTTGTAACAGCGCATAATGTCGAGCTTGCCGCGCTCGTCCTGCGCAAGCCACACCCAGCCCGAACCGAAGAGCGAAGCACACGCCTCCTCCATTCTCTGGCGTAGCGTGTCGAAATTGCCGAAGTCGAACTTTATGGCGCTAAGCAGTGTGCCCTCGGGGCGGTTGTTGGCCTTGGGGTAGGGGGTGAACTGCTCAAAGTAGAGCGCGTGGTTGAGCACCTGTCCTGCGTTGTTGAGCAACGGTCCCTCGGGGGCTCTTTCAACAATCTCGCGCAGTGGCATTTTTTCGTACTCGTTGCCGTGCGAGAGGCGGTTGAGGCTGTCGACGTATGCCTGCATATGCTTGCCATAATGATACTCGATGGTGGTGCGGCTTATCACCGGCTCCAGCGCGTTCGATGGGTAGAGAAGCGTTGGCATCTGATAGCCCGTCACATTGTTTCTTGTCATTGTACTCATTTCTTGTATTCTTTTTGATGGATATGTTGCTGTATTGACAACAAGGTTTTTTGCCTAATGTTCGCTCGTTTGCTCAGATTTCATTATCTTCGCAGACTGCTATTGCAGGAAGCGGCTTGCTTCCTACTGTAAATTTTCCACATAAATGATGATTGACTATAAAGAAGAACTGAACAGCGCGCAGCTCGACGCTGTACAATATATCGACGGACCGTCGCTGGTTATTGCCGGTGCGGGCTCGGGAAAGACAAGAGTGCTTACCTACAAAATCTCCTATCTGCTTGAGCAGGGCTATGAACCCTGGTCCATACTTGCGCTGACCTTTACCAACAAGGCCGCAAAGGAGATGAAGGAGCGTATAGCCCGACAGGTGGGCGACCGCACCGCCTCCTATCTGTGGATGGGTACATTCCACTCTATCTTTTCAAAGATATTGCGCCGCGAGGCTCATCTATTGGGCTACGATCCTAATTTTACTATATACGACCAGGCCGACTCGCGCAGCCTTGTAAAATCAATCATCAAGGAGATGCAGCTCGACGAGAAAACCTATAAGCCCAATGTGGTGGCCGAGCGAATATCGTCGGCAAAGAGCAGGCTCATAATGCCGCAGGACTATGCGCGCGACGGAGGGCTGCTGAACGACGACCAGCGGGCACGTATCCCCTCTACCGCTCAGATATACGGAAAGTATGCGGCGCGATGCCTGCAGGCCAATGCAATGGACTTTGACGACCTGCTGGTGAATACCTACCGCCTCTTCAATGAGTTTCCCGAGGTGTGCGAGAAGTATGTGCGCCAGTTCAGGTATGTCCTTGTCGACGAGTTCCAGGATACAAACTACGTGCAGGGATGCATTGTGTGGCAGCTTACTCAGGCGCGCAGGGCAATATGCGTGGTGGGCGACGATGCGCAGAGCATCTACTCGTTTCGTGGTGCCAATATAGGTAATATACTTGGCTTTAAGCAGCGTTACGGCGATGCCGCAATATTCAAGCTGGAGCAGAATTACCGCTCGACACAGATGATTGTGAACGCAGCCAACAGCCTCATTGAGAAGAACAGCGAACAGATAAAGAAGAATGTATTCTCGGAGCGCAGCCTGGGCGAGCCGCTTGCTGTGTGCCCCGCATACTCCGACTACGAGGAGGTGGAGATTGTTGCCAGCCGCATAGCCCATCTGCGTCGCACCGCAGGGTTGCAGTATAAGGATTTTGCAATCCTCTACCGCACCAACGCGCAGTCGCGTATATTCGAGGAGGCTTTTCGCAAGCGTGCCTATCCCTACCGTATCTACGGCGGACTCTCCTTCTACCAGAGAAAGGAGATAAAGGATACAATTGCCTATTTCCGCTTGGTTTGCAATGTGCGCGACGAGGAGGCGCTGCGCCGCACCGTCAACTATCCTCCGCGAGGCATCGGCGACACTACGCTGCAAAAGATTAAGGAGCTGTCGGCAATGCTGGAGATGAGTATGTGGCACATTCTCGCCCAGCCGCTCGTGTATGGGCTCAAGGTAAATAAAGGAACAGTGGAAAAGCTCACCTCTTTCAGTACTATGATTGAGGAGTTCGCACAGATGTCGCAGACGTCCGATGCCCTCACCACAGCCCGTGAGATTGTACGGCGTTCGGGCTTGTGGGCCGATATTTTTACGGGAAATACCGTTGAGGACAAGAGCCGTCAGGAGAATATGCAGGAGCTTATGAACGCCATAAGCGACTTTGTGGACACACGGCGCGAGGAGGGCGACAGCAACGACAAACTGATAGATTACATAAACAGTGTACAGCTACTCACCGACCAGGACAACGAGGGTGAGGGCAGCGACGACCATATAACCCTTATGACCGTCCACTCGGCAAAGGGACTGGAGTTCCCAGCAGTGTTTGTGGTGGGACTCGAGGAGGAACTCTTCCCCAACCAGATGGCGCAGAACTCGCTCAACGAGCTCGAGGAGGAGCGTCGCCTGCTCTATGTGGCAATAACACGAGCGCAGGACTACTGTATGCTCACATTTGCCAAGAGCCGTTACCGCTACGGCGCTTTTGAATTCTGCGAGCCCAGCCGTTTCCTCAAGGAGATTGACAGGCGTTATATAAGCTTCAGGGGTGCGCAGCCCGAGCAGCGTCCGCTGCAACCGCAGCAGCGGCCCGTGCAGCGTGCAGGCCTTTTTGCCGCTACGAACGAACGCAAGGGGTACGTGCGCTCCGACTACTCGTTTGGTGCAATGCGCGGGGAGTCTGCCGACGGGAATACCCCGCCTCCAATGCATCAGCGCATTGTGCCCCCGTCGCGTCTGCAACGTGTGAGCGATGCTGTGCGCCAGGCTCCGTCGGCCGGTGCGTCGCAGGCGTTGTTTGCCGTGGGCGATGTTGTGAGTCACGAGCGGTTCGGAATGGGCGAGGTGCTGTCGCTCGAAGGCGCTGGCGAGAATGCAAAGGCAAAAATCCGCTTCCGTCACGCGGGAGAAAAGACTCTTTTGCTTAAATTTGCAAAATTGACAGTAGTAAAATAAAAATGTGCTTCACCGGCAGGATTGTATAATGACGCTGCAGCCGGTGAAGGTGCATAATAAATATATAAAGTAAAAATGGATAAAGAACAGATTATGCAGGTGTCCTCTCCCTGCTATGTGATGGAAGAGGCGCTGTTGCGCAGAAACCTTGCGCTCATCAGCCGTGTGGCAAAAGAGGCCGGGGTAGAGATAATACTTGCCTTCAAGGCATTTGCTTTGTGGAAGAGTTTCCCCATCTTCAGAGAGTATATACAATCGGTAACGGCAAGCTCCATTCACGAGGCGCGTCTCGCCTACGAGGAGTTCGGCAGCCGTGCACACGCATTCTCCCCTGCGTATACCGACGGGGAGTTCGACGATATGATGCGTTTCTGCAGCCATATATCCTTCAACTCCCTCTCGCAGTACAGCCGTCTCTATCCGCGCGTTGAGGGGTCGGCACACGTAGTATCTTGCGGAATAAGAATCAACCCCGAATATTCCGAGATTGAGACCGAACTCTATAACCCCTGTGCACCCGGCAGCCGTTTCGGCGTTACGGCCGACCTCCTGCCCGAGGAACTTCCGCTGGGTATCGAGGGCTTCCATTGCCACTGTCACTGCGAGTCGAGCTCATACGCCCTTGAGAACACCCTCAAGCATATTGAGGAAAAATTCGGACGATGGCTCCCGAAGATAAAGTGGCTCAACCTGGGTGGCGGGCACCTTATGACACGCAAGGACTACGATGTAGAGCATCTCATAGCCCTCCTGCAGTCGTTGCGCGGCCGTTACCCCAACCTTCAGATAATACTCGAGCCCGGCTCGGCCTTTGCCTGGCAGACAGGCTCGCTTGTCTCGTCGGTGGTGGATATTGTGGAGAGCCGCGGCATACGCACTGCAATCCTTGACGTCAGCTTCACTTGTCATATGCCCGATTGCCTCGAGATGCCCTATCAGCCCAAGGTAACTGGCGCCGAGACACTCGATGCCGATGCTGTCAAGGGTGCACCCTTTGAGGAGAATATCTACCGTTTGGGCGGCAACAGTTGTTTGAGCGGCGATTATATGGGCAGTTGGAAATTTGCCCAGCCCCTGTCGGTGGGCGATAGGGTGGTGTTCGAGGATATGATACACTACACAACTGTAAAAACAAATATGTTCAATGGTATTTCTCATCCGAGCATAGCTCTCTTGCACGAGAATGGCGAGCTTGAGACGTATAAAGAGTTCCGCTACGAGGACTACCGCGACCGTATGTGCTAATGCTTTTTCGGCCCAAAAAGCCTGTTTTTGGGCCGAAAAAGGGAAAAAAACGCCGAAAATCAAGAAAAATGCTTTTTTTTGAAAAAAAAGTGGTGAAAAGTTTTGCAGGTTAAAAAAAATGCCTTACCTTTGCACCCGTTGAACGAGAACAACGACAGGGTTCTGAGCGAAGAACAAGAGCAGAAGTTCTCAAATTGAAAAGACACTGTGAAAAGATTGCGGAAATAGCTCAGTTGGTAGAGCACAACCTTGCCAAGGTTGGGGTCGCGAGTTCGAGCCTCGTTTTCCGCTCAAAACAAGACAGCGTATGAACCGTGTGTTTGCTTAATGCCCAGGTGGCGGAATGGTAGACGCGCTCGTTTCAGGTGCGAGTGTTGAGAGACGTGCAGGTTCGAGTCCTGTTCTGGGCACTCGGTGCTGCGCGGTCAATCAGAGTAATGGAGAAGTGGCGGAATTGGTAGACGCGCTACTTTGAGGGGGTAGTGACCGTTGGGTCGTGTGAGTTCGAGTCTCATCTTCTTCACTAAAGAAACAGTGTTTCGCTTTAAATGAAAGCGGTTGCGGAAATAGCTCAGTTGGTAGAGCACAACCTTGCCAAGGTTGGGGTCGCGAGTTCGAGCCTCGTTTTCCGCTCTTGAAGGGACTGCTAAATTGGCTGTCCCTTTTTTTGTTATATGCAGTTGTGTTCAGCCGGTGATTCGTGGCTTTCCGGAAATTGCGGAATTTTCTTTGATGGTGAGCCTGAATTTATTCTTATGCCGAGCGCTGCAGAAATTCTCGCGGTAAGCTAAAGCGGCTGCGAAAATAGCTCGGTTGATAGAGCGCAATCTTGTTTCAAATAGGCAATGCATCAACATTGGCTTGTCGAGGTTGGGGGTGCGGGTCGAGCCTCGTTTTATAAATAAGTTTACAGGTCTATGCAGTATGTTTCGTTTGAGTAGTGTTGTGTGCTGATGTGTGAAAACGGCGAGGTGGCTGTGAACTTTGTTCTTTTCTGTGAGCTGCTTCGAGGGGGATGCTCGCGCAGCCAGGAGTTTTCTTGAAAATTAGGGTAAATACCTATTATATATAAGTCGGCTTTGGAACTCTTCTTTTGTGAGATTTTGTAACTGTAAATTAAGGTGAGCTGGTGACGTAAGTCGTATTCGGGTAAAATGCTTTTTTTGTCTTTTTTCTCTCGCTCTTATTGACAAATTGTATCAGAATGTATGCTTATTGATGGGGCTGGGGTTAATGAATGCCTGCCGGAGTGGTAGCTCTCTTTTGTTTTCTTGGACATTTTGTGAATTTCGGTCGTAAAATTGTGTTCGATTAACTGCGTTTTTCTGATATTTGTTGCTCTTTCGAGGGGTTTCTTTCATATTTTTCACTTTGGGCTGCTCTTTTTATGGTGTGTGAAAATTTCTCTAAACAGCTTCTTTATGTTTGTGTAATGAATAAAAAGTTGTAAAATTGCTTAAAAAACACCGTAAAAATTAAAAAAGTTCGATTTTTACGAAAAAAAAGATATGAATTGTTTTGTAGCTCGGAAAAAAGCCCTACCTTTGCACTCGCTTTCGGGACGGAACGATAGTGACGCCGAAACGCAGACGATCCTTGACAACATTCCATACAGACAAAGCAGTACAACGTGTCTTTGTTGTTTAGCAATAAACAATGAAGTATAACGAGTAAGGAACTTTTTAATAACCGTCAATCGTTTATATATATAA
>JAFZIA010000067.1 GCA_017554605.1 Bacteroidaceae bacterium
ATGTTTTATTATTTTTCGAGGGCGCGTAGCGGGCTACGTAACCGAGAGAAAGAAGAAAACGGGCAGTTTTGAACATAAAAAACAACGAAATAACGGCTTCCAATATAATAATAACTTTTTTAGAAATTTAAACAGCTTCTTTATAGGTCAAAAAATAGTGTCAGCGAGCAAAACGCAAGTTTACTTGCTGGTTTTTCGGCGAGTGCAACCTGTTTTGGCGCAAAGCAAAGTGGAATGTTTTATTATTTTTCGAGGGCGAGTAGCAGGCTACGTAACCGGGAGAAAGAAGAAAACGGGCAATTCTGAACATAATAAACAACGGAATAACGGCTTCCAATATAATAATAACTTTTTTAGAAATTTAAACAGCTTCTTAATTTATTTGTCTTATTTTTGCAGTTATATGGATTATCAATCAATACAAACCAATATGAAAAAAACATCTCATCTCTTTTGGGCTGTGCTTGCATTGTTTCTTCCGCTGCAGCACCTTGTTGCCCAGGAACTGAAACCTACGGTAGAACAGGTTACGGTATACCGTATAGAGAATGTTGCCAACGGAAAATTCATCTCCAATGGCGACAATGTCAATAACGATGCACGCATAGTCTTTGCCGATGGCAATGAGGCCAGTGCAGGACAGGAGTGGGCTATGTACCCCACAGAGACCGACGGTATCTTCTCCTTTGTGAACCCTACATCGGGCAAGGCGCTGGATATGGCTCCAGGTGTGGGTCATCCCGTGCAGTGGAACTATGAGCCTGCGAACCCCAACCAGCGCTTCAAGATTGTGGCCCCGGGTGACGGCTACAACCGTATGGCAAATTCATCGAACCCTTACCAGTATCTTGCAGCTTCGGCCGACGGATATCCGATGATGCTCACCGAATATGCCCCCGAGGATATTCTCTACTTCTTCCACAATACAGGCAAGCAGTTCTCGCAGGCCAAGGTCTATGCCGGCAAGAGCTATGTAATAAGCAATGTAGCGACAAAGAGTGTAATGACAGCGCCTGCCGACGGTGAACTTGCCGCTCTCATCGAGATGAAGGCCTACGTTGAGGGTGACGATACACAGACCTGGAGAATATCAAACGGAAAGACCGGTTTCGTCCTTACATCAAACAGTTGTAACCTCTCGATGGATATGTACCTTCAGGGCGACAAGACACCGCTTGTATATACCACTGAGGGCGAGAACGAGAACCAGAACGTGAGCCTCGAGGAGGCCGGCGACGGTTACTTCTATCTTACCGGTACGTATGAAGGAACAAAATTCTATCTTAAGGTAAGCGGTGGCAAGCTCATCGCTTCTACCGACAAGGACGGTGATAACAGCAAGTTCTTCTTTACAATGGCTGCAGGCCCTGTGGGCGACTATTGGGAGAACCAGCAGGTGTACGAGGAGAACAAGGAGGCTGCACGCGCTACTTTCATTCCTTACACCTCTACCGATGCAATGAAGGCCGATGTGAACTACAACAAGGCTTGGCTTACTCCCGAAAAGGCCGACTACCTGTCGCTCAACGGTACTTGGAAGTTCAACCTTGTTCCCGAGCCTTCGGTTCGTCCGGGTGAGGACGATTTCTGGGGCAACGATGCCGATGTCTCTGCTTGGGACAACATCGATGTTCCCTCTTGCTGGGAGATGAAGGGCTACGACCTCCCGCTCTATGTTAACGTGGAGTATGCCTTCTTGAACAACCCTCCTTACATCAATAACAAGGTCGAGGGTGTTGGTGATAACCCCGTCGGCTCATACCGCCGCACATTCACCTTGCCCGAAGGTTGGGAAACGAAGAATGTGTTCCTGCACTTCGACGGTCTTTGCAGTGCAGCATTCGTGTGGGTAAACGGCGAGTATGTAGGTTACACACAGGGCGGCAACAACGACCACGAGTTTGACTTGAGTGCACAGGTGCGTACAGGCGAGAACAACATCTGCGTGCAGGTGTTCCGTTGGAGCGATGCATCGTACCTCGAGGGACAGGATATGTTCCATATGAGCGGAATGCACCGCGATGTATATCTCTATGCCACACCTAAGACTTTCGTATGCGACCACTATATTACAAGCAATCTGAACTCTGCATTCAACGGCGGCAGTATGAATGTGGCACTCGAGATTGACAACCGCGGCGGCGAGGCTGCAAGCAAGGTAGTTGAGGTAGAGCTCGTTGCCCCCGACGGCAATGTAGTTGCAACAAAAAGCGAGGCTGTGGAGTTGGCTGCTGGTGTAAAGAATATGAAAAAGAATATCGCTTTCGATGCCCTTTCGGCGCTTTTGCCCTGGACTTCGGAGACACCCGACCTCTACACCGTCATTGTGCGCCAGAAGGACGCAGCCGGTAACGAGGAGATGGTATTCTCAACAAAGTATGGCTTCCGCACCATCGAGATAAAGAACGGCGTTGTGCTCATCAACGGACAACGTGTATATTTCAAGGGTGTGAACACACAGGACAGCCACCCGCTATATGGCCGTACAATGGATATTGCCACAATGCTCAAGGACATTGAGCTTATGAAGCAGGCCAATGTGAACCTTGTCCGCGCAAGCCACTATCCGCGTGCAGCCAAGATGTATGCGATGTTCGACTACTACGGACTCTATGTGATGGACGAGGCCGATGTGGAGTGCCACAAGAGCTGGAGCGACAAGAAGGACAACAGCATCTCCAACGACCCCACCTGGCAGGCACAGTATGTGGACCGTACAGTACGTATGGTGATACGCGACCGCAACCACCCGTCTGTCGTATTCTGGTCACTCGGCAACGAGTCGGGTACAGGTGTAAACTTCGATGCTACATACTCGGCTACCAAGGCTCTCGACTCACGTCCCGTACACTATGAGGGTTACTCAAATGTGAACTCGGCAAAGAATACCGATATGGATTCGAAGATGTACCCCAACCTTGCCTACACACGCGACCATTGCAACAGCAGCATCGGTGGCGAGCCCTTCTTCCTTTGCGAGTATGCCCACGCTATGGGTAATGCAGTAGGTAACCTGCAGGATTACTGGGATATCATCGAAGGCAGCAATTACGGTATAGGCGGTTGTATCTGGGACTGGGTAGACCAGTCAATCTACGACCCGCAGGCAATAAAGAACGGCGTGCTCGAGAAGAACGGTTTCCCGCACTTCACTACCGGTTACGACTATCCCGGTCCTCACCAGGGTAACTTCTGCAACAACGGTATCATAACAGCCGACCGTGCGTGGACATCGAAACTCACCGAGGTGAAGAAGGTTTACCAGTATGCCAAGTTCACATACAGCAACGGTGTAATAAAGATAAAGAACAAGTACAACTTCACCAACCTCGACAACTTTGTGTTGCGTTATACAGTGCTTTGCAACGGTGAGGCGGTGGAGACAAATACCGTGGCAATTCCGTCGGCCGCTCCCGGTGCGACAGCTTCGGTAGCACTCTCATTGGCTACAACAATGGAGCAGGGCAGTGAGTATCTCCTCAATGCCGAACTCATCGGCAAAGAGGCCGAGGAGTGGTGCGAGGCCGGTTACCCTATGGCAAGCGAGCAGTTTACATTGCAGGAGCGCGGTACATTGTCGGCAGTAGCACAGGGCGATGAGCCTCTCACCGTAGAGAAGAACAACGGTGTCTCTGTATCGAACAGCAGAATCAGCTTCAAGGTCGATGCACAAGGCTTTATTACCGAGTGGGTTGCCAATGGTGTACAGGTTGTTGAACCGGGCAAGTATCCTGTTTACAGCAATATCCGCTGGATTGAGAACGAAAGTCCTTACGGTCAGCACAACTTTGGCGACACTCAGGCAAGCATCAATTCGGCAACAGTGAGCAGTGCGCGTTCGGGCGACGGCAAGACTTGCAACATCACAGTTAACGTGAAACACAGCAAATGCCCGTATATAATTACATATTCGGTATATGCAAGCGGAGTGGTGGATATGAAGGTCCAGTACAATCCACAGGCTTCGGGCTTGCGCCGCATCGGTATCGATATGCTCTTCCCCGCAGGCTACGAGAATGTAGAGTATTATGCAAAGGGACCTTGGGAGAATTATATCGACCGCCAGACAGGCTCGTTCCTTGGACGCTACACTACAACCGTAGACGATATGTTCGAGATGTATCCCCACCCGCAGTCACACGGTAACCGTATGGCATTGCGCGACCTTAGAATGTGGAACCCCGAGAATGGCAATACAATAAGGATTGAGACACAGGGACAGGTATCCTTCTCGCTCTCGCACTACGACCAGCGCCAGTATCTCACTCCCGAGCTTCACCCCTGGGATTTGAAAAAGGACGCAGTTGTGTACGCTACATTCGATTATATGCAGCGTGGCTTGGGTAATGGAAGCTGCGGACCGGGCACAGAGAGCCAGTATCACTGTCCTTCGTACCAGACATTTACTCACACATTGCGCGTGAGCACTATAAACGGGGCTGACACGGGCATAGAAGAGACAGGAGTGAACGGTTGCAAGGTAGAGTATAACAAGGATGCCGAGGCCGTTGTATGCAACGGTGTTGCTGCAGGAATCGGTGTTGCAGTGTACAATCTTGGCGGTGTGTCGGTGGGCAAGGCCGTTGCCGACAGCCCTTCTGTTGCAGTGTCACTCGCAGGTCAGCCACAAGGTGCATATATCCTTGTGATTAAGGACGGCGGTGCCACACGCACTCACAGGTTTGTGAAATGGTAATTCATTCCGTATAAAAGGTATGAGGGTGACCCAAAAGTACCCAAAAGTACAAAGGGTCATCCTCTCTTATTTTGTGGTTATTTCACCAGTTTTCTGTAAATCGACAAACAAACAATAGCTATTCCAATGAATTTCAAAGGAATAGCTATTGTTTGTTTGGAAAATATTTACTATCTTTATACTAGCACACAAAAAGTTAGCAACCAATTCCAAACAGTATGACAAAGGTAATACATAAATCTTACAATCAAAACGATTCTCTCCTACTTCCTCCATCTTTGGGCGAATTAATTTCGATGACTCATCCTGTACGTATTGTAAGCGACATTCTTGACAAGTTCGACATCAGTGATATTGAAGCAACTTACAAGAGTGGCGGCAGCAGCAGCTATCATCCCCGTATGCTTCTGAAAGTAGTGGTGTATGCCTATCTATGTAATGTCTATTCTACCGCACTCTGCTGTTCATTGGACAGGTTGTAATGCACTACATTCTCACCTGTGACATCATACTCGGGTCAATATCTATATCATTACCAAAAATAAAATTCAACAATAAAGAAGAGCATAGCACCGCATCAGCATAAAGTTGGCTACAATCAGCAGACATATAGCAAGAGTTGTGCCAAGAGTCCAGACAATCTTCTTTTTTTTACCCTCTTTTTTAAAAGCTGCAAAATAATTCAAGTAGCGATCCTTCTTCCAATATGTCAAATAACCTATTATCCACGAAGGGACAATTCCAAAGCCAATAACAAGTATCAAGTGCCTTCCTACAATGTCCAATGCATGTGGCCCATAGCAAATCACCCCAATATTAATCACCAAATAAATAGGTAAAGCAAACAGCAACAATGCAAGACCTGTCAAATAGTATAGTGTAAACCCCGATGCAGGGTGGTCTAAGGTCTTATACAACCCACTTCTCGTCCTATCCTTATATTCCTCGAATGAATTAATTCCGTATTGCTTTTTCAAATGTCTCTTCCAGAAAGGCAAGCAATACAACGGGCGTTGCACCAATAATTCAACTGCTGCATATATAGGTAATCCGGAGAAATACATCAGATTGTACAACGAGTACAACAACCTGTTCAAGAATTTGTCTATCTTGTCTTTCATTTCTATTCTTTCTTCAACGCTTTTATAAGGTTTTCAAGAGCATCAAGGTTACGAGGGTCTGCATTGAGCAGGTTGCCGTTGCGGTAGATGAGCCTGTAGAGATTGTATCGTTGCCGACAACAACGCCATAGTCGGTATTGAATCTCATCAGACACAGCACCGTACCGTCGGGTGCATTCTTTACTTTGCCCTTAATCTCATAGAACCCAGGATTTACAAGGTCGCCATCCTGTGCAATGCCACACAGGGTGGCAAAGGCAACGAATAGGGTTAAAAATAGTTTTTTCATAACCATTTTATGCTTACAAATTATAATCTTTCTTTTAGTATCTGTTCTACCTCCTCAGCAGTTGCTCCTATTGCAATAATAGTGCCGTCTCTGTCAACAAGGAAAACCTCGCCGGCGCCTCTGATACCATAACGTTCCCAAATATTTTCCACACCACGCAGTGCCAACAGGTTGAGCCACGGGTAACCGTCCTTCTCCACTGCAAGCCTCATATCTTCGCTTTCCAATTCGCTTGCAACTCCAACGATGGTAAATCCTTTATCCTTGTACTTGTTATACAAAGGAATAAAACTCATCGACGTCCGTCTGCAAGGACCGCACCACGATGCCCAAAAATCGACAACAGCAATCTTCCCCTCAATCTCTTTTGAAAGGGTGTGTTTTACTCCGTTGAGGTCGGGAAGAGTAAAATCAATTATTCGTGAGCCTACACGCATATCCAACGATGACACCCAATTACGCAAGTTAATTGCCATATTGTTTGTTGGATATTTTGCATCATATAAACGCTTGAAAACATCCACGTATGGCTGTTTAGCAGCATCGTCTTTGTTATAAAGCCTTTGCGTTGCTTGGTTGAGCAGATAAAGTCCTACCAGGTCCGGGTTGTTCGTGATGTAGTCAAGTTCGTATTCATACATCTCTTTTCTTAACTCTTCGCCTTTCTCCAAATCCTCTTTTACCAATCTCATTGGTATATAAAACCTCTCTTCAATGCTTCTTTTGTAGGCAAGTAACTCTTTGTTGAGTGGTGTCTGTGAATGCAGTGTAGGATGTGGAGCTTCATCTATTGCATAGCCGTAGAATGTAGCATAAACATCTCCCTCCTCGGCAAAGAAATCCAGCGCCATCCAACAACCGTTGTCGTAATCCTCGCAGGCAAACAACTGATAAAATTCAGGTTCGTCGATATAAATGTCGTGAGAGAAATGCCCATCCTTTACCAAGATGGTATCTACGGGCACTACCCTTGGGTCGCCATCACCAATGATGAGCAGTATTCGGGTAAAAGTGCTATCCACAACCTCGCCCTCAATGTGACAATGGAGTCCTTTATTGTTGCTTATGCTCTCCTGTGCAAAGCCACACACGGTGGCAAATGCCATAGTTATGGCGAATAAAAGTTTTGTAGGTTTCATATTGCTTGGTTTTATCACATTTATACCTATAAGACAGATGATTTGCCTATTTGTTACAACCTCACAGTACAAAATTACGCCATACAATCCATACACTTTGTAATTGTGTCTTATATTTCATCTTACAAATCTTATAATTTAAGCAAATCGTGTAAGATAGGAGTGTTTGGGCTGTTCAAGTGTCAAAAACTACGTTAAAATCATTTATCTTCGCGGTGTAAACAACTAAACAAACATCAGCATTTATGATTAAAAGAGTGACACTGTGCAGCATTGCATTCATACTGACATACTGTATAATTTATGCCGTTTCATACAACGGCAAGAAGGAGGAGATTGAACAGAAGATAAACGGGCTGTTTGCAGCAAATGCACACTCCTTTGCCGATAGTATTCTGGTGAGAGAGGGAATGTATTTTTTCAAAAAAAGTGACAGTGAGAGGTTCAAAGAGGTACGCGACCTTAAATTTGAAGATGAGAACGGCTTGATTATTGTGCCGCATAAGTTTATAAGAGATTATGACTTCACCGAATTTCACAGAAGAGGTACAGAAACTTTGCTGCTTCATACAAACTCTTTCAACCTCTTTATCGCCGACTCCGTTTGGAACAACATCCTGAAAGCTGCTGGTTTTGATGTAGAAAGTGCGTTGTTCCTCTCAACAAGAGACCTACGCGATATGTTCCCCGAGGGCGGAGAGATAAACCTCGACATAAAAGCACCTATTGTATCGGCCAAGCATTTGAACGGCAGGGACTGTTTTGTTACCGACTCCATAGGATTGGGCATACAGAACCAAGCATATCTATTCAGCGAGGTGCATATCCCGGCATATCAGGTAATGAAGAGTGCCAAATGGTGGGGGCTTGAACTGTGGGTTGCCATTTGCACGGCTATCATCGTGTGGCTCTTTACTTCCAAAGGGAACAAGGAGGAGAAGAACGCTGTAGAAGAAATAGAGTCCAACGAAAGCACCACCGCCACCACAGTAGATATTCCCTTGACTACAATAGAGGATATAACATACAATTACAACGAAAAGAGCGTTACAAACACAAGAACAGGCGAACAGGTAAAACTCCCCGGCACACAAGCCACCACTTTCGAGATGCTTATAAATGCCGATGACTACATAGCGACAAAGAAAGATATTTGCCAAAGGCTATGGACTATAAACGAAAAGGATGTGAACAACAGATACAATGCCCTTGCGTGGCGATTGAGGGAAAGCCTCGCCCAAATAAACGGCATAGAGCTATTGACAATCAAAGACACCGCTTTGCAGCTTGTATTTACCAAGAAGAAAGGTAAGGAGTGAGAAGTTTTACAAAACCCCACTTGCAGATACAGGGAATATCTCTCTATAAGGAAACTTCTCTGCTCCAATATACAGCGTATCAAACGCATCAAGGTCTCTTGGGTCTGCATTGACATCGAGCAGGTTGCCGTTGCTGTCGATTAGTCACATACGGTGGCGAGTGAGAGAATGAGGGTTAAAATAAGTCTTTCTCGTAATATTCTATGCTTCTATAAGGTTTATTAAAGGCTTATATACTACAAGTTGTATTTAAGCCCCAGCATGATATACGAATCCACTTTATAGTACCTATAATAGTTGATATAATAGTCGTTTATCCTGTAACGCGAGTTGTTCTTGCTATTGAACACATCGTACCATTCAAGGGTAACCGTGAGGCTGTTGTCCTTGAAGAAGGAACGCTTTAGGCTTATATCCCACACATAGTCGCAATAGTTCATCTGCGAAAACTCATATCCACGATACCACTGGGCACGGGTATCCGATATAAGCAAAATACCCAATGGCAATTCCACCTGCTGATACGAACCTACCCAAAGGCTGTAATGAGTATCATTAATATTGCTTTGTATAGAGTTCTGCAACTGTTCCCAAGAATATCCCCCCTGAATGTTTACATTGGTCTTATCCTTGCGATATGTGGCTTTAACAGTGACATTACTGTTCACGACATCGGTTGCACTTTCAAGCGACGAGATATTGTCGAGGCTGACGAAACTATGCAAACGGTTGTACCGTACACTGGCCTGTGGTGCAAGTGTGAAGTAACCTTTCTTGTCAAGTTTTATGTTACTGCTCAGGCGTAATTGCATAGTCTGATTACCATCTACATTCTGTGGTTTGATTGTGCGGACACCTGTTTCCACATCGTAATGCACAGCACTGCTCATTGCACGGTCCTGAGCCGTAAAGTTGATGTTACCCGATAGAGAAAATTCGTTGTCTGGGTTAAAATAACGCATATTCATTGCTGCCGTGTGCGTAAGCGTAGGTTTGAGGCCGGGATTACCACGGCTGACATTCAACGGGTCGGTATCATCGGTATAATCGAGCATATTTATAAGGTCGGGGTATTGTTCCTGCACATTGTAGTTGACATCAACATTATAATTGCCGAACGTTTTCTTTGCATAAAGTGTAGGAGCCACATAGAACAGGTTGCGTACAACAGTTGTATCAATATCCGCACGACGATAATCAAGTTCGGTGCGTTCAGGATGAAACACCACTCCTGCAGCAAGATTCCAACCATTTTTCGCATAACTCATTTTAAGTTCAACCGAGTGCTTCTGTTCTGTTCTGGTAGAATAGATACTGTTACGCCAATTAATAGTCTGCAACAACAGATCACTTTCAGGGATTGAACCGAAAGAATAATTGGGGTCGCTCCACACACCGCCCAAAGAATCGAGCTGGTACAACGGCATATCTCCTTTATCCCTCTCGTGCATATAACGATAAACCGCAAGCAGTGTGGCACCATCGAACAGCGGTTCGGTATATTGCAGTTTGCCGTCAAGCATAAATCTATTTCTCTCTTCATCGACATACTGTCTGTTTACAGCACTCCTGCTAATGTTGTAATATCTTATATCGGATACCGAATGACCTTCTCTATCCGCAAATCTCGGAGTAAAAGAGCCGAAGAAAGAGAGACTACGACCTTTCTTATCGAATTTCCTGATAAGCGATGTAAATATATAGAACACATTTTCATAAGAACGGTTGCTTGACAAACGGTTATTACCGGCTGTCGCAAAGCCACTCAATCCGTTATCTTCAAGATTTCCCAACACATCCCTTATGGATGAATATTGCCCAAACTGCGAAGATGCAAAAATGGCGTTATCCGAACTTTTGCGGTCAAGTATATCATAATAGGCATATTGCAGAATGATATCGGCATACAGTTTGTCCGTTATCTGCCATTTCAGACGATTATCCCACTTGGCAGACTTTGTAGCAAACTTCCTGTTTTCGTGAGCGAGGGATATAGACGACTGCTCACCCGGGAGATAGGTCTCGCTGAGGAATTCCTCATCGTCGTACCTTGTCTTTGCATAATATTCAACATTTGTCCTCAAATCGAAATATCCTGCCTCATCACGCTTCTTACCATTGGTGTATGTGTACTCTGCAAGGTATTGTTGGGTATGTGGATTTCCTATTTCAATTCCATACATTGCCCTGTTGCCATTATTGAGATTTACGGTAGATAGCTGACGTGATGTTGTCTCGCCCAAAACAGAAATACGGTCACTCTTGGTGATGCGGCTGGCAAAGCCTCCAAGTTCGTATTGTTCCTTTGTACCTCCACCTGCGTGAATATCACCTATCCACTGAGCAAGGAATTCCTCTTTCAACTCCACATCCACAACGGTTTTCTTCTCGCCGTCCTCAACGCCTGTCTTTTCGGTGAATGTACTCTCCTTGTCATATACTTTCACTTTCTCAATGGCATCTGCCGGCAGATTATTGAGTGCTATGGCCTTATTTTCACCGAAGAATTCCTGTCCGTTGAGGAGGATTTGGCTTATAGGCTTTCCGTGCCAATACAGCTCGTCATTCTCAACCGAAAAGCCGTGTATCTGACTTATGATGTCCTTTAGTGTAGCATCAGGTGTGAGGGTAAGTGCATCGGGGTTATAGATAACGGAGTCGCCACGGGTAATCTGCAATGAAGTCCTTCCTTCAATTACAACCGCTTGAAGGCGTATTGTACTATCCTTCAAGACAATTGTGCCGAAATCATATTCCTTATCCAACAAGATTCTCTTGGCAACCATTTCGTGCTCTTGGGCTTTGAAACGGAATATATACTCTCCTTTTGGCACGGATGCTACAATAAGAAAACTTCCGTCATCGAAACATTTGTTGTCGCTTAGATGCGTTCCGTTGCTTTTCAGCATTTCTACACTGCCCATTCTTAAAGGGATTGAATCATAGGAAGAGACCAGGCACCCTTTTACAACCGCATAGTCGTTCTGTGCGGAACATACATCCGCATTCATAAGACAAGCCAACAGAAGCAGACTACAAATTAGGGATTTCGTAAGTTTTTTCATATTTTTAAAATAGAAAAAGTATAAGACTTAGTTTTTGTGGATTTGTCGAAATAAAAGTATATGTAAATATTTGATTTGTGATAGAATTTAGCATTTATGTACATCACATCTCAAACTTGCAACAAATTGATAATCAGATAAATATACAGGGTGTGAGATTCTAAAATCTCACACCCTATGCTAAAACTTTGTAATTCGTTGATAATTAATATGATACCCTCCCCGTGGGAAAATACTGTTGTGATGCAGAAAATTGAAATTATGGCATTTCTTGAAGCATTATTTCTGCATTTGGGGTATTTAATCGAATGATTTTATTGCGTAAACGATATTTTCTTGTCAGAATATTACCAGTTGTTTCTCCTACAAAAATACTTATACTCTTGGCTGAAAACCCCGCATAGATATAACAAAGTAGCTTGATGTCTCGTTCAGATATACTATGAATCTCCTCCCTGATATGAGACATTACATTATTCTTGTATGTATTAACAATTCTTTCTAATTGAGCCATTGTTTTTTTATCATTGGCGAATTTATTGATCTCAGATTTGACCTGTTCATATATACTTTCTTTTTCCTTGCTACATCCATGCGTTTCATAATACGTGTTGCTTAATTTATCCAAAAGCTCATACTGCTTATGGAACAGTTCTGCAATATGTCCTGACATTTCATGAATTTGAGATATATGCGTTTGTTCGCTTACTGATATGCGTTCTGAAAATTCGGAGATTTTAGCCTCCTTATCTCGTATTGAAACTTGCAACTCTGAAGCCAGATCCATGTATTTGCTGATTTCTAAATCTTTTTTCAAGAAACGATGTCTCATATACATAAACACTATCAACAAAATCAAGAATACTATTATAGACAATGTAACATAAATTTGAAGGTTTTTCTTTAAACGATACGAATTGTATTCTGCTTGATTTTGGAAATAATCTTTTTGAATTGATACTATTGGTTGTTGCATAGCATAGCGCAGTTCTTCATTCTGAAGATTAATGCCTTTCTCAAAATAGTCTAAAGCCTTGTCTGTATTCCCTATAATTTTCATTATGTTGGCAGATTGAAAATACAGAGCTATCGAATCTGATTTATTTTGTGTTCCATTCCACGCTTCTATAAGGTATTTGTCAATTGATTCATAATCTCCTATTTTGGCATTATAACTAGCCATAGAAGCTAAACATACAGGAGAGAATAATGAGCTGTTGAATTTTTCATTTAACTCGAATGCTATATTCGTGCACTTCTCGTTCTCGTCAATCTCATCATATAAAACAAAAAGATTCTCGTAACAAATTCTCTCTAAATATTCATCATTTAGTGCTTTTGCCATCATCAGCGACTGCGTGAAATACTCCTCGGCAATGGCTGTGTCGGTAAGATTCCAATAAGCTATACCAATGTCCAATAATGAATATGCCATATGAGAATCGAGTTTTGCCTTGGAATAATGATTATATGCAGATTTGTATGCCTCAAGACATTTGTCATAATCATGGGTTATACGGTATATATTACCAATTTGAACATACAAAAGTCCTGAAAGATTTTCATCACCTAATTTTTCAAGAAGAGCTTCTGCTTCTGTATAAGCGATTATTGCTTTATGAAAATCAGAATTGTTGCACAAGACACGGCCGTAATAGTATAAAGATAAAAATCGATACCTGACATTATCCGATTCTTTGTAATATTTTTGGGCTTCACATATAAGCGATAAGTCAGTTTCATCTATATAGTTTTTATCCTTTGCTTGTGTATACAGTAGGGCATATCTAGCCCTTTCCTCTTTGCCCTTCAACTCTGAAATATTTATATGCTCTAGTACTGCCAATGCACTATCAGGCCTTTGTACAATAAAGGTTTCTACCTGCATCAGTGTTTCCCAATGCTTCGAGTGTCTGTTACAAGCCACCAGACAGAGTGCAAGAATGATGATTGATATGTAGTGTCTCATAAAATCCGCTTACAAATGCTTTATAACTGCAAATGTAAGCGAAATTTACAAAAACAGAATAATATGCCTATAAAAGATTCAAAGTACAATTATAGCACCCCACTTGCAGAAACAGGGAATATCTTTCGATAAGGAAACTTCTCTGTTCCTATATACAGCGTATCAAACGCATCGGTGCCGTCGGTGCGGTGTTCAAGCAGGTTCTCTTCCGTTTCGTCCAGCTTCTCACCGCCTTTGTCCTTGCGGAAACCGTTGCGCCCACGAACAACTCCTGCTGTCTGAATGGCAAGGATAAGGTCATCGTTGTTCTGACGGTTGAAGAACGGCATAAGCCTCTGCTTGCCGGCAAAGCCTTGATTGATTAAAAGGTACTTTTCATCGTGTCGCATAGGATTGCCAAGATAGTCATCTTCCACTTGCCAGCCTCGCTTCTCAAATTCGTGGCATACCACCCAATGAAAATCCTGCTCATTGACGGCATAGTTCGCACCAAGTGCTGTGGTGTGCATAGTAATTGCAGAAGTCCTCAACAAGTGCCGGGATTTTACGCTCAAACTTCACATAAAAGGATTTTATGATGTTGAGCCTGCGACCTTCGGGCTGTCCTGCGACTATCCAATTTATGTTTGCATTGTAGTCCATACCAATGCAGATAGGTGCAAGGGGATTAACATCGATGTCGCAGAGTGAAGAGTTGAGAGTGGAAAGATGAGAGTTGAATTGCTCCCCTCCGCCGGCAAACCGGCACCTCCCCTCGCTTACGAGTGGCGGAGCTATAGAATGTTCTGCTTCGAGCGAGGCATAATATTCCTGTGCATATTTGTCGAGGTATTCAAAATCGCTGGCGTTGTACTTATGCCCCTCACGCATTGAGGAGTAGAAGCCGTCCTTCGCTATTCCGATCCTCTGACAAAGGATAGAGGTTTGAAATGTCTTTGGCGTAAGGTCGCGCTTCATCTGCTTAATGTAGTTCTCGCCCAATAGCTGCAAGTTCTCTATGCTGCTGTACTCCTTGTAATAGATTGCAACGGAACGCATCTTGTTGAGGTTCGTATCGAGTGTGCGAAGAAAACTCTTCAGATATTTCGGCACAGCCTTGTCCTCGCTTTTTAATCTACGCACACGCTCCTTTGTCTTCCATATCTCGTATATGCTGGCCTTGATTGTTTCTATCAGCTCTTCGTCCATTTTCTCTTTGTAGTGCAAGAACCACGAGTCTTTCTGTGTCTGTGGCATATCGCTCAATATCATTATTGAGTGATTGAAGGATTGTAAAGAATTATTTGAAAGAAGATGAACTGAAAGTTCTTGATAATCTTGTTTCGGGATATTTCGATTTTGCCGAGATACAAGCAATGAAACGTCGTCCTATGTATATGAGTGACTATATACAGCAGCTTGACAATATCCTTTCTTCAACAGGTGAGCCTTTATTGACAAGGGCCGGTAAGGTGAGTCATACCGCAGCAATCTCAAAGGCTGAGAGCGAATATCGTAAATATGAGTTACGCACCCTCTCACAGGTAGAACAGGCTTACCTGGGTACCATTAGGCAATTAAGCAAAGAGGCGAAGGAAAAGAACAGGAAGTGATAGAGATGTAGAATTATAAGTAACGGATTTATAAAGGGTTTTGACTATTCATATTACAATAAAAAAGAAAACGAATTAGAAATATGAAAGACCTCAACTATTACATTAACTGTTTCTCATCACTGCACACGATGAAGAAATGTGGGAAACCGGCACCGCATAAGGCATTGTTGCTTTTGTCTGTCATAGACCTTGTTGAGCGTGGCGTCATAAGCGATTGTCGAGTTCCTTTGTCCGATGCTTTGATTCAACAGTTCAAGAGCAATACAACGAAGTTACTGGGAGAAAGCATACTGTTTCAGCCTAAGATATCGTACCCCTTCTTTCATATGCGTTCAGAGCCATTTTGGGAGTTGGTTTCTCCAAAAGGCGGCAAGGTTGAGGAAGTTCCGAGCTATTCACTTTCAACACTGAAGCAACATATAGCCTATGCCAGGAAAGATAGTGATTTATTTGTGAACACTATCTCTGTCATATTTGACTCACGTACGCGCTCAGACGCATTGCCTGACCTGATACAGTGAGAAGCGATTGCGCGAACCGATTTTGCGCCGTTCTCCATCATAAGGTCTGCTGCCTTTGAGATGGTATCTGCAGTATCAACGATGTCGTCTACAAGAATTACATTCTTGCCCTGTACATCTCCGATAATCTGCATTGTGTCTATAACGTTTGCCTTGGCACGTGTCTTGTGGCAGAGTACGAGGGGTACACCGAGGCTTGCCAAAGGCAAACGGCCTATTTGCGACCACCCGAAAAATGCTCGTGTTCTGGTCGCACGATATAGTGTCGTATAGGCTGATGTGGGCTCGTTCAAGGCTTCCTGGCACCTTTGATATGTAATTTTCCTTATGGGGTCCGACGTGTCTTGAATGGACTATAAACAACCCTTGATTCAATCCGAATGATAACAAAAAAGAGAGCCGTTCAAACGAATGACTCTCTGTAAATCTTGTTGAGTTGCAATAAATTACTTGCTTAATGCGTTACGATTGTTGTTCTTGGGTTGGCTATACAATGCTTCTGCCTAAATATACTATACGGAATATGCGTATGATTTCCGCTTCTTTAATGATAAAATCGGGGTATCTCTCCTCGTTTAATGATCTGGCAATATACGCGCCGTTCTCTTCGGGGATGAGCTTGCGGATTATGAGGCCGTTGCTTGTGGTGTCTATTGCGTATATTTTACCAGGGATTGGACTCTCTTCGCCTTTCTTGTATGCAAGCAATGCAATTTTGTCGCCTACTTTGAACGTGGGAAACATTGCGTCGTCCCGTATTATATGCCACATGTCTATTGGAGTGTCCAGGACTATGACGTGTGATAGTTCCAGGTTGTCATAGTTGTTCTGGACATATTTGAGTATGTCTGTGTCGGGTCTTCCTGCAATGGTTGTGGGCAGTATTGGTGCGCGGCTCTCGTCCAGAATTGTGGATTTTTGGTTTTCGACGTTTTCTGACAACATTTCTCCTGTGCCGGTAATGAGCCATATCGTATTCAACTCAGGAAAAGCGTCGTGAATATTCTTGATTATTCTTGCTCCGGGTGTGCCTTTTAGGTTGCTTAAGTACCTTTTTGACATGTTGCAGGCGTTTTCAAATGCATTCTTGCTGATGCCTTTGTGGTTGATAAATTCTATAATTCGTTCTTTTATAGCGTGTTTCATATTATGTTGTTTGGAATAAGTCTAAATAAATGTTTTGTATGTAATATTCTTATCTAATATTCTTATTAGTTAAGAATATCTTCTTATATTTGCGTTGTATTTGAGCATTTTTGTGAGATACTCTTATGCAAATGTAGAAAAAATATTCTTATTTTATATACTATATTAAAAGATTTATGAAAAAAAGTTGTTTGAAAAGGAAGGCATTGCTAAAGTGCCTGTATTTTGTGAGTGTAGGTGAAGAGGTTTTACGTAAGATTCCCGACGGAGGATTGTGAATTGTTTGACTATTATGAATGCTGCTGCTTTTAGAAGAGATTTGCTTGAGATGCAATCGGATTTGCAAAGATTTGCGTTTAAATTGACTGCCGACAAAGAAGAGGCGAATGATTTGTTGCAGGAGACATCTTTGCGCGCCCTTGAAAATATGGAAAAGTATACCCCTGATACCAATTTTAAAGGCTGGGTGTATACAATGATGCGTAATATTTTTATAAACAATTACAGGAAAGTTGTGCGCGACCAGACATTTGTGGATTATACTGATAATCTGTATAATATTGACAGTACTCAGTTGACCAAGGATTCCATAACCGAGAATGATTATGACCGTAAAGAACTTTATCGTGTATTGAACTCGTTGCCCGATAATTACAGGATTCCATTTTATATGTTTGTTTCGGGATACAAATATCGTGAGATTGCCGATAAATTGTCATTGCCTTTAGGAACTGTAAAAAGTAGAATCTTTTTTACAAGGCGTAGCTTGCAGGAGGAGTTGAAAGATTTTCTTTTATAGGAATGTTGTTGGAAGTGTTGATTTCGACATAAATACAGGGAACTCACAGTGAGTTCCCTGTATTTATGGAAAAGGCTGAACACAGATGATTAAGGACATTACTGCGTTATAAATACTCGCCAGCTACCATCTTTTTCGCTACGTTCAACGTATTTTTTGGAAATCAGTTGGTCAAGAAGTTTTTGTATTGCGGTTATGCTTATACCGGTCTCTTCTTTCATATCGGCGAGAGTCAGTGTCGTATAAGTTTGCATTGCGTGTAGTATCCTGGTGTAATTAGGCGTTCGGAAAGTTATTCGTTCTCCGTCGTACCACCACACATTCTCATCTTTCTCACTTACAAACAAGACATCATTATAGACCTCTGTGGCTACAAGGTTATTGAAGTACTTCATAAACGGGCGTATATCTGTTATGCAAGCGTGGGCGCCATCACTCGGTAATGGGCCAACTTTTATGTCTGTTTGGTGCAACGCTTCCAAATACTCACTCTTTTTGCGACTACGGACAACAATCATTGGATAATCGTGACGCGCCAGAATAAAGTTTACCATAAGCCTGGCTATACGACCATTGCCGTCCTCAAATGGGTGAATGCGTATATAGCGGTAGTGAAAAAGTGCCGCCAATTCCACCGGTGAAAGTTTCCCGTCCTTTTCAGCAGCGTTATACCAATCTACCAGGTCTGCCATAAGGCTTGGAGTCTCCTCGGGCGAAGCATACTCAAAACAGTCGCCATATCTTGTAATGACACTATTGGGACGTGTCTTGTATTGACCTGCGTGTATCACATAACTGGTTTGAAAACCGCAGGGTAAGTTGCGATATACAGTATAATCTTCGCGTAGCAGGGTTTTATGCAGTGTTCTTATGAAATTTTGAGTCAAAGGCATATCTTTGATGGCTGCCTCATCTGTCATCATCCGCAAGCCGACATTGCTTGCAGTCATCTCTTGCACATCACGAACATCAGCTTCACCGATAACCTTGCCAAATAGTAGCAAAATCTCTGTTTGGCCATAAGTGAGTGTGTTGCCTTCAATGTGGTTGCTGTTGTAGTTGAAGTCCACGGTAAAGCGACGGCTAAGCCTGTACTTATCCTTCTCCGACAATGGCTGCAAGCTCTGCCAAGCCGCTAACGCCTTCTTTATATTGAGATACTTCATACAAATACAGGTTTATATTATGTGCTGCAAATATAACAAATGTTTTCAAAAAGGTTGTAATGATACAACCTTTTTGAAAAAAATAATTAGGCGTTTTCACAGAATACACCACGTTTTTGTTGATTATTTCACATAATTACGCTTTTCAAAAGCAAATTACAGTTTGGACAATGCTATTACAAAAACACAATAATCCCCAGGACTACCTAATTATACAGGCGGTTCTGGGGAGTTTTTACTATCTATCAGTATGAACTTTATTTGCTTTTGTTTTTTGCCTCTTTGTTTAATTGCCTAATAGTATCCAAGTAGGCCTGTTCCACCGGCGAGAGGGTGCGTAACTCATATTTGCGATATTCGCTTTCGGCCTTTGAAATTGCAGCTGTATGACTAACCTTACCGGAACCAGTCAATAAAGGTTCACCTGTCGATGAAAGGATGTTGTCAAGTTGCTGTATATAATCACTCATATACATAGGACGACGCTTCATAGCCTGTATCTCGGCGAAATCGAAATATCCCGAAACAAGGTTATTAAGAATCTTCAGTTCATCTTCCTTCAAATAGTTCTTTGCAATTCTTACATCTGCAAGTGTAGGGTGTTCTCCTTTGAAAGTGGTTAGTCCCATAAATGGTTGCTCGGCATCTGCACGTTCATAAATAACTTCAGCGGCAGTGTGTCCGTGTGCAGCAAAATGAAGTTTATTCTGTACTATTTTGAAAAATTCTATCGATAGTTCACTACGTGGGTCGTAATCGACAGCTGTAGCATAAAGGTCAAGCACTTGACGATATATAACTTTTTCCGATGAACGAATATCCCTTATGCGGTCGAGCAATTCTTTCCAATAGGTTCCACCGCCCAACTGTTTCAGTCGCTCATCGTCCATTGTAAAGCCCTTGATGATATACTCTTTCAATCGCTCAGTAGCCCATTGACGGAAACGGGTTGCAGTAACCGAACGCACACGATAACCAAGCGAAAGAATCATATCTAGGTTGTAATGCGGTATCTCTCTTTCAACACTGCGATTACCCTCCAATCGAACCTGTCGGAATTTCCGACAGGTTGCCTCTTCTGTCAATTCACCATCCTTATAGATGTGCTTGATATGCTCCACGATGTTTGTACGCGATGTTTGATACAAATCGGACATCTGCTGCTGAGTAAGCCACATTGTCTCCTCATTATACACCACATCAAGATGCACCTTGCCATCCTCGCTTTGGTAGATTACTATGTTGTTGTTTTCGGTCATTAGCTTTATTTAGTATTAAATATAATGGATATTTAATATATTTGCTGTTAGCAAATTTGCTTCAATATTAACATGCAATAAGCTATAAACAAAACTTTGTGCGATATTTTTATCGTATGCAGTGATGAAAAGCAGTTAATGCAGTGGTTAAGATTTTTCATACAAAATATTATCTCTATTTAATACAAGCACCATTCAAAATATATTATAAAACATTTTTGCTTCTAAGAATTAAGAATATAAGATAAATAATGCTTGTTATAAATGGAATGCCATAAAAAATGAAAAGTGTTTTTGAAAACATCACCTTTATAAAAGTTTCTGCTTTTACTATTTTTAAATCTAATTCAAAAAGGCCTGTACCATCATCAGAGTTTCTTTTTACCATCCTTTCAGAATACAAATTCCTAAATCTGCGTTCTCTTTGAAGAAAGTATGTGTCCAAAATCCAGAAACAAATAAATGGAATTCCTGTCGTAAAAATCAACAATATTATGTCACTGAGATTTTCGCCTTTAGTTATCGCTGTTACTCCTGCAAAAATGCTTAAGGCCCATCCTTTAACAATAAATGAATTGTGCGCCATTCGCTCAATGCATGACTGAATCAATTCAATTTCCTTAAAGATTATATCTTTATCAATCATACTTCCTTACATATATTATAGTTGTCTATATTATTTTGTCTATCTATAGCTTTATTTATATAATAATTTGGATTAATAATAAAAACATCCCATCTAACGGATTCAATGTAAGAACACTCACCTTGATAATGAAATCTACCACAATGAGAGCAATTAAACCCTTTTGGATGTTTAATATTAAACATATTATCCTGAATTATTTTAAATAATTTATCTGTATGATGAGTTACAACACCACAATCACTTGTTGTCATAAAATAATCATAGCTACCATTTCTATCAGGTAAAACTATTGCTAACATTGCATTTGTATGACTCGTTCTATCATTCCTTGTCGTTTCTTTCAAAGAAAAAGAGACCTCCCATGGAATCCATTGACTACGCTCACTTCTAAAAGGTTCTTTCATCCCTGGTGAAATAACAAGCAATGTGACAGAACTATCATATATTCTATCCTTGAGTTTTTCCCAAATTACGTTTTCAGACAAGCTACTTAAATCTTCACCATCAGATTCACCTTTGTAAATATTATCAGTAGCGTCAAAATAATGTTCAAGTTTATCAACATAATCCCTTACTGTTGTTGGATTAAAGATTGAACAGCCTGGAAACTGGCTGACATTAGTATCTGCATATTTATAAGATATAAAAATCTTTTTCCCCATAATAGTTTAATATGTTATATCGTTGTGTTTGTATTTCTATTTTTTAAACCATCAAAAACATCGTATATTCCCCAAAAAAACAGGAGCGATAATCAAAAAATATCCGTAGTTTAATAGTTTTGTATAAAGTTATTTTGTTATCATATCGTACAGTTCGCCAAAACTTCGCACGACATCGTATTTGACATCACTGCCTGAAATAGAAGAGAAATGTTGCTTTGCACATTCTATCTTTGCTCCCTCGATACCGCTAATGTTACTGCTTTTTACGAGGTATTTTGAGGCACCTTTTGTTTCTGCTACAAAATAGATGTGCTTAACGACTCCCTCTTTGAACACTATAGCCCAATCGGGGTTGTAATGCCCCATAGGGGTATTGATATAGAAACCGCGAGGGAGCTTGGTGTAAACCTCTACAATATCATCGCGCCTTTCGAGTTCTTCAGCAAATGGGCGTTCTGTATTCCAACTATCAACGACAACAAGGTCATACAACGACTTTTTGGACTCAATGGCATTGACTCCCAATTTGCCACGAAGAGTATTTTCAGTAAATATATCGCTGTCAAACCTTTCTTCGAGCTTATGGTATTCAATATGCTTGATAACGGCAAGGGCTTTAACCTCGTTAATGATATTGCCTACCTTTATGATAAACTCTTCGGGGTTGAGCCTGAATTGGTGGAATGTGGCAGGCTTAATGCCTGTCAGTATCTCCACAATAGCACGGCGTGTAAGCCCGGTGCTTTCCACAAGGCGGCCAACAAGGTCGTACTTGACATTGTCGCCTACGGACTCTGTAACGTGGATAGTACGCACTTTGCCTGCTGTCATAGCCGTACCTGCTTCCAACTCTTCCTTGTCGCGTATATTCTCCAACGAGCCTGTACCTATTACAATGCGTATTTCGGTAACATTCAAATTCTCGTCAATCTCCTTTATTGAACCTGCAACAAGTTCGGCTGTGTCAAAATCAACAGTGTAATAAGTGCGTGTGTTGATACGACGCCACAATTCTTGGAACTCCTCCTTCTTGAATTTGGCCTCGTCGAAGTGCGCTTCACGGGCGTTCCTTGAATTTTCGGGTTTGAGCAAATCGGGATTAAATACCTTGTCGAGAATAACGCCTATACTATCTTTTGCATCGTTATAATCTCCAAAGTCGAGCTTGCCCTGCTGTTTGTCATCAAAGTATTTCTGTGTGAGCTTGCCTTTCTTTACATAGCCATTAGATACAAGTTCTTCGTGTATCTCAACTGCCTGCGAAGTGGAAAGGGTGCGCTTCTCTCCATTGGCGAAAACAAGTGTCTTGCCGGTAAAGAGTGTTGCTGTAACAACAATGGGGCGTGTGGAAACAGAACGTGCAAGTTCATCTTGCAGACCTTTGGCAAAGTCGTCGTAACTTTCGCTTGCAATAACGGTGAGTACGTTTGTGTCAAACACGGCACTGCCTAAAACTTCCTCGTCCTGTCGCTCCCCATTTTGATTTACACAAAGGCGCATACCTCGGCCAACCTCTTGACGCTTCTTGATTTCGCTATTCGAGGATTTGAGCGTACATATCTGAAACACATTCGGATTATCCCAACCCTCTTTAAGGGCAGAGTGCGAGAAGATAAAGCGTACTGCCGAGCCTTTCACTCTTGGATTCATTGAAAGCAGGCTTTCTTTATCTTTCATAATAAGTGTGTAAGCATCGACATCGCCACTATCCGACGTGCCATTTTCAGGCTTCGAGTCAATAAAGTGGCCTTTCTTGTCTCTTGAAAAATAGCCCTGATGTGTTGCCGACACGCTAATTCCTGCAAGGTATTGGAGATATTTTTCGTCGCCGAATATGGGCTGCATTTCGGAGAGTACGCGAATATACTCTTCTTCAAATATTTCGGCAAACTTGCCATTGATTGTGCCACCACCTGTCTCGTAAATGCGGTAGTTCTCCACTTGATCGATGAAAAAGAGAGAAAGCACCTTTATCCCTTTTGCGAACAAGGCACGCTCACGCTCAAAATGGGTGCGTATTGTTTCCCTTATCTGAATACGGCGTATCAAATCTTCATTCACTGCACCGACAACATCGCCCTCATATAACAATGTGCCATTGAGGAAACGAACAAAGCCATTAACACCGTCGATACGGTCAATAATGAAATTGTTGTCATATTCAGCAAGTTTGCCACTATTCGGGTAGAGATCGAAGCCCTCGCCGACCAATTTTGTGATTGGCTTTGTAGATGTTTGTGTCTTGACATCAAACCCTATGCGTGCCTGCGGAGCTGCACCGTTCTTGCCGGGTATAATACTTTCAAGGTAAACGTAACCGTTTGTTGCGGTAGAACCTTGTTGAGTGATACCCAGCACCTCTATTTTCTTAACGAGCTTTTTGTTAAAAGCGTCTATCGCATCGAGGCGGTAGATATGATTGTATAAATCTTCCTTGCGGTGTGTGGCACTATACAGCAGTGTGAAGAGTGGATTAAAGTCCTTCAATCGCTCACGGGTTGCGTTCTTCTTATCTGCGCCGAGTACGCTCTGTGGCTCGTCGATGATAAGAATAGGATTAGTGGCTGCAATAACATCAATAGGCCTTCTGAAACCGAAATCTTCCAATTTCGATGTAAAGCGACGAGCATCTGCACCACGAGCATTGAAAGCCTGCGTATTGATAACCATAACGTACATATTGGTGTCGAGCGCATAAGCGTCAATCTGCGAAAGTTTTTTGCTGTCATAAACGAAATGTTGCAGACGTTTGCCGGAGTACTCCTGTGCGAAGTGATCCTGCATAATTTCGAGGCTCTTTACCACACCCTCGCGAATGGCAATGCTCGGTACGACAATTATAAACTTACTCCAGCCATAGAGCTTGTTAAGTTCATACATTGTCTTAATGTAGGTGTAGGTCTTGCCTGTGCCTGTCTCCATTTCGATAGTGAGATTCAATCCCTCACCTACAAGGTGTGTGATTGGCTCCAACTCCTGCGACATCTGTATTTCGCGAATGTTCTGCACCAATGAATTTTCATCGGGCATAATAGGCTCATTGCAGATACCCAAAGCGTCAAACGCTTCTTGCTGTTTAGGGCCTTTCTGCTTGCCCTTATCAAAGCGGTATGAAAAGCCGTCCGAATATCGCTGACCTATAAATACATCGGTAACAGCACGAGCAGCGTCGCGCTGAAAAGCCTGTTGTTTGAATTTGAGCTTCATAGTATCAACGAATATTAAATTACACGAACCTTATCCCTTACCTGTTCCTCACTCCAGCCACATTTCTGTTTGAAGAGTTCAAACAAGTTCATCTTAAATGCGGACTCGCTGAAACAACTATCGCGGAACACGACACGAAGCGGTGAGAGTTCTGCAATGGCAGATATTACCTCTTCGTTAATATCTTCGGCAAAGCAAGCCACAAGGTCGCCGTCGTTCACATTGTGTATTGTTTTTCTGGCAACGGTAAAGTGGCTCAATGGTAACGACAACTGCACACCCCAATCGAGCATACAGCCGAAGAGCAGAGAGAGGTCGCTTGTACCGTCCTTTATGTTTTCAATCTGCGAGAACAAATCTTCCTGTTTAAGTTCTGAAGGTGCAAAATAGACATCGTTCATAAAGCTGTCCTCGCATTTGAACACACGGAAACCTGTATCAAGGTTCGCTGCTTTTTCTCCAGCTTCTTCCTTGATTTTCTTTCCTGCACGACGAATACGCTCTTTGCCTAACTCGCAAATATTGAGAGGCTTATTTTGCTGTGATAAGAAATCAATAGCATTTTGAATAATCTCTTTTTGACTTTTTGACGAAGTCTCTTTCAAAGATTTAAGCAAATCTTCTTGTATTTGAACAAGTATAAATTTATATTTGATATTAGGCTTCTCAAGGGCTAATTTCATAACAGATTCAGCTGTTGTTGCAGAACCCGAAAAGAAATCAAGTACAATACATTCATCTTCTACAGGTAGAAAATTTGCTAAATATTTAATTAGACTTACAGGCTTGGGAAAATTGAAAACCTTTTTATCAAATAATTCTAATTGATATTCACCAGCATTTTCATTTGTATCAACTCCAACTTTACTATTTATCAGATTTGTTGGTACTTCCGGCGCATATTCTAATTTTTCATATGCAGGACTAAATTTAATCGTAGGTATAGATATTATAGTTCCATTTGCTATTTCATTATCCAAATATGATTGTTGCCATTTGAATTTGGCCTTAAGAGAAAACTCTTTTATAAATACCCCGTCTTTAACTTCAGTATCATTTAATAACTCTACATCATATTTATCTGTACCATACATACCTGCCGGAATAATTTGGTTTGGAATCTTTGTCCTAACAACATTTGCAGGAAATTTAAGAGTACCTACAGGATTTGGTTGGTTCAACAAACCGTTCGAACTTGAAGAATATTTTTGTATACCCAAGAAACGAGAATTATCCCTATTATTTTGATAACAAACAACATACTCAATAATTTGACGGCTTTTCACAGAAAGATTTTCAGGAGTCTCTGTTTTAGCCCAATTATAAATATCAATAAAATTTTTAGCTCCAAAAACCTCGTCGCAGATATTTTTTAGATTACGAATTTCATTATCATCAATAGAAATAAAAATCACTCCATTTCTTGAAAGCAGTGTTCGGGCAACTAAAAGCCTTTCATACATCATAGAACACCACTTTGAATGAAAACGAGAATCCGTATCATTATTCTTTCTAAAACAAGTGTTATCTTCATCAACATTACCTGTGGCAAGATTTTCATCAAAAGAAGTCCTACTAAAATCATCTTCATATACAAAATCATTACCTGTGTTATATGGTGGGTCGATATAAATCATCTTGATTTTACCCAAGTATGATTTTTGCAGGAGCTTCAGCACCTCTAAATTATCTCCTTCAATGTAGAGGTTTTCAGTATTATCCCAATCTACACTCTCTTCGGGGCAGGGGCGCAGTGTCTTGTTAATGGAATTTGCTGCCTCACGGCGTGCGGCATTTTTGCCCACCCAAGAAAAGCCGTATTCTTCATCTGCACCCTCATAGGCGTTATCGCCCAAGAGTTCACGCAGTGTGGTGAAATTGATTTTGTGTGAGATTTTACCTGTCTTCTCGTCGCGCACCTCTGTGAAGCAAGAGGGCATTATTTGATACAGTGCATCGAGGTTGAGTTTACTGCCTGACGCTGATGTGAGTGTCATTCTTTCGAGTTCCATATCTTTGTTTTATTTAATGTCGTTAAGTTGTTTCTTCAGTCGCTTTATCTCGGCGTTTATTTCTATCTGTTTGTTGTATTGCTTCTCTTTATTCAGCTTCTGCTGTAAGAGTTGTATCTGCTTTTGGAGTTTCGATTTTTGTTCATCGCTCTTAATCTGCTCTGTAAGGGTGTTGCCCTCTTGCACGGTGATTGAGCCAATGGTGGCAACGATGTTTTCCCAAACGGCATCGAGGTCAAGGCCTGTAAGCGGAATGTTCAACGTGTCGCACTGTTGCCAATCGGAGCATATCAGCTTCGTGTGATGAATGGCAAGCTGTGCCTGTTCTTCAAAGTGCAGCACAAAGAGGATTTTCCGGGGTATGAACTTTGCCAAGAGTTCAATGTTCTTCGGGGCGTATTCGCGATGCTTCAACGAAACCTCTATCACATAGAAGTCGGCAATTTCTTTCCCGGCCTTTATTGTGGGTATGGTGCTTTCGGCAACAACGTGGGTGATAAACATACGGCTTATGTCGGCATCGAAACTATCTCGTCGCGATGCTGTCAAGTCGAATTTTTCAAAGACTTTTGTCTTATGAAGTGGCTTGTTTATTTCGGTTCGTTGCGGTAGGCCGTACATTGGTTATTGTATTTTTGTCGGTTGGTTTTCCTTGACTGTTACGTTCAAGTTAATTGGCTGTTTCTCCGGGGTATCGGTAACTTTTACGTTGAGGGTGTCAGGGATTATATCGGGAAACTTATCTTTTGAAATAGACTTTTGTTCTTTGATAGCAGTAGTTATTACTTGCACATCATTTGACACCACATTGTCTGAACATTTATCAATACAAATAGGAATAATGATTGCTGCGGCAGCAACCCATATACTTATATTAGTTCGACAGATTTGTTGATTATGTCGTCTTTCATCTATTGAAATAAAACCATTGTTTACTAAATCATCTAAGAGTGGCAATGGATATATAACAGACGAATAGTACTTCCTTATCAGCGTAATGATATCAAGGCGTTCTGTATGATGTAAAAATTCATCATTACCTTCAACTAATACTTTAGTGTTTTTTTCAAACACTCTTGCGCCTTCAGGTATTACGCAGCCATCTACTGTCTCTATATCATATGTATTGTAATCATAAACAACTTCTCTATATGATATTTTATCATTAGGATGCCTTATACTAATTAGTTTATATTCTTCTAATTCATCCAGAAATAGGATAAAGTCAACAATTTCTTGAAATTTTAATTTGACAAAATCCACATCATTTGTCTTTATAGAAAGTGTAACTTCTTCAAAGCACTTTTGTGATGATGAATTCCATTTAATATAATAACCTGGTGCAATCTCTGCTAAAAGTCTATAGAACCAAAGTCCCTTTATATTATTTCCTTTTTTATAAGAGAGAATTTTTTGCATTATCTCTCTTTCTTTTGGTATAAACTCTCTCATATTCCCCTACTTTATCACCAAAAAACAAATCAATTCAAAATCATCAAGGCCTTGTATCTCTTCGGTGAAGAGTGTGCCTTGTGTGCCACTCAAAAAGCTGTCGATGTCGCTCTCTTCCTTTACGTTGATAATTGAGGATATTGCCTCGCCAAGCAGTGTGGAATAGTGCTTCATATTCCGTCCGTCGCGTGTTATGCGGTTGAACTCACGGCATAGTTCTGTATGCGGTGTGCTGTGTGGCTTGCAGAGCAGGCGCATACGGTCGAGCATATCTTTCGGGGCAAGGTGGTTGATGATTACCTCGCCGTCATCGCTGATGTAAACCATATAGAACGGGTGCAATTGATTCTTGTGGTCAATGTTCACTCCGTCGGAACGGTTCTTGAGTATATATATTACTCCGGGTGGTGTGTTCTCTGTCGAGGGCACAACGGCGTGGAGTCCAAACGGGGTGTGTTCTACATCGCGGTTGGTACGCATATACTCCAAGAGGTCGAGACGGAATTCATTCAAACCTAAATCCATTATGCTGACACCGCTGTTCATCTCTTCCAAATCTACCACCTCTTCCTGCAAGCGTTTGAGCTGTGAACGGCGATATTCAAGGTCGCCTTTCTCTTCGTCCGAAAGCAGGTTGTCATCGCCTGTCGAGGTCATAACAGATACTTTCATTCGTGCCTCTACACGCTCTTTGAGGTTGATATAATCGTCGAGTGTCATATCCGGCCAATAGTTCACGAGCTGTATAACATCGTTCTTTGAGCCGATACGGTCAATACGCCCGAAACGCTGGATAATACGCACCGGATTCCAATGAATGTCGTAGTTTATGAGGTAGTCGCAATCCTGCAAGTTCTGTCCTTCGGAAATACAGTCTGTACCTATAAGCACATCTATCTCTTCGCTGATGTTCGGGTACAGTGTCGCCTTGTCCTTTGATATTGGCGAGAAGAGCGTAAGCACGGTATTGAAATCCAACTTTTGGCGGAGCTTCAAGGTGCTTCGTGCCTCTACATCACCTGTTATGAGTGCCACATTAAGCCCGGTGTTCTGCTTGATACGCTCGGCAAGACAGTCATAAAGATATACGGCTGTGTCGGAGAAGGCTGTAAAGATTATCACCTTCTTGTTATTCGCATTTATGGGGTTAGCGAATTTGTTTCGCAAGTCCTCTATGAGCTGTTGCAGTTTGCAGTCGTGTTCAGGGGTGATGTCTTTAAGCATCATTATGAGCAACTGCAATGTTTCGAGGTCTTGTGCAAGGTAGTGCTTCCACTTTACAAAGTCTAAATCGTCCAAAAGGATTTGCGACTTTTTACCGCCAATGAAAACATCGCTCTCCCTGTCGTCCATTTCCAAGCCCTCGGTAAAGTCGTAATCATCAACGGCTGCTCCTGCGCGGTTGCCTGTTCTCTCGGCAACCTCAATCTTATCTACCACGCCTTTGATAAGTGCCTCTATGCGCGATAGTGTCAAACGGAAGGAGTTTACGGAACTCTCCAAACGTTTGAGCATATTTATTCCCATAAGGCGACGAATACCCTTTTCGCGTCCTGACATTCCTTTGCCGGCAAAGTTGCGTCCTTCGCTGTCGGTGGATATATATTTATCCCTTGCACTCGGCAAGAGGAAATCGGAAGGGGTATATATTGCAAGATTGAGATTGTTTATAAGCGTGTAAATCTCGTTATATGTGATAGCAGAATCAAGGTCGGTAAGGTGTGGCCGACGGGAGATAGGCTTTAACCTCTTGGGGAACTTGCCAATATCGGTAGTATCATAATACTGCTCGATGTGCCGACGACTGCGTGCAATGGTAACAGAGTCGAGTACTTCAAAGAAATCGAAATCGAGTTCTTGGAGCAGCTTTGCTGTGGTGCGGTGCTCTGCCGGTATGCGTGTCCAGCGGTTATACGCTGCCTGTGCCTGTCGGAATATATCGTCAATGCTACGCGATGTGTTCAGCAGGGAGTCGATATTTGCGCTGTCGCCCTCGTATGCAAGTTGCAGTTGGTTTTTAAGGTCGTTGAAGCGGTTGTTTACGGGAGTGGCCGAAAGCATAAGCACTTTGGTCTTTACTCCGTTGCGTATAACGCGGTTGAGCAGGCGCAGGTAACGGTTCTCGCGTTGGTCGCCGTCATCTGTTGTAGCGGTCTTGCCACCGTTACGGAAATTGTGGCTCTCGTCGATAACGACAAGGTCATAATTGCCCCAATTTATCTTGTCAAGGTCGTACCCGTTGGAAACACCGTGTTCACGCGATAGGTCGGTATGAAAAAGGACATCGTAACGCAAACGGTCTTTTGCCAATGGGTTGTTTATGTAGTTGCTGCGGTATGTAGTCCAGTTGTCATAGAGTTTCTTGGGGCAAAGTACAAGCACATTGCGGTTACGGCTCTCATAATACTTCACTACCGAAAGTGCGGTGAATGTCTTTCCCAAACCTACGCTGTCGGCAAGAATACAGCCGTTGTACTTCTCCAATTTGTTGATTATGGCAAGTGAGGCATCGCGCTGAAAATTGTATAGCTTGTTCCATATAACGCTGTCCTTGAAGCCTGTTGCCTCGTTAGGCAGTACATCTTCGGAAATATCTTCCAAAAACTCGTGGAATATATTGTAGAGTGCCACGAAATAGAGAAAATCGGGGGCATTCTCTTTGTATGCGTTGGTGATGTTCTCTATTACTTCGTCTGTAACGACCTGCAATTTGCCGGTGTCGTGCCATAACTGCTCGAAGAGGGTTAGATATTGTTGCGAGTATGGAGCATCGAGCTTGTTTATCATCGTATAGGCATTATCGCCTCGCTCACAGCCAAGTTCTACTGTTGTAAAGCCGTTCAACGGCATATAGGACTTGTCATCGACATTGGCAAAGCCCATCATATTCTCACCTGTCCTGTTGGACTTGAAACAGGCTTTCTTCTTTATCCACTCGGCGCACTCTTTGGCAACGGCACGCTGGGTAAGTTCATTGCGGAGCTTTACTTCAAACTCGGAGCCGTAAAGATTGCGTTCACGGTTGAGACGCGGAATGTAGAATTCACGCTTCTGCTTGCTTGCCTTTTCGGTGGTAAAGGTGGGAGAGGTAAATACAAAACGTAACTCTTCAATATCTTTGAGCTGCTCTTTCAATTCTTGAAAAGCATAGATAGAGAAGCAGGAAGCTGCGATAGAGAGTTTACTGCCCTCGCGCAACTCAACAACTAAATCTTCTTTTAGTGTTTTGTGTATATTGTCGATTACATCCATAGTAACATTTTGCTTACCTACATTAAATGCAAAAATAATTAAAATTATTTTATTCCTACATCAAAGGTCAAAATTATAAAAAAGAAATATATCATAGTTGCATTTCTCTCGCACTTCTCTCGCCCAAATTAACAAAACGCAGCCAACTCCCGCCCAAACCCTAATAGGTGAAATATAGTATTTGATTTATGTTGATTAAAACATTGTATAACCTGTTTTGTGGTTCAAAGTCACAAGATGGGCGTTCGGATAATGCTTCTCCGGATGTTATCGAAGAAAAAGAAAGCAAAGTAATTATACCTAAGAAATTCAGAGATGATATTCAGCGACTTATAAGTTATTGTGGAGTCAAGCTAAAAAGCGGAATCTGTATTGAAATTGAACTGGGTGAATTGCTAGAGGTTTTGCCAAGAGAACGCCGGAGGAAAGATGCTTACGACAAATTGGTGAAGTTCCTGGCAGATGAGATGAATATTAAATTAACGATTAAAAGTAGGAATTATGGCAACAGAAAAAACTATTAAAGGAAAGAGAAACCGTTATTACAAAGACGGCTATATCTGGGTTAGTGCAGACGGCACAATGGCGGCTGCTAAACTGAAAAACGGCTCTTGGAAATATTTTGATATAAAACAGACGCTAATGAAGAAAAGTATGTAGATACGGGGTATAAGGTGCTTTACATAAAAAAGGCTGTGTTCACTTGTTTCTGCTATTGTGATGACCCGAATAAAACTCAAATTTGGTATAGAGATGGTAATCCTGCCAATCTGAATTTTACTAACCTTGTCGCAAGGTTACCGAGAACATACCATACGTCCGCACCAACATTTAAGCTCATAAATGGACTTACTATTGCAAATGGTGGTGAAGTTCTTAAGAATGGGGTTAAGGTGCCAATGTGTGATTGTATTGGCGACACAGATACAGATCTTATGCGATGTATTGACCCTTATGTCTCAAATCCAGAAGGACGGGGTAAGTTATGGATGGACGATTTGATGGCTGCTGCGGGTTATGTTGCCGGTGAGAAATACAACTTTAGTAACCCTGTTATTCTCCACAAAGACAATGACCCTATGAATTTTCACAATGATAATCTTGAATATGTAGAGGCTACTGATACTCGATACAAAAAATACCAGAAGAGGGTTGAGGAGTGGAAGCACAAACGTAATGTGGAACTTATTAAATTAATACCTAACTTTGTCTATGCTTAAAATATGGTCGAAAGGGGGTGAATTTATTATTTAACAACGATTTATGTCAATTTTCTGGACGGTGTCAAATACCGTCGCAAAACCGTCGCAAAATATCCGATTTTGCGGCATTTTTAGAGTTAAAATAAGGGTAAATCAACTTATACCGTCGCAAGAAAAATCTTGGACTTTGAATGCCGTTTCTGTTAGGGTAGTGGCGTTGATGTTTATAAGTCGATTGCATTGAAAAAGGGAATAAAAAAGAGAGTCACCCTAAAAAGGATAACTCTCTAATCTATTCTAAATCAAGAATATTACTTGCTCAATGCAGCGGAGATATCAACTGCGATAGCAACGGTAGCACCTACCATGGGGTTGTTACCGATACCGAGGAAGCCCATCATCTCAACGTGTGCGGGAACCGAAGAAGAACCTGCGAACTGAGCGTCTGAGTGCATACGGCCCATTGTGTCTGTCATACCGTATGAAGCGGGACCTGCAGCCATGTTGTCGGGGTGGAGTGTACGGCCTGTACCACCACCTGAAGCTACTGAGAAGTAGTTCTGGCCTGCGAGTACGCGCTCCTTCTTGTATGTACCTGCAACGGGGTGCTGGAAGCGTGTGGGGTTGGTTGAGTTACCTGTGATAGATACGTCAACACCCTCTTTCCACATAATGGCAACACCTTCGCGTACATCGTCGGCACCGTAGCAACGTACCTTGGCGCGGGGACCGTCGCTGTAAGCTACCTCGCGAACAACCTTCAATTCGCCTGTGAAGTAGTCGAACTCGGTCTGAACGTATGTAAATCCGTTGATACGTGAGATGATCTGAGCTGCGTCCTTACCCAAACCGTTGAGGATACAACGGAGGGGCTCCTTACGTACCTTGTCTGCCTTTGCTGCAATCTTGATTGCACCCTCGGCTGCTGCGAATGACTCGTGACCTGCAAGGAATGCGAAGCACTTTGTCTCCTCGCGCAACAGACGTGCTGCAAGGTTACCGTGGCCGATACCTACCTTACGGTCGTCGGCTACTGAACCGGGGATACAGAATGCCTGCAAACCAAGACCGATAGCCTCGGCTGCGTCAGCTGCGTTCTTGCAACCCTTCTTCAATGCGATAGCTGCACCTACTACGTATGCCCACTTTGCGTTCTCGAAACAGATGGGCTGTGTCTCCTCACAAATCTTGTAAGGGTCGATGCCGTACTGCTCGCAAATCTCGTTAGCCTCTTCGATGCTGGCGATACCGTTCTCGTTCAAAACAGCAAGGATCTGCTTGATACGACGGTCTTGACTTTCAAATTTAACTGGTCTTATCATAGCTTGTCCTCCTTATTCTTTACGTGGGTCGATATACTTAACTGCACCTGCCTCCTCAGAGAAGCGACCGTATGTCTTGGTGAGCTTCTTCACTGCCTCGTTGGCATCTGTGCCTTTCTTAATCTCTTCCATCAACTGGCCCAAGTTTACGAACTCGTAACCGCAAATCTCGTCGTTCTTGTCGAGTGCGAGGCGTGTGATGTAACCCTCGGCCATCTCAAGGTAACGGGGACCCTTGGCGAGTGTGCCGTAAAGTGTACCTGTCTGGCTGCGAAGACCCTTGCCGAGGTCCTCGAGGCCTGCGCCTACGATAAGTCCGCCCTCTGAGAAAGCCGACTGGCTGCGACCGTAAACGATCTGCAGGAATAACTCGCGCATTGCTGTGTTGATAGCATCGCATACAAGGTCGGTGTTGAGAGCCTCGAGAATTGTCTTACCAGGGAGAATCTCCGATGCCATAGCAGCAGAGTGTGTCATACCCGAGCAACCGATTGTCTCTACAAGTGCCTCCTGGATAACGCCGTTCTTGACGTTGAGAGAGAGCTTACAAGCACCCTGCTGGGGAGCGCACCAACCAATACCGTGTGTAAAGCCTGAAATGTCTGCAATCTCCTTGGCCTTTACCCATTTGCCCTCCTCGGGAATAGGTGCGGGACCGTGATTGGGACCTTTTTTCACTACACACATGTTTTCTACTTCGTGTGAATAAACCATAATTGTATGTTTTAGTTGTGAAACTGGTTTTGTGTTTTCAATTCGCGAAGATATAAATTTTTATTTTTATTTTCAAAGGATATGGACGAAATAAATGCGTGCATTTTAAATTTATGCTAAAATTTCATTTTCCTGCGCTCTTTATTATTATATTATGTATGTCGTTTGGTTTTTTGTTGCTATCTTTGCAAATACCTGCGAAGTTACACTGCACTCGCTGTGACGTGTGGACGTGCGCTTGTGCCGTGCGGTTTTTCTTTGCCGGGATATTAATGTAGATTAAATAAATTTTAGCAGTATGAAAAGGATATTGTCTGTTTTTTCTGTTGTAGCAGCAGTGCTGGCTATGATGTGTACAGCATCGTGTGACGAGGCTACAAACTATACAAAAGGTTATCGGGACGGAATTTATAAGGTGTGGGGACACACTGTGACTCCCGAGTTGGAAGATACGTCGTACGTTGTGGGTGATGTCAGCAGTTATGGACTCAAGAATGGCGACCGTGCATTGCTACGTGTGAAATATTTTATCGACAATGTTTTTGGTCCTTCAAAGGCAAAATGGGAGGTTGAAAAGGTTTATGAGGTTATTGAGCCCCGTGCCATTACTGCGGGCGACGATATTGCCGAGGGCGACTACCGGTCGTGCATATTGGGTCTTGCCAATCTTCTCTACTATGGTCCTGCTTGGGCTTGGGACGGATTGCAGAACATTAACATAGCATACGAATGTGACGGCACGGAGCCCGAGTTCCGTATGGTTGCACCCCAGGCGAATGGCGACACCCTGTGTCTCTCGCTCGTGTCGCGCATAAACAGCGGCGACGAACGCTATGTCAAGCTCCTCTCTTTCGACCTGAACAGTGCCTATCCCTTGCTCGGCAGCGAGGAGAGAAATGCGATAAGCCGATACGACAGCATTTATACAAAGATTAAGCTGCGTTGGTACGATCCTGACGAGGAGGCACCCGTCGATGCAGACATCATTGGCGGCAAGCTTAAGAATCCGTTCAAGGACTGAGTGGAAACTACAGCGTTCCTTTCACTAACAATCAATTAGATGGAAAAGAGAAAATCAAACGTAAATATAAAGAACAAACGCGCGACGTTCGATTATATAATAAGCGACACCTACACTGCGGGAATGGTGCTCACGGGTACCGAGATTAAGTCGATTCGTGAGTCGCGTGCGAGCCTTGTGGATACCTACTGCACATTCATAAACAACGAGCTGTGGGTAAAGAATATGCACGTTGCCGAGTATTTCTACGGCTCGTACAACAACCACTCCACACGTCGCGACCGCAAACTGCTGCTTGAGCGCAAGGAGCTGCGCAAGCTGATGCAGATAGCAAAAGTGCCTGGCTTTACGATTGTGCCGGTGCGCCTGTTCATCAACGAGCGGGGGCTTGCGAAACTGGTCATCGGCGTTGCGCGAGGCAAGCGTGAATACGACAAGCGCGAGAGCCTCAAGGAACGCGACGACAAACGGGAGATGGACCGTATAAGAAGAGCGTACTGATGCAAGATGAAAGGTGCGGGAGGGTGGGAGGCTGCTGCTCGCCCTTTGTTTGTTGTATACAATGGAGTTGCGGTGCGTACGGCATTATGATGCTGTTTCGGCGCACCATTTGTGTTAAGAAGAAAAAGCATAATAGATAATGGATATAAGAGAAGCTTTAAAGAACAGGATACTTGTGCTCGATGGTGCAATGGGTACAATGATACAGAAATACTCACTCACCGAGGAGGACTTCCGAGGCGAGAGATTCGCTTCGCACCCCGTGCCACTTAAAGGAAATAATGATATTCTTGTGCTCACCCGTCCCGACATCATACAGGAGGTACACGAGAAATATCTTATTGCAGGAGCAGACATCATAGAGACAAGCACATTCAATGCAAATGCAATATCGCAGGCCGAGTATGGCTGCGAGGCGCTGTGCGACGAACTCAACCGCAAGGCCGTGGAACTGGCACGTACGGTGGCCGACAAATATTCGACCAAGGAAAAACCCCGATACGTGGTAGCATCGGTGGGCCCCACGAGCCGCACCTGCTCCATAAGCCCCGATGTGGAGAATCCAGCATTGCGCAACCTTACGTTTGACGAGCTCAAGGAGGCATACATCGGGCAGATGACAGCGCTCATTGAGAGTGGGGTGGATGCGCTCCTGTGCGAGACGATATTTGACACGCTCAATGCGAAGGCGGCGCTCTACGCGGCTGGCGAGGCTATGAAAATCTGCGGAAAGGAAGTGCCCGTAATGCTCTCCCTTACCGTTGCCGATGCTGCCGGACGCACCCTCTCGGGACAGACGATAGAGGCATTCATCGCATCTGTGATGAGCCCCAATATCCTGTCGGTGGGATTGAACTGCTCGTTCGGCGCAGAGCAGATGAAGCCTTTCATAAAGCGCATATCCGATATTGCGCCGTTCTATGTGAGTGCCTATCCCAATGCCGGTCTTCCCAATGCGCTGGGCGGTTACGACCAGACTCCCGCGCAGATGGCCGAGTGTGTTAAGGAATATATCGACGAAGGACTTGTGAATATAATAGGTGGCTGCTGCGGAACAACAAACGAATATATAGCCGAGTTCCCGCGCCTTGTCGAGGGACGTACACCGCGCCGTCCAGTCGCTTATCCTGCCGACCTGTGGCTCTCGGGCTTGGAGCGTCTTGTTGTCAACCGTTCTATGAATTTCATAAACATAGGAGAGCGTTGCAACGTGGCCGGCTCGCGCAAGTTCCTGCGCCTGATAAATGAGAAGAAATATACCGAGGCGCTCAAGATTGCGCGTGCGCAGGTTGAGGACGGTGCGCAGATACTTGATATAAATATGGACGACGGACTCCTTGAGACAAAGGAGGAGATGGTGAACTTCCTTAATCTGCTGGGCAGCGAGCCCGAGATTGCGCGTGTTCCCGTGATGGTCGACTCCTCTGATTGGGGGGTTATACGTGCAGGACTAAAGTGTTTGCAGGGTAGGGCCATCGTAAATTCAATATCGCTGAAAGAGGGCGAGGAGGTATTCCTCCAGCGTGCAGCCGAGGCCCAGCGTCTGGGTGCTGCGGTTGTTGTAATGGCATTTGACGAGGAGGGTCAGGCTACTACCTTTGAGCGCAAGATTGAGGTGTGCCAAAGAGCGTATACACTGCTAACAGGGAAACTCGGATACCGTCCCTGTGAGATAATCTTCGACCCCAATATCCTTGCAGTTGCAACGGGTATCGAGGAGCACGCGGCCTACGGAGTGGATTTTATTCGCGCCTGTCGATGGATAAGCGAGAACCTCAAGGGAACACACATAAGCGGCGGAGTGAGCAATCTCTCATTCTCGTTCCGTGGAAATAATTATGTACGCGAGGCATTGCACGCGGTGTTCCTCTACCACGCAATTGAGGCTGGAATGGATATGGGAATAGTTAATCCGCAGACATCGGTGCAGTACGAGGATATTCCCCTCGAGCTGCGCGGTGTAATGGAAGATGTAATCCTCAATCGTCGCGCTGATGCAACGGAGCGCCTAATTGCCATTGCCGGGCAACTGAAAGATAAGGACACGCAGACGGCGCATCACAGCGACGAGTCGTGGCGCGAGGGGACAGTTGAGGAACGCCTGAAAAATGCGCTGCTCAAGGGCATAGACGATTGGTTGCAGCACGACCTTGCTGAGGCGGTAGAGAAATACTCGACAGCTGTTGGCGTGATTAGTGGCCCGCTTATGGACGGAATGGGCTACGTGGGTGAACTTTTCGGAGCGGGAAAACTGTTTCTTCCCCAGGTGGTAAAGACTGCACGTACAATGAAGCAGGCTGTATCCATTCTGCAACCGTTAATAGAACAGCAGAACAGCGAGCGTAGCGCGTCGGCCGGAAAAATACTCATAGCAACAGTAAAGGGCGACGTGCACGACATTGGCAAGAATATCGCTGGAGTGGTGATGGGTTGCAACGGATACGAGATAATAGACCTTGGGGTGATGGTGCCCCCCGAAAAGATAGTACTCGAGGCAAAAGAGAACTGTGTGGATATTGTTATCCTGAGCGGACTCATAACTCCCTCGCTCGACGAGATGGTAACCGTGGCGCAGTCGCTCAAGGCGGCTGGAATAAGCATTCCTTTGCTCATAGCAGGAGCAACGACAAGCCCTATGCACACTGCGCTCAAGATTGCGCCAGTGTACGATGGAGTGGTAGTGCACGTTAAGGACGTGTCGCAGAATGTTCTTGTAGCTGCTGAGCTACTGAATGGTGCGGCACGGCGCGATGCCTTTATAGCTTCGGTGCGTGAGCAACAACAGCAACTACGCAACCAGGCGGCACAGCGCACGCAACAGCAGTTGCGAAGCCTCGATGAGGCGCGCAGCAACAAGCTAAACTTGTTCGACGCTCCTCACGCCGATGGTTGCAGTTGCGGACATTGTAAGTAAAAGAGGGGCAGGGTGCGTAGATTAAGGATAATGCAAGTGTGAAAAATAATGAAGCATACGTTTTTTTTGATATGAAGAACGGCAGAATGACCTGTGTGTATAAGAAAATAAGAAAATATTTTTAGAAATTTAATAAACTTCTTAATCTGCTTCTAATAATTTTTGTAATTTTGCAAAAGTTTTTGTGAGGTTGCTAAAAACTTTAGCAACAATATAGCAGTTGACCCAAATATCATTTGTCATTTTTCGGGCAAGCCCTCAACAACACGTCTGAGCAAAGCGAAGTATCTCTTTTTTTACGTGATTTTGAGATCCTTCACTTCCGTTCAGGATGACAAGTCCGCGAAGAAAGTGAGCTGCGGGTCAACATCTATATTATTACCAAAACTTTTTTTAGAAAATTAAACAGCTTCTGAATATTAAGAAAATAAACAGTTATGGAATCAGTTGCATTTATACAGTGGTGTCTCGACCACCTGAACTATTGGACTATTACGTTGCTGATGGCGATTGAAAGCTCGTTCATTCCCTTCCCGTCGGAGGTGGTTGTTCCCCCTGCGGCATATAAATCGGCAGTATCCAACGAGATGAATGTCTTTCTTGTGGTGCTCTTTGCTACCATAGGAGCAAACATCGGTGCGCTCGTAAACTACTACCTTGCAAAGTGGTTGGGTCGTCCCATCATATATAAGTTTGCGAACAGCCGCATAGGCCATATGTGTCTTATCGACGAGGCCAAGGTACAGAAGGCCGAGCAATATTTCGAGGAACGCGGAGCGCTCTCTACATTCATCGGCCGACTTATTCCCGCCGTGCGCCAGCTCATTTCCATTCCCGCGGGACTCGCGCGTATGAAGCTTGGTACATTCCTGCTTTACACCACTCTTGGTGCCGGAATCTGGAATGCCATTCTTGTTGCGATAGGCTACTACCTTTCTACCGTTCCCGGCATCGAGACCGAGGAGCAGTTGCTTGCAAAGGTTACTGAGTATAGCCACGAGCTGGGATATTTCTTCATTGCGGTAGGCGCGTTCATTGTGGCTTATCTTGTGTATCAGGGTATGCGCAAAGGAAAATGATTGACGGCATAAATGTTTGAAGGGGGCAACAAAGCCCCCTTCAAACATTTATATGGAAACAGCCGGCGGTGCTTATACGCAGCTCCAGTGGCTGCCCCTCGGCCGGTAAATGATAATTTTTCGCATAAAAAAGCAACAAGTAACGAATTTATTTACTATCTTCGCAACACTTATTGAAGATAATTAATTCTTTTTTTACTTTTAAAAGTATAAATTATGGTAAATTACAAACAGTTAGGTCTTGTAAACACTAAGGATATGTTTGCAAGAGCAATGGAGGGTGGCTACGCTATCCCCGCGTTCAACTTCAACAACATGGAGCAGTTGCAGGCTATCATTATGGCTGCAGTTGAGACAAAGTCTCCCGTTATCCTCCAGGTATCAAGCGGTGCTCGTAAGTATGCTAACCAGACTCTTCTCCGTTATATGGCTGAGGGTGCTGTCGAGTATGCTAAGGAGTTGGGTTGCGCTAATCCCGAGATAGTTCTTCACCTCGACCACGGTAACTCATTCGAGCTCTGCAAGTCTTGCATCGATATGGGTTTCTCATCGGTTATGATCGACGGTTCACACCTTCCCTATGAGGAGAATGTGGCTCTTACAAAGAAGGTTGTAGAGTACGCTCATCAGTATGGTGTAACAGTAGAGGGTGAGCTTGGTATCCTTGCAGGTGTTGAGGACGATGTTGTTGCTGAGCATCACACTTATACACGTCCCGAGGAGGTTGTTGACTTCGTTACAAAGACAGGTTGCGACAGCTTGGCTATCTCTATCGGTACTTCACACGGTGCAAACAAGTTCAAGCCCGAGCAGTGCACACGCAACGCTGACGGTATCCTCGTTCCTCCTCCCTTGGCATTCGACGTACTCGAGGGCTGTATGAAGGAGCTTCCCGGATTCCCCATCGTTCTCCACGGTTCTTCTTCGGTTCCCCAGGACGAGGTTGCTACAATCAACAAGTACGGCGGTGCATTGAAGGACGCTATCGGTATCCCCGAGGAGGAGCTTCGTAAGGCTGCTTCACTTGCTGTTTGCAAGATCAACATCGACAGCGACAGCCGTCTTGCAATGACTGCTGCTATCCGTGAGGTATTTGCTACCAACCCCGCTGAGTTCGACCCCAGAAAGTATCTTGGTCCCGCTCGCGACAATATGAAGAAGCAGTACATTCACAAGATTGTTAATGTTCTTGGTTCAGACAACAAGCTTGCAGAATAATTCTGTTTACTTTATTGAATAACAAACGGCGGCAATGCATTTATGTGTTGCCGTTGTTTATTTAGTAGGATACTGTAAATTGGTAATTTTAGGCTCAAAAGAAATTTAATGTGAATAATATTAGAAGTTTACATTAAATCATATTTACAGCTTTATACCTTGTTGCAATTTCCTGTCGCCTATTGTTATTTTTACGCCCTTTTCGTCGGTATACAATCTTTTGCAACATTAATATATCTTTTTTGGCAAATTTAAACATCTTCTTGTTATTTTTGCATTTGGCTATGAAAATACATACTTCGAACTCCTCAGTCACTTCGTGACAGCTCCTCTTTCGCAAAGAGGAGCTCCTAAGTTTTTTATTTGAATGTTGCTTTAATTTTTAGTGTTAATTATTGAAATATAGTAATCAGCTGCTATTCCGTTAATAGAGGAGCTCCTAAGTTTTTTTTATTTGAGTGCTGCTTGAAAATAAAACGTAAATAATAGAATTAAAAGTATATAGTGCTCCTCTTGCGAAGAGGAGCTCCGCGGAGCGGTGAGGAGTAGATGAGATATGTGCGTAGGCTTTTATTTAAGTCAAGTTGCTATGCAGTAAAAGTGTTCGGTGTAGAAGTAAAAACAAAAAACAGAATGTCTAACAAAGCAGAAATAAATAAAAAGGAACTAAAAGATATAAGGCGTAAGTTGCGTAATAACCCTACACCTGCTGAGTCTGCTTTATGGGTTCATCTTAAAGCAAAGAGATTTTATGGCACACATTGGCGCCGTCAATTTTCTGTAGGTAATTATGTTCTTGATTTTTACTGTCCTTTTTCAAAATTATGTATTGAGTTAGACGGTAAGGAGCATTTTACTATTCAAGGAGATACGTACGATTATGATAGGACTGAATTTCTAAATTCTAAAGGGATAAAGGTAGTACGTTTCGAGAATCGAGAAATTTGGGAAAATATTGAACGTGTATTAGAGACTATAAAGCTTAGTCTTAATATAGAATAATTATTCTTAAGTCAATATTTACGACTTATTTTATAAATGTTCGAACTCCTTATTTTTGCTCTTCTCGAACTCCTCAGTCACTTCGTGACAGCTCCTCTTTCGCAAAGAGGAGCACCTAAGTTTCTTTTTATTTGAGTGTTGCTTTAATTTCTAGTGTTAATGATTGAAATATAGTAATCAGCTGCTATTCCGTTAATAGAGGAGCGCCTAAGTTTTTTTATTTGAGTGCTGCTTGAAAATAAAAACGTAAATAATAGAATTAAAAGTATATAGTGCTCCTCTTGCGAAGAGGAGCTCCGCGGAGCGGTGAGGAGTAGATGAGATATGTGCGTAGGCTTTTATTTAAGTCAAGTTGTTATGCAGTAAAAGTGTTCGGTGTAGAAGTAAAAACAAAACTCGAACTCCTCAGTCACTTCGTGACAGCTCCTCTTTCGCAAAGAGGATCGCCTAAGTTTTTATTTGGATGTTGCTTTAATTTCTAGTGTTAATGATTGAAATATAGTAATCAGCTGCTATCCCGTTAATAGAGGAGCACCTAAGTTTTTTTTATTTGAGTGTTGCTTGAACATTAAACGTAAATAATAGAATTAAAAGTATATAGTGCTCCTCTTGCGAAGAGGAGCTCCGCGGAGCGGTGAGGAGTAGATGACAAAACATTACAGAAACCCTTGGTTAACTACTATATTATTACAAAAATTTAAAACAGTTTCTTAATTTGCTGCTTGTACAGTTCGTTGGAGTAGAAACCCTGGAGTAGAAGCGGGAACGTGTAATTTCTCTACGCGCTATGGCGATTGCAATGTCGGCTATTTGTAGTAACTTTGCACATCGCAAAAAGAAAATATGAAAAAGATATGTAATTTCATTACCCGTAATATGGGTGTTTTAGTGCTTGCGGCAGCACTTTTCTCACTGTTCTTTCCACAGTTGCTCGGTGCTGTAAGTACCAAGGCAATTAACCCTCTGCTTGGGGTCATAATGTTCGGAATGGGGCTTACACTGTCGGCCGAGGATTTCAAGGTCGTGTTCCGTCGCCCTAAGGATATGCTCATAGGGTGTCTTGCGCAATTCACCATAATGCCGCTGCTTGCGTGGTTGCTGGTGCGTATGTTCGCGCTTTCCGAGGGGCTTGCCATTGGTGTAATCCTTGTAGGGTGCTGTCCTGGTGGCACTGCTTCTAATGTAATCACCTATTTGGCAAAGGGCGACCTTGCGCTCTCCGTAGGTATGACAACCGTGTCGACAATATTGGCACCGCTGCTCACTCCCTTGCTTGTGTGGGTGTTTGCGGGTACGCTCACGCAGGTAGACGCACCGGCAATGCTTTTGAGCATTGTGTATGTGGTCATTGCTCCCATTGTGTGTGGGTTGCTTTGCCAAAAGTATCTTCCGCGACTCACAAAGAGCGTTGTCGACTATCTGCCGTCCTTCTCGTCGCTGATGATTATGTTTGTGGTGGGGATAATAATCTCACACAATGCCGAGAAACTGCTTGCGGGGGGATTGATGATAATTATTGTTGTAGCTCTGCATAATTTGGGAGGGCTTCTTATTGGTTATCTTGTTGGGCGGATATTGCGTCTGCCGCGCGCAAAATGCACGGCGATAAGCATTGAGGTTGGAATGCAGAATTCGGGATTGGCGTCGAGCCTGGCGGTGATGCACTTTGCCGTTTTTCCTCTTGCAGCTATTCCCGGGGCTATATTCAGTGTGTGGCACAATATCAGTGGTTCTATTGTTGCGCGTCTCTTTTCAAGGAGATTGGAGGGAAAAAGCTGTTAGTGTTTGATGCCGGGTTGCCGAAATTCAGTGTAGACAACTCCTTAGGTCTGTTATTTGAATATTTCGGCGGAGCATTCTTTTTGTACAATAATGCTCCGCCGATTTTGTTTTTTACAGGTATCCGTCTGTCTTTTATTTTGGTAGAAACAGCTTGGGCTCAAAGCTGCGTGTCATAATCTCTTTAATCTGCGCGCTGTCTTTTATGTCGCCCATTGTTTGTGCCTGCATAAGTATGTTGCCTATTGCCGTTGCCTCCACCGGGCCTGCCGATACGGGTAGTCCCGTTGCGTTGGCGGTGAGCTGGTTGAGCAGTGTATTGCGGCAGCCGCCACCCATAATATACAGCTTTTCTATCGGGGCGGGCGTCAGTCTGTTCATCTGTTCTATGGCTGTGCGGTAGCGTTGGGCAAGCGACTGTGTTATGCAGCGCATAAATTCTCCTTTTGTATGTGGAACGGGCATATTGTTCCTGCTGCAATAATCCTGTATAGTCTGTTCCATACTTGCAGGGTTGGCGAATATCGGGTCGTCCACTGGGATTATACTTTCAATGTCCGATGTTGTTGCCTCGGCTATCATTGCGTCGTAGCTGCACTCCTCGCCGCGTTTCGTCCACTCGGCAATGAGGCGCTGCAATATCCACAGTCCTGTGATATTTTGCAGGAAGCGTATCTTCCCCTCGGCGCTGCCTTCGTTCGTAAAGCCGCTTGTGCGTGCCTCTTCGCTCAGAATGGGTTCGTCGGTGAGCGTGCCGAGCAGCGACCACGTGCCCGAGCTCAAAAAGGCGCAGTTCTTCTCGTTGCAGGGTAGGGCATACACCGCGCTTGCCGTGTCGTGCGAGCAGACGGCTATAACAGCAACCTTGCCCAGTCCCGTTGCTGCTGCAATGTCGCTTTTGAGCTTGCCGCGTACCGTTCCTGGCATTATTATTTCGCCGAAGAGCTCTCGGGACAGACTGGCCTTGTCGATAATATCCCACGACCAATTGCGTTCGCGTGCGTCCAGCAGCTCCGAGGTCGATGCTATGCTGTATTCGTTGTTTGCGTTGCCTGTGAGAAAGTAGGAGAAGAGGTCGGGCATAAACAGCAGACGGTTGGCGGTCGCGAGTTGCGGGTCGCCTTCCTTTTTCATACTTATGAGCTGAAAGAGGGTATTAATTTCCATTACCTGCGTGCCTGTTGTTGCATAGTGGCTGCTACGCTCCACGGGTGTAGTCAGGAACTCGTCGGGAAGTCCCTTTGTACGTTCGTCGCGGTAGCACACGGGGTTGCCCATCAGATTGCCGTTCTTGTCTATAAATCCAAAGTCCACACCCCACGTGTCAATACCTATGCTCTTTACCTTGTACCCTTTGTCGGCTGCTGCCCTAAGTCCGTCGACCATCTCCTGGAACAGTGCCGGAAAGTCCCAATACAGCCGCTTGCCAATCTTTATCTGCCGGTTGGCAAAGCGGTGCACCTCGTCTATTTGCAGTTTGCCGTTGCGCAGTGTGCCTGCAATGACACGTCCGCTGCCGGCACCAAAGTCCACTGCCAGATATGTACCACTCATTACTTACTTTTTTTACCAAGAACGTAAACCTCAAGGTCGTCAATCTCTTCGGGGGTGAGTACGCTGTAGTCCCCGCCGCTCTGTACTATTATGCGGCACGCCATTTCGAAGAATGTGGCACGCTCAAACACTTGGTCGAAACTCGTTCCGCACACCACTTGCCCGTGGTTGGTAAGCAAAATGGAGTTGTGCTCCAGCATTGCCTCCACTACTGCTGCTGCAAGCTCGGGCGAGCCGGGGCGGTAGTAGGGTACAACGGGAATCTCCTTTCCCACGTGGCAGGGAATCTCGGCTGTCACATTGAAGTTGGTGGGCTTGTTCTTCATACAGGCAACGGCCGTTGCATACTCCGACTGGAAATGCAGCACCACATTCACATCGGGACGTGCACGCAGTATTCCCAGGTGGAAAGTACTTTCCATAGACGGTTTTACACCGTTTACTGGAGTACCCGTTTCAATGTTGCATATTGATACTTTCTCCTCTTTAAGGTTGGGGACCCACGAGCCTGTTCCCGAGATAAGTGCCTCCTCGCCTATGCGCCACGAGAGGTTGCCGCTGCTGCAAAGCATAAGTTTCTCGTTGCCGTAGCGGTGGGCCTGTGCTATAAATTCGTTTATCTGTTCTTTTGTTATCATAGTCTCTTGAATATTTGGAGCGGTGCACACAGGGCGCACCGCTTTTGGTTATTTACAAATTCTGTTACTTGTATATTGGTCCATAGTTTTGGCAAGCACGATAGTCGGCACCCTCCTTGTCCATTCCGAATGCGTTCCACGCTGCGGGACGGAATATTTTCTCCTCGGGTACATTGTGCATACATACGGGTATGCGCAGCATCGATGCAAGTGTGATTAGGTCGGCTCCAATGTGTCCGTAGCTTATCGCTCCGTGGTTGGCGCCCCAGTTGTTCATCACCGAGTAGACGTCCTTGAACGGTGCTTTTGTCTCGTCGAGGCGGGGTACGAACCAGGTGGTGGGCCAGGTGGGGTCGGTACGCATATTAAGCACGTCGTGAATCTCGGGCTCAATGTCGGCTGTCCAGCCTTCGGCAATCTGAAGCACTGGGCCAAGCCCCTTTATCAAGTTAAGACGGCTCATTGTGACGGGCATTCCGCCTTTTGAAAGGAAGTTCGACGAGAAGCCGCCGCCTCTGAAATAGTCGCGGTCGGCGGGCATCCAGTTTGTGTTCTTGAGACACTCTTCCACGTCTTTCTCGGTCATTTCCCAAGCAGGCTTCATACAGGGCTCGCCAGCATCGTTGGTACTTGCTCCAGTAGCGTCGAGTGTCGTTGCACCCGAGTTTATGAGGTGAATCATACCTCCCGCTGCAAGGCCTGTCAGCTCCTTGCCTGTAACGCGTTTCACAGCCTCGGGACTCCAGTAGGTGCGTACATCGGAGAACATCTGTCCGCAGCCTGTGAGAAGCTTGCCGAAGAGCATTGCAACACCGTTGCAGGCGTCGTTTTCAGTTGCGAGCACGTAGGCCTCGCGTATGCCGTTCCAGTCGAATGTGCTGCACAGTAGCGCCTCGGTAAAGTCGCCGTTGGGCTTCCAGTCGGTCCACTGGCGCTGTCCCTGGAATCCTGCTGCAATGGCGTTGTGTCCTATTGCTTCCTCCTTGTACCCGAGCTCGCGCAGACGGGGGTTGCCCAGCATAAGGTCGCGCACTATTATTGTCATCTTTACAACAAATTCCCAGTCGGCGTCCTTGCCGGCGCGGTCTTTCTGCTTTTCGGGGCGGTTCTTGTCCCAACCTTCCTTTACCTTGCAGTATTTCTCGGTCCACGCCATTGCCTTGGCATACTCCTCGTGGTCGTATATGCCTTCGTCCATTCGGCGCAGTATTTCTGTCTCGTCGACACTCTCGTTGCGCATTCCAAGATACTCCTGGAAGAAATTCTGGTCAACGATACTGCCTGCAATGCCCATACACTGGCTGCCGATAGAGAGATAGCTTTCGCCGCGCATCGTTGCCACTGCCACTGCCGCGCGCGCCCAGCGCAGAATCTTCTCGGCTACGTCCTCGGGTATGCTGTTGTCGGTAATGTCCTGCACGTCGTGTCCGTAGATACCGAATGCAGGCAATCCCTTCTGTGCGTGCCCAGCAAGCACTGCTGCCAGATATACTGCACCGGGACGCTCTGTGCCGTTGAAGCCCCATACTGCCTTTGGCCAGTGGGGGTGCATATCCATTGTCTCGCTGCCGTAGCACCAGCACGATGTGACGGAGATTGTCGCTCCCACGCCCTCGCGCTCGAATTTTGCCTGGCAGGCTGCCGTCTCGGCCACGCGGCCTATCGTGCCGTCGGCAATGACGCACTCTACGGGGCTGCCGTCGGGGTGTCTGAGGTTGCCCGATATTAATTCTGCAACTGCTTTTGCAAGGTTCATTGTCTTTTCTTCGAGGCTCTCGCGTACTCCGCCTTGCCGTCCGTCAATTGTGGGACGGATACCTATCTTGGGATTCTTGCTCATAGTGGTTGTTTTTTTAGATGTTTTCCGGTTATTGGGGTTTTGTTTCAGTATGTATGCGAAATTCGTGAAAAATAATGTTACAAACAACTCTCTTGCGTGAAAAATAATTAAAAAGTTTTTTTTGGGGGGCGAATGCCGATGCTTAAATAAAATTTTAAACTGTTTCTTACAACTGTTTCCGGAACGGGAGGAAATGCGTATCTTCGCGCCCGATTAAAAGATTGACACAATGACGGAACATAGAACATCTGTATTCGAGCGCCCCTTGTGGGTGATGTTTTTTGCACTAACAGCCGCAGTAGCGTGGGGCTGGGCCTATCCGCTTATAAAATTGGGATTCGGCGAGTTTGGGATAACATCGTCAATGACGGCCGCCAAGATGCTCTTTGCCGGTATAAGATTTTCTCTTGCGGGTGGTGCGGTGCTGCTCATTGCACGGCTCACCAAGCGCAGCTTCAAGGTCGACGGCAAGGGCGGGTGGCTGTATATACTGCTATTCTCGCTGCTCAATACCGCCTTGCACTATTTGTTCTTTTACATAGGACTCTCCAACAGCGCCGGGGCAAGGGCTGCCATACTCAACTCCCTGGGTACGTTTATGCTTGTGCTTCTTGCTTGCATCTTCTTCAAGAGCGACAGGCTCACAGTGCGCAAGATTGTCGGTTGTGCGGTGGGCTTCATTGGTATTATGGCACTTAATATAGGTGGTGCCGAGAGTGGTGGCCTCACATTTATGGGCGACGGAATGATTGTGCTCAATGCCTTGTGCTCGGCTTTTGCGGGACTTATGACCCGCGGGTTGGGACGCAGGGTAGATGTTTTTGTGGGCACAGGCTACAGCCTTGCCATAGGTGGTGTGCTGCTGGTTGTGCCGTCGCTGTTTATGGGTGGGGCGTTGCCTGCGGTAACCGCTTGGGGCGTGGCCATATTGTGTATGCTCATCACAATCTCGGCTATGTGCTTTGCGCTGTACAACAAGCTGCTCACCTGCAACCCTGTGGGTAAGGTTGCAATATACAATTCCCTTATCCCGGTGGTGGGGGCTGTAACCTCGTCTCTCTGTCTCAGTGAGCCTTTCTATTGGAAGTATGCTGTTGCGGCACTGTTGGCTATGCTTGGCATTTATATGATAAACAGCGAGAAGAAATAGGCTCGGGGACGAATCTCCCTTTACCGGTTATTGCAATGTGCTCAGATACAGCAGCAGCCTCTCGGGCTGAGCGTCTTTGAGCACTACTTTTTTCTCCTTATTAATAAGGTATATGCTTGGCATTGCCCTGAGTTCGTATATGCGCCGGCTCTTTATCTCCTCTTTCCTGTCGAACGCAGGCAGCCACCCTTGCGGGTGATTGTGCTTGTTCTCTTCCCACAGGGCGGCGTCTCCCTCGGTGTATATCATCAGTGGTTGCAGTATTCCTTTTTGTATGAGGGACATTACGGTGCCGTTGCTTGCAATGTGCTGTAGTATCTCTTTGCAGTTCTCGCAGTCGTAGTCGTGGAAAAAGAGCAGGGTGTATTGTGCGTCGATGCTGTGCATACTTTGCTTCTTGCGGTTGTGTGTCTCGTAGCAGAAATCGGAGGCGGTGTCTCCTGGATTGTTCTTTTGCGCCACTTGCAGGCGGTGGCTGTACTGTGTGCGCTCTTCGTCGGTGAGAGCGCCGTACTCCAGTGCGCTCTGTGCAAAGGGTGCGTAGAGCGCCTCGTTGAGCAGGGGTGACGAAACGTTGTAGAGGTAGAAGCTCGCCATTTGCTGGAAGGTGTCAAAATAGAGCCTGTTGCCGGTTGTCTTCTCTACGAATCTTCTTATCTCCTCCTTGGCCTGTTCCGAGGGAATGTGGTTCAGGAGCTCAATGTACTTTAGGAAATTGTTGCTCAGCGTGTACTCGTCGTTCATCAGTGTGGAGTCGCTGGTGTTCAGATTGTCCCAGAAATGAGCCGTGAGGTACAATGCGCGTTCTTTCGGTTGCGTAATGCTGTCGGGGAGCGAGGGCAGGGTAAAGCCCTTCTCTTTTTTCTGTACTGTTCCGTTGCTGTTCTCCTGCTGCTGTCCGTTGCAGCAGATGAAAAGCAGTATAGTGGTGAGTGTGAAAATGTATAGTCTCATTGTTTATTGTTGGTTGTTCTTTATCCAGGCATTCGGCCTTTTGCAAAGATAGGAGCTTTCTTGCATACGGACTCCAATATACTCATTAATATTTTCCTAACCCAATAAAACTTCCGTAAAGTGAAAAAATGTTGCATAAATTTAGAAGCTGTTTAAATTTCTAAAAAAAGTTATTATTATATTGGAAGCCGTTATTTCGCCTCAGCAGAAATTCAGTGTGGCCAAATTACATTCTTTAGTGGAATGACCCAATATTTTTATCTGTTACAACAGGTAATTCCCAGACCAACTGCACGCCGAAAAAAGTAGGGCAAAGGAAATATTACAATGAGAGAATAGGGTTCAGTAGAAAAAAGGTGTGGGCAATTCACATTGAATGACTAATATTTTTCATCTATTGCAACAGGTAAATCTTAGACCAACTGCACGCCGAAAAGAAATTTAATTGCGGGTAGGCTGTTTTAAGGAAACAGTGCGAGGTATGTTTAACCGCTAGTTAGACGCGCGTAGCGTGGCTAACTGAGGGCGATCCGCAGCAC
>JAFZIA010000068.1 GCA_017554605.1 Bacteroidaceae bacterium
ATGTTTTATTATTTTTCGAGGGCGCGTAGCGGGCTACGTAACCGAGAAAAAGAAGAAAACGGGCAATTTTGAACATAAAAAACAACGAAATAACGGCTTCCAATATAATAATAACTTTTTTTAGAAATTTAAACAGTTTCTAATTGTCGACAAAAAGATTATGAACGAAATAACAAAAGAGATAATAGAGAATAACCCCTTTTGCCAACCGTACAACACCCCGTTCGGTGCAATACCCTACGACCGCATCAGCCTGTCGCACTTTGTACCGGCCGTAAAAGAGGGTATACGCCGCGAAGCGGAGGCAATAGAAGCAATATGCAATAACCCCGAGGAAGCGACATTCAAGAACACCATAGAACAGTTCGAACGCTCGGGAGCGATGCTCGGCGACGTGCTGTGCGCATTCGAGGCACTCATAAACTCACGCAGCTACGACGAGATAATGGAAGTATCGGAGGAGATACACACGCTCTACACCGAGCACCGCAATAACGTGACACTCAACGAGCGTCTTTTTGCGAGAGTAAAAAAGGTGTACGACACCTCCGACAGCAGCCTCACAAAAGAGCAGCAGCGACTGTTGCAGGAGACCTATACGATGTTCATACGCTCGGGAGCCAACCTACAAGGCGAGGAGCGGGAGGAGTACCGCGAGCTGTGCCAGACATTGAGCACGCTTTCACTGAAATTTCAGGAGAACCAGATAAAGGATACCGACGAGTACACGCTGCACATAACCGACGAGAAGGATATACAGGGACTGCCCGACGACCTTATTGAAGGAGCAGCCGCAGCAGCAAGGGAGCAAGGCAAAGAGGGCTGGATAATAACCCTGCACCGTCCGAGCTACCTTCCCTTCATCACATTCTGCCGCAACCGTGAGCTGCGCCGCAAAATTTATATGGCACACAGCACCATAGGCGCAAAGGGCAACAGCCACGATAACCGCGAAATTGTAAAGGCATTGGTGAACACCCGTCTGCGGCTCGCCAACCTGTTGGGATACAGCACATACAGCGACTATGTACTTGCCGAGCGTATGGCACAGAACAGCGACGCGGTATTCTCGATGCTGGGCAAGCTAACCTGGGCCTATCTGCCCGCGGCACAGGCCGAGATGAACGAGATAAAAGCCGTTGCAGCGGAGCACGAGGGCGAGGATTTTGAGTTTATGCCGTGGGATTTCGAGTACTACAGCGAAAAACTTAAAGAGAAGAAATACCAGTTGAGCGACGAGATGATGCGCCCCTACTTCAACCTTGAGCAGGCCATCTACGGAGCATTCTATCTTGCCACACGCCTCTACGGAATAACTTTTCGCCTGTGCGACAATGTACCCGTCTTTCACCCCGACGTGAAAGTGTGGGAGGTACTCGACTACAACGGGGAGCACCTGGCGCTGCTCTACTGCGACTTCTACGCACGCAAGGGCAAGCACGCAGGAGCGTGGATGGACTCCCTCAAGCCCCAGTACCGCGACGCAGCGGGAAAAGACCACCGTCCGCACGTTACCCTCTCGACCAACTACCGCAAGCCCACCCCCGAAAAGCCCACGCTGCTCACATTCGACGAGATAAACACCCTGCTCCACGAGTTCGGGCATTGCCTGCACGGCATAATGTCCGATGTAACATACGCAAGTATGTGCAGCCCCAACGTGCTGTGGGACTTTGTGGAGATGCCCTCGCAGATAATGGAGAATTTCCTTGTGGAGGAGGAGTTCCTGCAAGCCTTTGCCTTCCACCACAAGACAGGCGAGGCACTGCCCTCGCATCTGCTCGAGAAGATACGCGCATCGCGCACCTTCAAGGCGGCCTACCAGTGTGTGCGTCAGGTGGGACTGGGACTCATAGACCAGGCCTGGCACAACCGCACCACTCCGTTCGACGGCGACGTGCTGCAATATGAGCAGAGGACAACGGCAGCGCTGCGGCTTATGCCCGTAATGCCGCAGACAGGAATAACACCCAACTTCGGACACATAATGTCGGGCGGATATTCGGCAGGATACTACAGCTACAAATGGGCCGAGATGCTCGATGCCGACGCCTACTCGCGCTTCCAGGAAGAGGGGGTATTCAATATGAAGGTAGCACAGTCGTTCCGCGACGAGATTCTCTCGCGAGGCGACACCGAGCACCCGATGGAGCTCTACCTACGCTTCCGCGGACGCAAGCCGCAGATTGACGCGCTCCTCAAAAGAGACGGAATAAAAGAATAAGAACTGTACAGATGAAAACATTTAGAATAATAAGTTCCGCACTGCTCCTGCTCACGCTCCTTGCCGCGACATCGTGCGACAAGAGCGACGACCTCGACGAGATTTTCCTCAAGCAGAAGTGGACACTCTCGTTCTTCAGGGAGGGCAAGAACATCACCCCTGTAAAGGGCAGCTACACAATGACGTTCCAAGAGAGCACCTTCAGCGTGGCAACACCCGCCAAGGCCATCATAGAAGGATTCTGGAATGCCGACAGCAAGGAGCACACCTTCCGCTGCACCAATGTACGCGTCACAGGCGGGAGCATAGCCGGCGACACCACAGCCACAAAAATGAAAAATTTCATAGAGAAGGCAACGTCCTACGGCGGCGACGCAAACGCACTACAGATAAAGATACAAGACAATGCATTTATGCAATTCCACACCAAATAAAAACTATTGTACTATGGACAAGAAACAGCACGAACTCGACGTAAGATATATGCGTATGGCACACATCTGGGCCGAAAACTCATATTGCCAGCGACGTAAGGTGGGCGCTCTAATAGTGAAGGACAAAATGATTATTTCGGACGGATACAACGGTACACCCGCCGGATTCGAGAATATATGCGAGGACGAGGACGGCCTCACAAAGCCCTACGTCCTTCACGCCGAAGCAAACGCAATAACAAAGATTGCACGCTCCAACAACAACAGCGACGGCGCAACGCTCTACGTAACGGCATCGCCCTGTATAGAGTGTGCCAAGCTCATTGTACAGGCAGGAATAAAGCGTGTCATCTACTCCGAGAAGTACCGCCTCACCGACGGCATCGACCTGTTGGAGCGCGCAGGCGTACAAGTGGTGCACCTGCCATTGGAAACCAACGAATAACGTCACACTATGAAAAAATACACACCGACGCTCCTGGCGCTCTTTACCCTGTTAGGCGTATTCATAGGCGTACAGATTTCGGGCGACAAATATCAGACAATAATTGTTCCGCAAGGAATAACGAAGGTAGACGAGCTGATGCAGCTCGTACACGACCGCTACGTCGACTCCGTGAGTATGGACGAGATAATAGAGACAACAATGCCCAAGATTCTCACCGAGCTCGACCCCCACAGCACATATATCCCCGCCAAGGACCTGGAGGCAGCGAACTCCGACCTCAAGGGCAGCTTCAGCGGAATAGGCATAAAGTTCCTTATCGAAGAGGACACGATACACGTGACCGACATTATACGCGGCGGTCCGTCGGAGGAGGTGGGACTAATGCCGGGCGACCGCATTGTAACCATTAACGACACGCTTTTTGTGGGCGAGATATGCAAGAACGACGAGGCGATGCGCAGGCTCAAGGGACCCAAGGGCACAAACGTCAAATTGGGCATCAAGCGTTGGGGCGAGAAAGAGCTCCTCGACTTCAACATCACACGCGGCGACATACCCATACAAAGCATAGAGGCCTATTATATGATTGACGGCAAATGGGCCTACATTCAGGTGGAGCGCTTTGCCGAGAACACCTTTACAGAGTTTTTCATTGCTATGAGCAAGATGCTCTACAAAGGCTGCGAGGGACTTATACTGGACGTGCGCGGCAACGGCGGAGGCTATCTTGGCGTAGCCCTGCAGATGGCAAACGAACTGCTGAGCCGCGGAGATATGATTGTATACACCGAGGGGGTGAACGAGCCGCGCAGCGTGGAGTATGCCGACGGCTCGGGACACTTCAAGGGAATACCGCTGGTGGTGCTCACCGACGAAGGCTCCGCATCGGCAAGCGAGATTATCGCAGGTACCGTGCAGGACAACGACCGCGGCACCATCATAGGACGACGCACATTCGGCAAAGGCCTTGTGCAGCAGCCCCACGAGTTCAGCGACGGCTCGGCGGTGCGCCTGACAATAGCACGCTACTACACCCCCTCGGGACGATGCATACAGAAGCCCTACACCAAGGGCGACAGCGAGGAGTATGCAATGGATATTGTAAACCGCTACGAGAGAGGAGAGTTCTTCTCGCAGGACAGCATTCACCAGAACGACTCGCTGGCATACAAGACCCGCCGCGGACGCACCGTATACGGAGGAGGAGGCATTATGCCCGACATATTCATATCGAGCGACACAACCGACATTACGCCCTATCTCACACAGGCCGTATCGAAGGGGCTTATAAGGCAATACACCTTCCGCTACAGCGACATACACCGCAACGAGCTTGCCGGACACAAGACATACGAGGAGCTTGCCGACTATCTTAAAAAGAAAAATATCCTTGACGGCTTTGTAGCATTTGCAGCAAGCAAGGGACTCAAGGCACCACAGCGGCAGATTGCACGCTCACGCAAACGCCTTGAGCAGACACTGTACTCCAACATCATTTACAACACACAGGGAATGCTGGAGCACATTCGTTACATAAACACCTTCGACCCCGTTGTCACAAAGGCAATAGAGGTTCTTGAGAGCGGCAATGCCTTTCCCCAAGCACCGGCCGACAGCGAATAACAGGCAATCAATAACAGACACAAGAACAGAACAGACAAAAATATGGTATCAGTAGACGGACTTGCCGTAGAATTTGGCGGCACCACCCTATTCAAGGACATCTCATTCGTGATTAACGACAAAGACCGCATAGCCCTTATGGGAAAGAACGGTGCGGGAAAGAGCACCCTGCTCAAGATTCTGGCAGGCGTGCGCACTGCCACACGCGGACAGATTTCGGCACCCAAAGACACAGTCATAGCCTATCTTCCCCAGCACCTTATGACCGAGGACGGACGCACCGTGTTCGAGGAGGCGTCGCAGGCATTTGCCCACCTGCACCAGATGGAAGCCGAGATTGAGGAGCTCAACCGCCAGCTCGCCGAGCGCACCGACTACGAAAGCGACTCCTATATGGCACTCATCGAGGAGGTTGCGACAAAGAGCGAGAAGTTCTATGCAATAGATATGACACACTTCGAGGAGGACGTGGAAAAGACCCTCCTGGGGCTCGGATTCGAGCGCAAGGACTTCGGTCGTCAGACAAGCGAATTCTCGGGCGGCTGGCGTATGCGCATCGAGCTTGCAAAAATGCTGCTGCGCAACCCCGACATACTGTTGCTCGACGAGCCCACCAACCACCTCGACATTGAGTCTATAGGCTGGCTCGAGGAGTTCATAATATCGAACGGAAAGACAGTGGTAGTAATAAGCCACGACCGCAAGTTCGTGGACAACATCACAACCCGCACCATTGAGGTCACGATGGGACGCATATACGACTACAAGGTAAACTACTCGCAGTATCTGCAGTTGCGTGCCGAGCGCCGCCAGCAACAGATGAAGCAGTACGAGGAGCAGCAGAAGATGATACAGGAGACAAAGGACTTCATCGAGCGCTTCAAAGGAACATACTCAAAGACACTGCAGGTGCAGAGCCGTGTGAAGATGCTCGAGAAGCTGGAGCTCATAGAGGTGGACGAGGAGGATACATCGGCACTGCGCCTTAAATTCCCGCCCTCGCCCCGCTCGGGTCAGTATCCCGTAATTACCGAGCAGGTAGGAAAGGCATTCGACCAGAAACGTATCTTTTCCAATGTGAACCTCACCGTTGAGCGCGGCGACAAGATTGCCTTTGTGGGACGTAACGGCGAGGGAAAATCGACCTTTGTACGTTGCATAATGCAGGAGCTCGAGCACGAGGGAACGCTCAAGCTGGGACACAACGTACAGATTGGATATTTTGCACAGAACCAGGCATCTATGCTCGACGAGAACCTCACAGTGTTCCAAACGATAGACGACGTTGCAAAGGGCGACGTGCGCAACAAGATTCGCGACCTTCTGGGAGCATTTATGTTCGGCGGCGAGGCAAGCACCAAAAAGGTGAAAGTGCTGTCGGGAGGCGAGCGCACCCGTCTGGCACTGCTCAAGCTGTTATTAGAGCCTGTGAACCTGCTTATCCTCGACGAGCCCACCAACCACCTCGACCTCAAGACAAAGGATATACTCAAGCAGGCCCTGTGCGACTTTGACGGAGCACTTATCTGTGTGAGCCACGACCGCGACTTCCTGGACGGACTTGTGACCAAGGTATATGAGTTCGGTCACGGCAAGGTACGCGAACACCTGTGCGGAATATATGAATTCCTTGAAACAAAGAAGCTCGAAGGCTTACAGGAACTTGAGAGAAAGAACTAAATCATATCGACAAACACAAAAACAGAACAAAAATGATTACTTTCCCTTGCAGCAAAATAAATCTGGGACTCGACATTGTATCGAAGCGTCCCGACGGCTATCATAACCTCGAGACCGTATTCTACCCCATTCCATTGGAAGATGCACTCGAGATTACCATAAACGACAAACCCGATGCACCCGCCTGTACATTCACAATGCACAACGCCTGCTTCGGCGGTAACGACGAGGACAACCTTGTGGTAAAGGCATACAGGATTCTCGCCGCCGACCACGCGCTGCCCAAAGTGGATATAAGCCTGTACAAGAATATCCCCACCGGCGCAGGACTGGGCGGAGGTTCGAGCGACGCGGCCTTTGCGCTCAAGATGCTCAACACCATAGGCAGCCTCAACCTGAGCGATGAGCAGCTCGAGGAGTATGCCGCACGCATAGGTGCCGACTGCGCCTTTTTCATACGTTGCACCCCGTCACTTGCAACAGGCATAGGCAATATACTCACACCCGTGGAATGCCCGCTGCAAGGTTATCACCTTGTGCTTGTAAAGCCCGACGTGCACGTATCGACCAAGGAGGCCTATTCGCTTGTGACACCCGCGCAGCCAATGGTTCCCATTGCCGATATTCTGCCACGTCCCGTAAATATGTGGGCAAGCTCAATGAAAAACGACTTTGAGCGTAGCGTGTTCGACAAATATCCGGCAACGGCACATATAAAAGAAGAACTTTACCGTATGGGTGCACTCTATGCCTCAATGTCGGGCTCGGGCTCCTCGTTCTATGGCATTTTCGACAGCGAACAGAGCGAGGAGAAGATTGCACAGATATTCCCCGACTGCTTCCGCTGGAGCTGCCGACTGTAAAAAAAGCGATTGCCCTGTGATTCACATCAGAGGACAATCTTAACACAAACACAAAATAAAACACGACAAAACTACTATGCAATTCATTGGCCTGTTTATGATTGGTACATAAAGTACTCGACGCAGGTATTCACATATCCGCAGAGGAGTTTCAGGTGACTTGCAAAAATAAAACAGCCCCGAGGGGCTGTTTGTTTTATATTGTCGGTTAAATTTTGTAAAAAATTTTATCCAGCAGCAATTACAATGCCATAAGGACAAGAATTTGGGCTGTAACCACACGCAAGAACATTGTAAACGGATACACCGTAGAATAGGCCACAGAACCCTGGTTATTTCCGCTAATCTCATTGCTGTAGGCCAATGCTGGAGGATTGGTCATTATTCCCGATACAAGTCCCGCAATAGTAAAGAAACTGAGCTTACATACCTTACGCGCAACGATACCTATTATAATACAAGGAATAACGGTGATGAGGAATCCGTAGAACACCCACCAGTATCCGCCACGCACAATAGTATCCACAAAGCCGTTGCCCGCTCCTGTTCCAACCACAGCAAGGAACAGCGTGATACCAATCTGACGTATCATCTTGTTTGCCGAAGATGTTGTATAGGTGACAAGTTTGAATTGCGGTCCGAATTTGCTTATGAGGATAGAAACGATAAGCGGGCCGCCTGCAAGACCAAGCTTCACGGGCACGGGAACATTGGGAATGAAGATAGGAATTGAACCGAGGATAACACCCAACGCAATACCTATGAAGATAGATGTAAGGTTAGGCTCGTCGAGGTTCTTTACCGAGTTGCCCATCAGCTTACCGATTTTCTTTATGCTCTCGGGCTTGCCCACCACCACAACGCGGTCGCCCAACTGCAACAGCAGATGAGGGTCGGCAATAAGGTTGACACCTGCTCTTATGATGCGGGTAATGGTGACATTGAAAGTCTGGCGCAGCTTGAGGTCGCCCAAACGCTTGCCGTTGATGCGGGGATTAGTGATAACAATGCTCTCCGATGTGAGATTATTTGCCTCTATAGCGTCCCACTCCGACATATTCATATTGATGCGCGGACCGATGAGCAGCGTCAGTGCCTCAACCTCGAGCGGACTTGCCACAAGGAACAGTTTATCGCCCTTTCCCAGTGTAGTTGTAGACTCGGCAAGCTCAATCTCGTGTGTCCTCTCGTGCAGCACACGGGTAATAACGCACTTACGTCCAAAGAGTTCCTGTATCTCGCGAATTGTATGGCCGCACACCGACTCGTTGTGCACCTCCAGAGTGACAGCATCGAGCGACTCGGCGTGTTCCTTGTTGCGCTCTATCATAATGCGGTGCTCATTCTCGAAATTGGTGCGGAAAATATGCTTGAGCGCGATGATACTCAGTATAACACCCACAACACCAAGAGGATAAGTAACGGCATAGCCCTGGGCAATAGATGTATTAGTCTGCCCCGTCATATCGTAGAATGTCTGCTGCGCAGCACCCATACCCGGGGTATTTGTGACAGCACCGCTGAGCACACCCACCATATCAATGAGACTCGTGCCAGTAACAAGGTGCAGGATATAAGCCGTGAGACAGGCAAGCAGCACAGACACCGCAGCCAGCACATTGAGTGTCACACCACCCTTGCGGAAGGATGAGAAAAATCCCGGTCCCACCTCAATACCTATGGAGTAGATAAAAAGTATGAGACCGAATTCCTTGGCAAACTGCGCCGTTGTGTCGTCGAGCACAAAGCCAAAATGGCCGGCAAGAATACCCACAAAGAGTATCCAGGTGACACCTAACGAAACTCCGGCAATCCTTATTTTACTAAGATAAAGTCCCGCTGCTATTACAAGTGCGAGAACAAGTACAGAGTGGGCAACGCCACTGCCGGTAAACAGATTAACAAACCATTCCATAGTATCGAAATACCTTTCCTTAATCTTTATTTAGAAGTTATTTAAAATTCTAAAAAATATTAGATTTGCAAAGGTATTCTCTTTTTATGGAACAGAAAAGCAAAAGCAGATTATTTTTAGCTGTTGTTTGCTGTATTGCCGCGTTTCAAAGAGAACAAGAAGCGCAAACCACCACCTGTACGATTTTCGACAATTATTGTTCCACCGTGGAACTGAACGGCGTGCTTGACTATGGCAAGTCCAAGGCCTGTGCCACCCATTCGTCGTGAGCGTCCTTTATCTACACGATAAAATCTCTCGAAAAGACGAGGTAACTGTTTCTCTTCCACTCCACAGCCATCATCTTCGAAACATATATTGTACATTGTATCGCTGCTCCCGAGCAACGATATATATATGTTCTTTCCGCCCGAATATGCTATTGCGTTTTCTGTAAGATTGCGGAATATTGACGCTATCAACGAGAGATTGCCCTCGACAACAACCGGCTCATTAAAATTGGAGTGCAGCGACAAACGCTCCTCCTCGGGGAGAATTTCGAGTTCAGCAGCTACCTCTTTTATGATATTGTTGATTACAACGTCCTCCTTACCTATAACCCGATTGCCGTCTTCCATACGGGTAATCAAAGAGACATCGGAGAGCAGACGACGCAGTCTTTCGTTATTCGTATAACACCTTTCGATGAGTTCGAGACGTTTTTCTTCGCTCAGTGCAATACCCGAAAGCAATGTTTCAAGACACACCTGTATCGAAGCCACAGGTGTCTTCAGTTCGTGGTTGATATTGTTTGTAAGCTGTCGCTTTATGCGTATTTTTTCTTGTTCTTCGCGCAATACAGCCTCGTGCGCAACGTCTCTGTCCTTTATTGTCTGCTGCCACTGTGCATACAGGCTTACGATGTGGTTGGATATTGAGCCAAGCTCGTCATTGGGAAACGGCTCATCATCGTCAAAGGACTCTCCTTTTTCAGCTTTGGCAGCGAACCTGTTAAGCCTCTCGATATTCTTTCCTAATCTTCGCGTGGCAAAATAGGCCAATATACCCATTGCAAGACTAATTACAATCATTGTACCCAAGAAGCCCCAATCGGCACGCAATACTTCGCGCAACGAAGCCGAGTAAGGTATTGCACTGCGCACGACAACGCCCTTGCCACGTGTGGCCGAATAGAAATATTCCCTGCCGTCGCTTGCCGATTGCCGTCCAATGTGATAGGCTGCACCTTTCTTCAATGCGCCCACCACCTCGGGACGCATACTGTGATTGTCGAGCGAGTCGAGCGGAAGCATATTGTCATACACGACATCGCCCGTAGCGCCGATTACAGAGATGCGCAACTCCTCGAAAGGCTGTTCGTTGTTCCTTATATACTCTTCGCACGAATGACCATTCTCAATTGTTTTAAGCAAAATGGTATTGTAGAGTTGAAGACGCGCATTCAAAAACTCGGACTTATACTGCTTTTCCCTGTGGTACTGAAAACATATAAAGCACAATATTATAGTCAAAGAGAAAGCAAGCAGCATCAGGAAAAGACGCTGGTGATATGACAATTTAATCGCGAAAGCCATAACCGAATCCCGAACGTGTTACAATATATGAACCATACGCTCCAATTTTGGAACGCAGACGCGTGATATTCACGTCAATGGTACGATCGAGTACAACAACCTCGTCGCTCCACACATGACTCAGTATCTGCTCTCGCGACAGCATCTTGCCACGATGCGAAATGAGGTAAGCAAGCAACTCGAACTCTTTTTTCGCAAGTTTCACCTCTACCCCGTCAACCAAGCAACACTTGAACTCCAAATCGAGCTGCAAGCCCTCGACCTGCAAAACATTTGCCCTGTTTGCCGACGGGCTGTGTGCCTTTGCTCCCGATGTGCGACGTAACACACTCTTTACGCGTGCTATGACGTTACGTACGGTGTAAGGCTTCATTATATAATCATCTGCACCAAGATTGAGCCCCATAACCATATCATCTTCGCTGTCGCGTGCTGTGCAGAATATTATGGGAATATCGGCAGTCGTCACATCTGCTTTCAGTATTTTAGCCATCTTTATTCCGCTTATCTCACCCATCATAATATCGAGCAGAATGAGCGAATAGCTTTTAACGTCGAGCAGCAGCGCCTGCTCGGCACTGAAGGCAACATCTACGTCGTATCCCTCATTCTCGAGATTCAGCTTCAAGACCTCGCACAAAGTCTCTTCATCGTCCACAATCAAAATTCTTTCTGTAGCCATATAATACTTATATATTATTGTTTTGCAAAATTATAGAGAAAAACCGAACTGAGGGCTATTCATAATAAGATTTAATAAAAATGTAATATTTTTCAAATCAGCATTTAACGAAAGCCTTATTTTTTTGAAACTTTTATGAAACAAAAAGTCCGTTACTTTGCACTGTAAAAATTGCAAAAACAGATTGCACTCGTTGTAAGCGATTGCTAGCATCGTTAACTTGTTTGCACAGATTTTGCAGTATGACATTTACAAACTTTTATAACTATGAAAATTAAATTTATTATGGCAGGTCTTTTAGCCTGCATCGGTATCACTGCGCAGGCGCAGGATACCAAAACCGAGGAGCCGAAAGGCAAAGCGATTGTACAAGTGTTTGGAAACTTCCACACAGGTTTTGGCGCAGAAAATGACGACCGAGGCTTCGAATTAGAAAGAAGCTACTTAGGCTATGAGTATAAACTCGGAAACGGTTTGTCTGTTAAAGGTGTAATGGACATCGGCAAGTCATCGGATGTAAGCGACTATCAACGCATTGCTTATATTAAGAATGCAATGGTTTCGTGGAAAACCGGAAATCTAACATTGAATGGAGGTCTTATTTCGACCACACAATTCAATTTCCAAGAGAAGTTCTGGGGCTATCGCTACATTATGAAGTCTTTCCAAGACGAATACAAGTTCGGTAGCAGTGCCGATTTGGGTATTTCTGCCGCTTACAAGTTTGCAGATTGGGTTTCTGCCGATGCAATCATAGTAAATGGCGAAGGTTACAAGAAGATTCAGAAGAATGATGGTTTAAATTATGGTTTAGGTGTAACACTTACTCCGGTAAAGGGCTTCCAAATGCGTTTATATGGCGGTCTTAATGAAAGCTGTGAAGAAGGCAAGAAAGACATTACGAATTTGGCGGCATTTATGGGTTATAAGCACGAAAAGTTTACCGTCGGTGCTGAGTATAACTATATGATGAACGCATCAAATAAGGAGGATGCCGACCAAAGCGGTTATTCGGTTTTTGCCTCTGTAAATCTGCCCAAGAATGTCTCTCTATATGCACGATTCGACGATTTGTACTCAAAGAATGATTGGAATATAGCAAAAGATGAATCTGCTGCAATACTTGGCGCACAGTTCAAACTCGGTAAGTATGTAAAGATTGCTCCTAATTTTAGAATGGCAATGCCTAAAGCCGATGGTGCAAAGAATAGTTACTCAGCATATGTAAATTGTTATTTTGGTTTCTAATAAAAATAGACATTTAATAATTAGTATTATATGAAAAAGATTTTTTCGTCAATTATGACATTGACAATTGCCATTGCAATGGTATCTTGTGGTAACACAACAAATGGTGTTCGTAAAGCCCAAGAACTTTCCGGAGCAGGTGCTACTTTCCCTCTTCCTTTCTACAATGTGGTTTTTGAGAATTTCTCTCAGGTAAATGGTGATGTAGTAGCATACGGTGGCATTGGCTCAGGTGGTGGTGTTCGTAACTTGCGTGACAAGATTGTCGATTTTGCGGGTAGTGATGCTTTCCTTAGCGAGAAGGAGATGGCCGAGATGCCAGAGGTAATCCACATCCCAACTTGTATGGGTGCTGTTGTGTTGGCGTACAACCTCGATGGCGTTAAGGATTTGAAACTCTCGGGAGAGGTTATTGCTGACATCTTTGCTGGTAATATCAAGATGTGGAACGATGAGCGATTGGTGGCCCTCAACCCTGATGCAGAACTTCCTAATGAGTCTATTATCCCAGTATTCCGCTCTGATGGCTCAGGTACGACATTCGTCTTTACCGACTATCTTACCAAGGTTAGCCCTATGTGGAAAGAGAAATATGGTGCCGGCAAGTCGGTGAACTTCCCTTCTGGACAGGCTGCAAAGGGTAATCCCGGTGTAGCGGGTGTTGTTAAGCAGACCAAAAACTCTATCGGTTATGTAGGTTCAGAGTATGCCTTTGCACAGAAGATACCATACGCTAAGATTCAGAATCAGCGTGGCGAGATTGTAGAGCCAAATGCCGCATCTATCTCGGCTGCTGCATCGGGAGAGATTCCTGCCGACACTCGTTGCTCAATCACAAACTCTGATGCCGAGGGTGCTTATCCTATCTCAACATTCACTTGGATAATTATCTACAAGGAGCAGAACTACTCTGACCGTACCAAGGAGCAGGCTATGGCAACACTCGACCTTGTGCAGTACATCCTCTCTGACGAGGCGCAGAATATCACCTCGGAGGTGCACTATGCTCCACTCCCGGCAAAGGCCAAGGAGTTGAGTATCGCAAACCTCAAAAGTGTTACATATAACGGAGTAGCTATTCTTCAATAAACGAATAATCTATGAACGATAAACTATACCGGATTATACTGTTTGTCGCAGCATTGGTTATGCCGATAGTGTGCGGGGGCGTGGTCTACGCCCTCGTCACTGACGCATACGATGCTTTCGAACATTTCGGATTTCTGAAATTTCTCACCTCGTCGGAGTGGAGTTATACCGAAGGTAATGAGCAGTATGGAGCACTGCCATTCATTACCGGTACACTGATGACCACCTTACTGGCGCTTATCTTCTGCATACCTTTCTCCCTTCCCGTAGCACTTTTCGTTGGAGAATATTTCAAGGGAACAAAGGTCGCTTCGGTGTTAAGTACTGTAACCGATCTGCTCGCTGGTATTCCATCTATCATTTATGGTTTGTGGGGATTCTATACCTTGCGGCCTATAATTATGGCACTTAATATCTCTCCACAAGGTTCAGGCATACTAACCGCATCACTCGTTTTGGCAATAATGATTATTCCTTACGCTGCATCGCTTAGTGCGGAATTCATCAAGATGGTACCGAACGACCTTAAAGAAGGAGCATATAGCCTGGGTGCAACTCGTGCCGAGGTTGTTAGAAAAATCATTTTCCCTGTAGCCGGTTCAGGTGTATTCTCTTCATATATATTGGCAATAGGTCGTGCTTTGGGTGAGACGATGACCGTAACAATGCTAATTGGAAATACCAATAACATTCCTAATTCAATCACATCTACAGGAAATTCAATGGCATCAATCATCGCCAATCAGTTTGGCGAGGCAGATGACCTGCGTCTATCATCATTGATTGCCATAGGATTGGTTCTGTTTCTTATTACCGCTCTTATCAATATGATTGGTAAGATAATGATTAAACGCGCAAGAATCGCTTGATTATGAATAAATTGAAAATAAAACATCGTTTGGCAAAAGACAAGTTGATGCTTTGGGGCATTTGCTTGTTGGCTGCATTAACAGCAGTTCCGTTGCTTGCCATTTTGGGAGAAGTATTATTGCGTGGCTATGATCAACTCTCTTGGTCATTCTTTACCGAGCCTACACCAACGGCATATAAGGCAATGAAGGCCATCGAAGCGGGTGAACCTATCCCCGGAGGTATAGCAAATGGTATAGTGGGTACAATGATTATGCTTGGTATGGCTGTAGTTGTTGCTGTTCCGTTGGGTATTCTTTGCGGAGCATTCTTGGCAGAGAATAGCAAAAATCGTTTTGCGCAATTTGTCAGTTATCTGACCGACCTCTTGCAAGGTACCCCCTCGGTAATAATCGGTATCATCACTTACATTTGGGTGGTTGTTCCTATGAAAGGCTATTCGGCAATAGCCGGTAGCGTGGCACTATGTATTATGATGCTTCCGCTTATTATTCGTTCAACTGAAGAGACGCTGAAAATCCTCCCTGCATCGCTTAAAGAGGCAGGATTGGCTCTCGGAGGCAATAAGGCTCGTGTTATGATGAAAGTTCAGTTGCCTGCCGCATTCGGTGGTATCTTTACAGGCGTGCTACTCGCTATCTCACGAGTAATTGGCGAGACTGCACCATTGATGTTTACCGCTCTTGGTTGCTCGCTTATCCGCTTATCTATTGACAAGCCTATCTCGGCAGTACCTCTGCTTATTTGGGAGTTCTTCAACGACCCTAACCTTCAAGAGTTGATTTGGGGCGCATCGCTCTTCCTCTTGTTATTCGTACTTACATTAAATCTTACTGCTAAATTATGGTGCAAGTTGAGAGTATTATAAGCTAGTTTAATAATACCGAGACGCAGCCCATAATCAATAAAAATTAATATCTTGCAAAAAAATGGAATCAATAACACCTATACTTGAATTTAAGAAGACTTGCGTATCATATACCAAGCAGACAATGGCTGTAAAATATGTATCAGCAGCCATTGAGAAGAATACCATCACAGCAATTATGGGTCCTTCGGGATGTGGTAAATCCACCTTGCTCCGAGCTGTGAACCTAATGCACAATCTCTATCAGAACATCCGTGTCGATGGTGAGATTTTGCTTAACGGAGAAAATATCCTTTCAATGGAGCCTATCGATGTACGTCGTCGTGTGGGTATGGTCTTCCAACGCCCGGCACCGTTCCCCACAATGAGCATTTACGACAATGTTTTGTCGGGATTTGCTTTGAACAGCATCAAACTTTCAAAGGCTGAAAAAGATGCCACCGTCGAGCGTTGCTTAAAGAGTGTTGCCTTATGGGACGAGGTAAAGGATGTGCTTAACAAGAAGGGTACGTTCCTATCGGGTGGTCAGCAACAGCGTTTGTGTATTGCCCGTGCATTGGCAATGAAACCCGATGTTCTATTGATGGACGAGCCTACATCGGCTCTTGACCCCATAGCAACAAAGCACATTGAGGAACTTTTGCTCGAACTTCAAAAAGAGGTTACAATCCTCATTGTAACCCATAATATGGGACAGGCAAAGCGTATATCGTCAAAATCAATGTTTATGTATATGGGCGAACTTGTAGAGTACGGTGATACCGCAACAATGTTCACAAATCCTATCGACGAACGAACAAAGGCTTATCTTACAGGAAAGATGGGATAATTGGTATTATCTTTAACATAAGCATAACCAGTTTGAAACATTTTTGAAACATAATTGCAGTTAATTTGCACCGGATAAATTTCTAAACAAAGAATATGTTACAACTGTTTACATTATTGGGAGCATTGGGAATGTTCCTGTACGGAATGAACTTGATGAGTTCGGGTTTACAAAAGGCTGCCGGAGAGAGGTTGCGCAGTTTCCTTTCGGCTATGACCTCTAATCCTTTCAAGGGTGTAATGACTGGATTGGGCATTACGTCCATAATACAATCATCATCGGCTACAACGGTGATGGTTGTAAGTTTTGTCAATGCCGGGCTACTTACACTCACTCAGGCCATAGGTGTCATTATGGGCGCCAATATAGGTACAACCGTAACGGCCTGGATGGTTTCGTGGTTGGGCTTCAAGGCCGACATCTCGGTGCTTGCAGTACCTATGATGCTTCTTGGCTTCCTCTTCTCAAACTCCAAAAAGAACAAGCGCAAGAATATAGGCGAGCTTATCGTCGGTTTCAGCCTGCTCTTCCTTGGCCTCTCATTTATGAAAGACTCCGTACCCGACCTTCGCCAAACACCCGAGGTGCTGGAGTTCGTTGCAGCCTGGTCGTCTCACGGCTTTGGTTCGGTACTGCTGTTCCTTGTCTTCGGTACAGTGCTTACGCTTATCCTGCAATCTTCGTCGGCAACTATGGCTATCACCCTCATTATGCTCAGTATGGGCTGGATACCGTTCGATATGGCTTGCGCAATGGTGCTCGGTGAGAATATAGGTACTACAATCACTGCAAACATTGCAGCGTCGGTGGGCAACACACAGGCCAAGCGTGCAGCAATGTCGCATACGATTTTCAACCTCTTCGGTGTTGTGTGGGCACTGATTTTCTACCGTCCCTTCCTGAGTATTGTGGGCTATATTACCGAACATCTGTTCGGACTCCCCAATCCCGCTGGACAAGGTTTTGCTGTCAGCGATTCTGCATCGCCCGAGGGTACAGCAGCACTTTACGGCTTGTCTATGCTGCACACATTGTTCAATGTGACAAACACCTTGATTCTTGTATGGTTTACAAAATGGATCGGAGAGGCTGTATGTAAGATTATACGTGCCCACAAGAATCAGGAGAAAGAGATTTTCAAGCTCAAATATATCTCGGCCGGACCTCTTGCTACTCCCGAACTATCGGTTGAACAGGCTTTCGACGAGATAATACACTTTGCTCAGATTTCGAAGAACGGGACTATCTACACCAAGGAAGCAATAAATGAGACCGATGCCGACAAGTTCGAGGCACTGAGAGAAAAATTAGTGAAGTACGAAGAGATTTCGGACCGCATAGAGTACGAGATTGCCGCATTCCTCAATGGTCTCTCGGCCGAAGAGATTAGCGAAAGTACCTCGCTCAAAGTAAAGGCAATGTACAAGATTATAGGCGAACTGGAGTCGCTTGGCGACTCGGGCGAGGCTATCAGCCGCATATTGTCGCGCAAGAATATCCACAAGAAGAGTTTCGATGCAGAGACCATAAAGAACCTCAACACTATGGTCGACGCAGTATTGGCCGCATACGACACTATGATAGAGAACCTTATGGCAGCGCACAAGGGAGAACTCGCCAATATCACAAATGCCTATAATGCCGAAGAACGCATAAACACACTGCGGAACAACTTCAGGGACGCTGTTATTGAGGATATGGATAACGGCAGCAAGAATTATCAGACAATGGTATATTATATGGATATAATGAATGCCTATGAACGTATGGGCGATTTTATGATAAACATTTCGCAGGACCTTGAACGTGGATTCATACATAAATAACAGTAGATATAAATAAGGAATATCGTGCCGCCCTACTCGGTGGCACGATATTTTTATGACAGCTTCTTAACCGTTCTCTAACTGTTTTGAAACATTTATGAAATCTTATACCGATACCTTTGCGATAGAAAAACAAAGGGCTATTGGAAGCTCCAGGAAAACCCGAACTTCATAATACCCTTTCCTTACACAAATCAATAACAAACAATTTAATTGACAATGAAGACTGAATTCATTTTGGCAGCTTTTTTAGCTTGCATCGGTATCGGAACACAAGCACAGGAGGCAAAGGAAAATGAGCCTAAAGGCAAGGCGATTGTACAGGTATTCGGTAACTTCCACACTGGATTCGGAGAGAACAACGATGACCGCGGGTTTGAACTGGAGCGCAGCTACTTGGGATACGAGTACAAGCTCGGCAATGGTCTCACTGTAAAAGGAGTTATGGACATCGGCAAGTCCAACGATGTATCCGACTATCAGCGCATCGCATACATCAAGAATGCAATGGTATCCTGGAAAAAGGGCAACCTTACATTGAACTGAGGTCTTGTCTCAACCACACAGTTCAATTTCCAGGAAAATTTCTGGGAGATGTTCGGCTTACGTGAATTGCTATTTTGGTTTCTAATGACGTTTGAAATTCCTGTCATTTCTTGAATACTATAGTAAAACGCGTCAACGCATCATCATCGGTAGAGAGAGAAAACTCGCAATTGTGGGCAACGAGCACCTCACGGATAAACATCAGTCCAATGCCCTGCCCACTCTTCTTTGTCGTGAAGAACGGGGTAAAGAGTTGCTTCGACACTGCATCGGGTATTCCAGCACCATTGTCACAAACGGTAAGTGTGGCAGGATGCGGGCGGGTGCTTATGACAATCTCACCGTCGGAGCCGATACTCTCCACCGAGTTCTTTACAATATTCACAAGCACCTGCTCTATGAGCAGTGCATCTATATTGACGGGCAACTCCTCCTGTGTCAGTTGCAGCCGAAGCGATATATTGCGCTCGTTGCACAGTTTTTCCGCAAACCTTGCACAGTAGCGCACACAATCGTTGAGGTCATAGCGCAGCATCTGCGGAGGCGGTATCTTTACAACATCAGAAAAACGGGTGATGAACCTCCCCAGCATAAGCCCGCGCTCCTCGCACACCTGCATTGCGTCGGCAATCTCCTTGCTGTCGCGACAGTGCGTCCCACTGTCGGCACACAGCATCATCTCCTTTGCTGTGCCCAGTATCGATGTTATTCCACCCATTGTATTGTTCACTTCGTGTGCAATCATACGTATGACCTTTTCGTAGGCGTTGCGCTCGGCTTTGTGGAACTCCTCGGTAAGTTGCTCCACAAGAACAAAGGGGTGAGGAAAGCCACGGTCCTGGAACGATAGACGCGCCACACTGTAGACCTGCATCCCGTTGAGCCTAACGGTACGTCTCCCGCCCTGTGGTATTGCTGCAATCTCGTCCATAAGCGGACGTCCCACCTCCGCGAGCCTTTTGCCTATACACTCCCCGGTGCAACCGACCATAGCCTTTGCCGCAGGGTTCAGCATAGATATTCTCTCCTCAAAATCGAGGATTATCACCGCTGCGGGCGAAGCGTTTATAAGCAGGTCGAGAAAATGGTTCTGCTCGCGCACACGCAGACGCTCGTCCTTCAACTGCGCTATCATTCTGTTGAAGAGAAGGACTATCCTGTCTACCTCGCGCTGCCCTATGGGCGCAAGACGGCTGCTGAAATCCTGCTCCTGCAACAGGTTCAGTCCTATCGCTATTGTATCGAGAGGTTTTATAATCTTCCTGTAGAAATATACGATGAAAAGAAATGTGGCAGCACAGGCTCCCTCGGCAATGTAGAAGAGTTTACCGCCCGCATATTCATAAACAAGCCACAGCAGCACTGCCCACACAGCTGTGAGCAATGCTGTTGCCACAAGGAATTTGTTCTTTTGTCCCATCTTAAGCAGTTTCTTGTTCATTCTTTGAGACCATACTTCTCGAGCCTACGGTAAAGCGCCTGCCTGCTTATTCCAAGTGCGGCAGCCACCTGCGTCATATTACCGCCGTACTTTTGCAGGGCCTCGACAATACGCATTCTCTCTCCTTCGTCCAACGTGAGTGCCGCCGACTGTTGCAGCACCGTTTGCTGCGGCATAATGTTATTGGCCCTACTTATATCCTGGCTTGTAAGAATGGAGTTTCCGCTCATAAGCATTGCTCGTTCCACAAGGTTCTTCAGTTCTCGTATATTTCCGGGATAAGGCAAACGTGCAAGGAGTTCCATTGCCTCGCCCGATATTTCGACCTTGGGCAAAGAGTTCTCCTTGGCAGCCAACGCGGCAAAATGCCTTGCCAACAGGGGAATATCCTCGCGCCGCTCGCGCAGTGCAGGCAGATGCAGGGTAATGAGGCTGACCCTGTAATAGAGGTCCTCGCGGAAAGTGCGCTCGGCAACCATTTTTGTGAGGTCGGCATTTGTGGCACACACCACCCTTATATCCACCCTTCGGGGACGGCTGTCGCCAAGTACCTCGAACGTATGTTCCTGGAGCACGCGCAGCAGCTTCACCTGGCAGGCAACGTCGAGCTCGCCAAGCTCATCGAGGAAAATTGTTCCCTTATCGGCAAGCTCGAAGCGTCCCGTCCTGTCGGACGAAGCATCGGTAAAAGCGCCCTTCTTGTGTCCGAACATCTCGCTCTCGAAAAGAGTGTGCGATATTCCGCCCAGATTCACTTTTACAAAATTGTTCTGTGCACGCAGGCTGTTGCGGTGCAGCGCCTCGGCTATCAGTTCCTTTCCGGTGCCGCTCTCACCCGTTATAAGTACCGGAGCATTGGTCCTTGCTATGCGCTCCACTGTAGACAGAATATCCGAGAGAGCCTTGCTCCTGCCAATTATGAAGCTGCGGTCGAACGCCCCACGCTCACTTTGTACATTTTCGCTATCCGCACTCTTGCGCGAGAGTTGCAGAGCTGTCTCAATGCGCTGCATCAGCGCGACATTGTTCCACGGCTTGGTAACAAAATCGAAGGCGCCTGCCCGCATTCCGCGCACCGCAAGCTCTATGCTGCCCCACGCGGTAATCAGTATCACCGGTGTATCGGGGCAGAATATCTTTACCTTCTGCAACAGTTCAATGCCATCGTCGCCGCTTGTTGCGAGCGAGAAGTTCATATCCATAAGAATGAGCTCCGGCACTGTCTGTCGCACCATATCCAACGCTTCGCCCGGCGAAGCGACAGCCTCAACCTCGTAGCGCGCACGCTTGAGCATAAGCCCAAGGCTGTGGCGTATTGCTATGTCATCGTCAACTATAAGTATCATAGTCCAAAAGTAGTATATTAAATGTAGCTGTGCAACAGTTCTTGGATTAGAAGTTCCAATTCATATCCGACATATATTTACCTACTCCTCGCCGAGTGCCTCGGAGGGTTGTATGCGCGCGGTAGTCCGTACAGGGAACAATATGCCTATTGTTGCCACAATCAGCATAAACAGATAGGTGACAGCGCTCACAACCACAAAGTGCATCATCGGTCGGTTGTGCAGATAAGCGCTGTCCTTTGGCAGCAACAGCTTCTCATACATCATAGACATCATTTTTGCCAGAGGGTCGGCAAAGCCCATACTGTACACCTTATGAAGCAGCAAAGGCAATGCAACAATAAAGGCGAGAGTGACAAGCAGCCACCCCTCTACAAGGAAGTACCAAAATACATTACCCGATGTTGCACCCACGCTGCGCATCAGTCCCAAATCTTTTTTCCTGGAAGAGACACGCACCCAATATGTGGACATTATCCCCAAAAAAACACAGAAAAGAGCAAAACAGGAGAATATTGTCTGCAAGCGGTAGCGGCTCTCTATTCCGAACATTCTTCGGGCCACTGCTGCTTTGTCGACAAGCGGCTCCATAGTATCAAAATTCTTATAAGTAAGCCCTACACCGGGTATTACAGCCGATGACAAATGTTGTGCAAATTCCTCTTTGTCGACATCTTTCTTCAGTCTTAGATATACGCTTTTGTTGTAAAAGGGGTCGCGGGACGAAAGAGCCGCACTGCGGTCGTGCAGAATAATGACCAGATACATCGGCTCGACGTATTGCACAGTCTGTACATTATCAAAAACTCCAAGAATAGTCTGCGATATATTGTCGGACGAATAGCTTATGGTTTTTCCCACGACATCGAGCGTGCCGAACATTGCAAGCGCAAAGTTACGCGACACATAAGCCCCGTGACCATCATTTACAGTCGACTTTTTCAATATCTCACCTGTATAAGCGTCGCGTATCTTCATCATAGCAAAATAGTCGCTCCCCGGAAAGTCGTACACATCGTATGTTGTTGCATTAATCTGCACCGCGGAAGAATTGACAACAGCAGTATCGGCCGAGTACTTGGGACAATTTGTCTCGTAACTGTTGGGAAAACTGCTTCTCAGCGCCACAGCGTAATTCTCAACCTCGGGCAGCTCACGTACACTGTTCACAACCTGTAAAAAGTCGTTTGCACAAGCCTCCTCCACATTATCGGCAACTGCATTTTTCTTGTTATTAAAACTGAGCAAAAATACACTCTTATAATCGTATCCCTTTGGAATATAATCGTGACTGAGAAGCACGAACAGCGGGTCTATTGCAATCCAGAGGAAAATACTCACAACTACAAGTTCAAGAAAGAGCCAACCATTCTGCCGACGCTCGTTCCATATTTGGTGTAGAATTATCTTTATCATAGCTACTGTTATTTTTTAATGTTCAACGAAACTGTAATACTGTGTCGCAAAGAGTACAATGTGGGTATAAGAGCCGACACTATATTAAGTACAAATACAAGCAAAATTGTAACGGACAACATTGTGGGGTTAAGCATCATCTCCATACTCACGGCAGTAGGAGCTTCGTTGTCGACGTAACTGTCGAGCAGCGTAACAATCCACTCCTGCGACAATTTCGCAAAGAGACACGACAGGATAAAGCCCAGCAGTGCACCTATCACTGTAAACAGCAAGTTCTCGCACAGCACCTGGAACACAAGCTGACGGTTGGTTGCTCCGAATGCCTTACGCACGCCCACCTCCTCCAAACGGCTGTTCATACGCGAAGCAATCATTCCGCACAGGTTGAGTGCCGGAATAAACAACAATGTCGCAAATATGAGTATAATATTACCGATGTTCTCATCGTATTTATCCCCAAGCACATATTGTGCGTGTGTCTGTATCATCGGTTCGTATCTGTTCCCCTCGGGCTGTTCGCTCATCATACGTGTCAGCACCTCGGAAATCTGTTTTTTTACATCGGCAATTTTACTCCTGTCGCTTGCAAGAAACACCATTTTGTAGTTACCCAGCAGATTCTCGCCGCCTCTCCTTTGCCCACGCGCCAGCGGTGTATTTGCAGGCACCCAATATTCGGCATAGACATTGGGCGTGCTTCCGCTCACGTCCTTTACAACGCCCACAACCTTATGCTCAATATCCTTAATCCTGACAACCCTACCCACCGCATCGGCAGTAGCAAACAGTTTGCGTGCAAGAGACTCACAAATAACAACCACAGGCACTGCACGATTGTTGTTCACCTGTTCTTTGGTGTATCCTTTGCCATAGAGAAATTCAAAATCGTACAGTTCCCAGAATTTATGGCAGGTGAACATCGGGTCGCTCCTTTTTACCTCCTCTATCATATCCTTGCTGTATGTATCGAGAGAGGTTACCGCCATTTGCTCGCAATTGTGCACCTGCTGCAGCAGACGGGAGACAGCCTCGTACGACAGTCCTGTGCCACCACTGTTATTTCCGTTGTTTATGTTGAACTGTATATTCTCGAGATACACCATACGGTCGCGGTTATACTCGGGATAGACTGCTCCCAACTTAATGTAGAAAATAATGAAGAGTACCATCACAAGGGCAATTGTCACTGCTGTTCCCAAGATGTACATCGAGGAGAAGAGCTTGTTGTGCAGCATCATTGCCCACGCTTGCTTGAAATATGTCTTTATCATAGATTACGAATTTAAGAAGCTGTTTAAATTTCTAAAAAAAGTTATTATTATATTGGAAGCCGTTATTTCGTTGTTTTTTATGTTCAAAACTGCCCGTTTTCTTCTTTCTCTCGGTTACGTAGCCCGCTACGCGCCCTCGAAAAATAATAA
>JAFZIA010000069.1 GCA_017554605.1 Bacteroidaceae bacterium
AGTGTTTTTTTATTTTTCAAAGGCGCATAGCGGGCTATGTAACTGCGAAAAAGAGAAAAACAGGCAAAAAAGGGCATAAAAAGACAAGCACTTCTTTGAGGCTATGTAAATAATATTTTGAAAGAAATTTAAACAGCTTCTCAAACAGCTTCCAATTCTCAGTCGGCAATCATCACCGGCAACAGGAGCATAAGGAGCTCCTGCTTGTCAACCTGCTCGGCGGGCACAATCACTCCGGCACGCGAAGGGTCGGCAAGTTCAATCACAACCTCCTGTCCGGGAATATTGTTGAGCATATCAATGAGCAGCGATGCACGGAAGCCAATGTTCATCGGAACACCGTCGTAGCTGCAGGTGATGCTCTCCTCGGCCGAGGTTGAAAAATCGGTATTCTGAGCCGAGATAACCATCTTGCCGGCCTCGATGTGGAGCTTGATAAGGCTCACCGCCTGCATAGAGAATATCGCCACGCGGCGCAGCGTGCCTATAAGCGCAGCACGGTCCACAGTAACCTTGTGGGGGTTATTCTGGGGGATTACAGCATTGTAGTTGGGATAACGTCCGTCGAGCAAACGGCAGACAAGCTCATACTCGCCCATTGTGAATGTAGCGAAACGGCCGTCGAACTCCACTGTAACATTTTCCTGGCCGTCCTTGCCCAAAAGGTTCTTGAGCAGCGTAGCGGGCTTCCTGGGAAGAACAAAAGCCGACTTCTCGGCACCCACCACCGAGTAGTCGCGGCAACGTGCCAGCTTGTGGCCGTCCGACGCCACGAATGTCACATTCTCGGGAGTAAAGTCGAAATATATACCGCACATCATAGGGCGATAGGCATCATCGGCAGCAGCAAAGAGCGAGCACGAAATACCGCTTGCAAGCACCTCGCCGGGAATGGCAATCTTGACAGAACCCTCGGCAAGGACAGGCGCAACGGGATATTCGTTGGCATTCTGTCCCACCATACTGTACTTTCCGTTCAAATAGAATATTGTAAGTTCCAGGGTATCCTTGTTCACCTCAAAGCGCAAGGGCTGCTCGGCAATCTCCTTCAACGAGTCAATGAGAATCTTCGACGAAACGGCGAAGGTAAAATCCTCGGAGCTCTCAATCACCTCGAACGAGGTGTTGAGCGTATTGTCGGGGTCGGACGCTGTCAGCGTAAGCCTTGTTCCACGCAATTCAAACAGGAAACAGTCCAAAGCGGGGATTGTATTCTTTGAGTTTATCACTCTGCAGATAGTCTGCAGACGCGAAGACAAGAGGGAACTCGATACTGTAAAGTTCATAATATGTATGTTTTAATTTTATTTATATTCCAAAGACAAATTAGGATTTATGAGTGCGCGTGTACGCACGCCCTTAACTTTGCGAAGATAGTACAATTAAAGCGCAATACAAAGAAAGAAACTGATTTTGTTAAATAAAATAGTGCCAAAAAAGATGTTTTTTCGAATAAATGACGTATTTTCGCCCAATAATTAGAATTCAAAATTTAGATTAATGGAAATTACAGGAAAAATCATCGCAGTGTTGCCCGAAAGAGGCGGCATCTCAAAGACAGGCAACGAGTGGAAAATGCAGGAATATGTCCTTGAGACCCACGAGCAATACCCCAAGAAAATGTGTTTCAACGTATTCGGCGCAGACAAGATAGCACAGTTCAACATACAGGCTGGCGAAGAGATGACAGTGTCGTTCGACATCAACGCCCGCGAGTATCAGGGCCGCTGGTACAACGACATTCGCGCTTGGAAGGTTGAGCGCGGAGAGGCCGCATCGGCTATGCCTCCCGTGAGCGCTCCTCAGATAAACGCTACCAAAGTAACCGCTCCCGACTTCAACGCACAGGACGAGGCGGACGACCTGCCGTTCTAAGCTATCGGAAGAGAAAAGACAATAACATAAGCGGGGCGTGCTGTTATGGCACGCCCCGCTTATGTTATTCAACACCAACGGAGTACAACCCGTTGCATTAGGAATTCATACTCATCAGGAACTCATCATTGTCCCTTGTCTTTTCGAGCCTGTCCTTAACGAACTCCATCGCTTCGAGCGAGGTCATATCGGCAAGATATTTGCGCAGAATCCACATACGGTCGAGAGTCTTCTTGTCGTGCAGGAGGTCGTCGCGGCGTGTACTCGACGCAATGATGTTGACAGCGGGGAAGATACGCTTGTTGGAGAGTGTACGGTCGAGCTGAAGCTCCATATTGCCCGTTCCCTTGAACTCCTCGAAGATAACTTCGTCCATCTTGGAACCCGTATCGATGAGGGCAGTTGCGATTATGGTGAGCGAACCTCCATTCTCGATGTTGCGCGCCGCACCGAAGAAACGCTTGGGCTTGTGGAGGGCATTTGCATCGACACCACCCGAAAGCACCTTTCCCGACGCGGGCGACACAGTATTATATGCACGTGCAAGACGTGTGATTGAGTCGAGGAATATTACCACATCGTGGCCGCACTCCACCATTCTCTTTGCACGCTCAAGCACAATGCCGGCAATCTTCACGTGACGCTCGGCGGGCTCGTCGAAAGTAGAGGCAATAACCTCGGCATTCACCGAACGTGCCATATCCGTAACCTCCTCGGGACGCTCGTCGATGAGCAGCATAATCATATATGCCTCGGGGTGATTGGCCGCAATTGCATTTGCTATATCCTTGAGCAGCATTGTCTTACCAGTCTTTGGCTGTGCCACGATAAGTCCACGCTGTCCCTTGCCTATCGGAGAGAACATATCCACCACGCGTGCCGACATATTATCGTAACAGCCGCTGCACAGGGTAAATTTCTCCTCGGGGAAGAGAGGGGTAAGATTATCGAACGACACGCGGTCGCGCACAAGTTCGGGAGCAAGGCCGTTTATGCGGTTCACCTTTACAAGGGGGAAATATTTCTCGCCCGCACTTGCAGGACGGATTATACCCTCTACGACATCGCCGGTCTTGAGTCCGTACAGTTTTATCTGGTTCTGCGATACATATACATCGTCGGGCGACGCAAGATAGTTGTAGTCCGACGAGCGCAAGAAGCCATAATTGTCGGGCATAGTCTCAAGCACACCCTCTACGTGCAGAATATCGGCAAAGTCATACTGCGCAGGCTGTTGCTGGGACTGCTCCTTCTTGGGCTTTTGAGCCTGCTGCTGCGGTTGTTCCTTGGACTCTTTCCTGTCGGCAGACTCTTTTGTCTCTGCACCCTCCTGACGCACCTGCTCGTGACGCTGGCGGCGACGCTCGCCGCGCTGTTTGTCGAATTTGCCTATAAGCTCGGCTGGAACCGCCTCGCCTGTGACAGCAAGCTCCTCGATGGGCACAAACCCCTCGCCGCTCTCCGCTACCGCACCTGACGCATCGCCACCCTCTGCGGGCAGCTTGGCCTCGGGGGCCGCAGCCTGCGCGCTCTCCTGTGCAGGCTGTTCCTTAACCTTGGGCTTACGTCCGCGCTTTTTGGGAGCAGCATTCTGCTCTACGGGCTCCGCAGCAGCCGCAGCCTCGGCTGCAACAGGCTCTGCGGCAACGGCAGCCTCAACAGCCACCGCAGACTCTTCGGCAGGGACAGGCTGTCCCTTTGCCTTGGGCTTGCGTCCGCGCTTCTTCGAACCCTCATTCTGCTCTACGGGCTCCGCAGCAGCCGCAGCCCCAACAGCAACGGGCTCGGCCGGAACAGCAGCCTTAGGCTCTTTTGTAATTTTCGTTTCCTGCACCTCAATCTTCGTGGCCGTCTCACCAGTAGCCGTATAGACCTTGGCCGCACCCTCTACCTGAGTACGGTTGCGGCGATGATTGCGACGGTTCATTCTGTTCTCCTCCTTTACAACAGCAGGAGCACCCGACTGACTGCGTTGAAGCGCCTGGCCATCAAGAATACGATAGATAAGAGTGTCGCGCTCCAATGAGCCCACTCCTTTTATACCAAGTTCTCCGGCAATAGACTGCAATTCTTGCAGTTCCTTGCTTCTCAATTGTTCAATATGATACATAGATTAGACAATGTGAACACACCTTTTGTATATCGGCACGGTCCACAACGAAGTAAAAATAAGTTAGTGATTAAAATCCGAACGAAGCACAGGGGTTAAAAATGTTATGCTTTTTAGACAGCACACCCACAATCCGGCGCTTCTATTGTAAAAGTCGCTGCAAAAGTAACAAAATAGTTTCGAAAATGTATCCGATTTTTTCATTTTTTTATGTAAAAAACAAGTCAACAAATATAAAAAAGAGTAAAACAAACACGGCAACAGGCATAAAAAGACAAACTTTTGCCACAAAAACTGCGCAAAATACAGCGCCGCCCATTATATTACACAATACGCACTTGCCGTTTTATCTTATTTTCGTATCTTGCACAACAAAACTTAAAAAGAGACGGATATGAAGAAACTTTTTCTGCAAATTATGCTGGCACTATCGTCGGCAACAGCACTGTTCGCACAGTCTGCGCCCCAAGGAGAGGCCGAGGAAATGAGCACATATTTCAGCAACTCGCTCAACGGGAAAGAGTGCACATACGACACACGCAAGGCAATAGCAACCAGCCAGATAGCACAACTGCGTGCTGAAGTATGGGCTACGTGGAAAACCGCAGTCAGGAACCACGCCGAAGAGAAGCTCATTCCCATCAGATGGCTGGGCGAGAAGAACACCGGCAGTTGGACACTCCCCGCGGAGCTTGAACCCGACGCAACTATGCCCTTCTACTTTGGAATAAACAGCACCACAGCCGACGGCATCGACAAGGAGGCCAAATACCCGATGTTCCTTTATATGCACGGCTCGGGCAGCAAGCAGCAGGAGTGGGCAACCGGACTAATCCTTGCACAACAGATGTTCTATGCACCCGCAGTGTATATGATACCCCAAATTCCCAACGGCTACGGCGAATATTACCGTTGGGCCATACAATCGAAGCAATGGGCTTGGGAAAAGCTGTTGCGCCTTGCTATGACCGAAGAGAGCATCGACCCCAACAGGATATTCTTCTTTGGAATATCGGAAGGAGGATACGGCAGCCAGCGCCTCGCCTCATTCTATGCCGACTACCTTGCAGGAGCAGGCCCTATGGCAGGCGGAGAGCCTCTGAAGAACGCACCTATGGAGAATGTGGCCAACATTGCATTCTCGCTGCGCACAGGAGCACTCGACCAGATGTTCCTCAGGAACAGAATGACACAGGAGGCACAGAGCGTTGCCGACAAGCTCTCAGCGGAGCACCCCGGATACTACAGGCACTACATAGACATAATCCCCGACTACGGCCACAGCATCGACTATCGCCCCACCACCCACTGGCTGGCGCAGTTCACCCGTAACCCCCACCCCAAATATGTCTACTGGGAAAGGTACGATATGTACGGACGCTACCGCAACACCTTCTACAACATAAAGGTAAACGAGGAATCGGCCGACAACAGCGAGCAGCGCACCTGCTACATAATGAACATCAACAACAACACGGTATACATCGACGTAAAGAACGCCACATACAAGACCACATACACCGCAGGAGGCATTGAGTTCCTTTTTGAGAAAGAGTACACCACTGCCACCAAGGGCAACATAACCATCTACCTCAACGAGGAGCTCTTCGACCTTGAAAAGCCCATAAAGGTAGTCCTCAACGGAAAAAGGATTTTCAAGGGAAAGGTAAAGAGCAACCTTGCCACAATGGTGGAGAGCTGCGCCCTGTTCTACGACCCCGAGCGCATATTCCCCGCAGCAGTGGAGATTGACATTGCCGGAAAGAGCGCCAAAGATGTAAACAAAAAGTAACGCCCAGCAGTGCGGGCCGTCGCCATAAAAGCGGCGTCCAGTGCAGAATGATACAGTGAAAGGCAAGGTGCCGAGCGGCACCTTGCCTTTCACTGTTACCACCCACAACAAGACAACTTAACACTATTTAAGTATTTAAACAGTCAATATTTTGCTCTTTTCCCGCCGAATAGGTAAATTTGCAGAATTTTAGGGGAACGGCCCTGCCTATACACAGAAAATGTAAGATTTTTTCGGTAAGGCAAAAAACTTTGCCCGTACAAAGAGCGACAATAAACAAAAAACATAAATAAATGAAGCGCTATCAGACCTTAAACAACCTATTCGGTTGGCTGACATTTGTCATTGCAGCGGTGACATACTGCCTGACTGTCGAGCCCACCGCAAGCTTTTGGGATTGTCCCGAGTTCATACTCTCAGGAAACAAACTGGAGGTAGGCCACCCGCCCGGTGCACCCTTCTTTATGCTCACAGCCAACCTTTTCTCGTCGTTCGCATCGCCCGACAAGGTTGCGCTTATGGTGAACATAATGTCGGCACTGCTGAGCGCCGGAGGAATCCTGTTCCTCTTCTGGAGCATCACACACCTCACGCGTAAGCTCATCGCCCCCACCCCCGGGCAGATGACCAACGCAAACATAATCACAATCATCGGCTCAGGCCTTGTGGGTGCACTCGCCTACACCTGGAGCGACACATACTGGTTCAGCGCAGTCGAGGGCGAGGTTTACGGATACTCGTCGCTCTTTACAGCGGTAGTATTCTGGCTCATTCTCAAGTGGGAAGAGCAGGCCGACGCGCCCCACAGCGACCGCTGGCTCATACTCATCGCCTACCTTGTAGGACTCTCGATTGGCGTCCACCTGCTCAACCTCTTGTGTATCCCCGCCATTGTCCTTGTGGTCTACTTCAAAAAGAAGCCCAACGCCACACTGAAAGGCTCAATGGGCGCCCTGCTGCTCTCGGGAGCGCTTGTCGCAGCGGTGCTCTACGGCATTGTCCCCGGCGTCGTAAAGGTGGGAGGCTGGTTCGAGCTGCTCTTTGTGAACACATTCGGGCTACCCTTCAACACAGGACTCATCGTATATCTCATACTCCTCTTCGGAGCAATAGTATGGGGCGTGTACGAGAGCGAGAAAGGCAGCAGCCGCAAGAACCTCGCAATAGCCTTCACCGCATCGGTGGCACTACTCGGAATACCGTTTTACGGATACGGAGCAACGAGCATCGTCATTGGCATTGCCGTGCTTGCAGGACTTCTTATCGCGCTCTTCTACAAGAACGGCGAAAAGTACATCGTAAACCTGAGACTGCTCAACACCTCGCTGCTCTGTATGCTGGTGATTATGATAGGCTACTCGTCGTATGCCCTCATCGTGATACGTTCGGCAGCAAACACCCCTATGGACCAGAATTCACCCGAGGACATCTTTGAGCTTGGCGCTTATCTGGGCCGCGAGCAGTACGGCGACCGTCCGCTCTTCTACGGACAGGCATACAGCTCCGAGCTTGAGTACAGGACCGACGGAGAGTACCTGCGCCCCGTAATAGTGGAAGGCGCACCCGAATATGCCCCCAAAGAGAAGGCACACCCCGATGAGAAGGACTCATACGAGCTGTTGGGATACAAGACCAAGCTTGTCTATGCACAGAATATGCTCCTGCCGCGTATGTACAGCAAGGAGCACTCACAGTACGGCCCTCAGAAAATAAACCTGTACGAAGATTGGGTGGGCGAGATTAAAGGCAGACAGGTGCGCTACAATCGTGGCGGTGAGACCGTTACCGTAACCATTCCCACACAATGGGAGAATATAAAATTCTTCTTGAACTACCAGCTCAACCATATGTATATCCGCTACTTTATGTGGAACTTTGTGGGCAGGCAGAATGACATTCAGAGCCACGGAGGCATAGAAAACGGAAACTGGATAACAGGCATTCCCTTTATCGACAACCTTATGGTGGGCAATCAGGAGCTGTTGCCCAAGACACTCAAAGAGAACAAGGGCCGCAACGTATTCTTCGCACTGCCCCTCATACTCGGAATACTCGGCATTATATGGCAGTCGAAGAGAGGCAAGGAGGGCAAGCAGCAACTATGGGTTGTATTCCTGCTGTTCTTTATGACAGGTATAGCCATTGTCCTCTACCTCAACCAGACACCTATGCAGCCCCGTGAACGCGACTACGCATACGCAGGTTCATTCTACGCATTTGCAATTTGGATAGGAATGGGCGTTGCCGCAATAGCCGAGCTCATCAGAAAGAAGAGCGCAGCGGTGAGCGGTGCAATAACAGCCGTCTGCCTGCTCGTACCCGTACAGATGCTGTCGCAGACGTGGGACGACCACAACCGCAGCGGACGTTACGCCTGCCGCGACTTTGGTCAGAACTACCTCAACACTATGCCCGAGGAGGGCAACCCCATCATATTCACCTGTGGCGACAACGACACGTTCCCCTTGTGGTACAACCAGGAGGTAGAGGGTGAGCGCACCGACTCGCGCGTGTGCAACCTGTCGTACCTGCAGACCGACTGGTACATCGACCAGATGCGCCGTCCCGCATACAACTCCCCCTCAATTCCCATATCGTGGGAACGCATCAACTACGCAGGCTCTACCAACGAGGCAGTGGACATTATCCCCGAGTTCAAGGAGAAAATCCTCGAGCTCTACCGTCTGCACCCCGAGGAGAGCAAACAGAGATGGGGCGAGAATCCTTTCGAGGTAAAGAACATTATGAAATACTGGGTATGTAACAGCGACGACCGCTTCCACTTTATACCCACCGACGTAGTCTACATAAAGATAGACAGCGCCGCAGTTGTACGTTCGGGAATGATAATCCCCGAGGAGTACAAAGACTCGATGCCCGAGTATATGGAAATTTCGCTCAAGGGACGAAATCGCCTCTACCGCGGACAGGACCTTATGCTGCTCGAGATGCTGGCACAGACCAACTGGGAGCGTCCGCTCTATATGTCAATGACAGTGGGTGGCGACAACTACCTGAGCAGCCTCAGCGACTTCTTTGTACAGGAGGGACTGGCCTACCGCATCACCCCCTTCAACTGGAAGAAGCTCGGATACAACGACGCATACGGCAATGTAGTGGCCGACACTGAGCGCTTCTACCACAACGTAATGAACAGATTCAAGTTCGGTGGACTTAAAGAGAACCCCGACTACTATGTCGACGAGACAATCAACCGTATGGTACTCACCCACCGCCGCCTGCTCTCGTCGTTGGCCGTACAGTTGTATGCCGAAGGAAAGCACAGCCAGGCCCTTGCCGTACTCGACCGCACCGAGGAGGAACTCCCCTCGTCACTTGTCCCCCACGAGTACTTCAGCGCAATGGATATGAGCGAGACTTATATGAACCTCGGCGAGCACGAAAAGGCACGCGCAATAATAGAGCCTTTTGCCGACACACAGATTGAATACCTCAACTGGTATAACAGTCTCAGTGGCAGACACTACAATATGTCCATCAACAACCTCATTATGCACGTGCGTTACCTACAGGAGATTGCCAAGCTCCTTGAAAAGGGAGGAGAAGAGTATAAAGGCCTCTATTTGAAATATGCCGAAGAATTCGGACGCCAATACGAGGCAATAACAAGACGCATCAAACTGTAACAGACAATGTTCATAGAACAAGTACCCACGTTTTTCCGCAACCTCTACCCAAAGGCTCTGTGGCGTATGAATCCCGACGAAAAGGCCGTATATCTGACCTTTGACGACGGGCCTATCCCCGTCATAACCCCCTGGGTGGTGGAATTGTTGGGACGATATGGCATAAAAGCAACATTCTTTATGGTAGGTGACAACGTGCACAAGTTCCCACAGGAATTTATGCAAGTAGTAGAGGAAGGACACCGCGTGGGCAACCACACATACAACCATCTGAAAGGACTGTTCACATCGACAAAGAAGTATGTCGACAATGTAGACCAAGCCGATGCGTTCATACACAGCAACCTGTTCCGTCCGCCCCACGGTTTCCTGCGCAATGCGCAGTACCGCGAATTGAGCAAACGCTACCAATTTGTAATGTGGGACCTTGTGACACGCGACTACAGCTTCAGGCTCTACGGCGAGGACGTCCTTGCCAACGTAAAGCGCTACACCCGCAACGGCTCAATAATAACTTTCCACGACTCAATCCGCAGCGAGAGCAACCTGCGCTACGCACTGCCCCGTTCGCTCGACTGGCTGCTGGAGCAAGGATACACATTCAAGACATTCGAATGATGGATAAGAAAGAGCTCACACAATTCATAAAAGCCGAGGCGCTACGCCTCGGCTTTACAGTTTGCGGCATTGCACAGGCTGCCCCCGTCGATACCCGCACGGCAGAGCGGCTCGACAAATGGGTAAACGAAGGGCGGCACGGCACAATGGGATATCTTGAGCGTAACTGCGACAAGCGCACCGACCCCACACTGCTGTTCCCCGGCTGCCGCAGCATAATTTGTGTGGCACTGAACTATTTCCCGGGCAACGTCGACGAGGAGAGGCTGCATATATCGCGCTACGCGCTGGGCTGCGACTACCACAAGGCAGTCAAAGACCGCCTGTTTATGCTGTTGCAGGCAATCAACGGTAAGGTAAAAGTAAACGGGAGACCTTTCTGCGACACGGCACCTCTACTTGAGCGCTACTGGGCCGCACGAGCAGGCATCGGGTGGATAGGCAAGAACCACCAACTGATAATACCTGGGCAGGGCACACACTTTTTCCTGGGCGAGCTGCTTATAGACACAGAACTCGAATATGACACCACACTCAATGACAACCGCTGCGGCGAGTGCAGGAAATGCATAGACGCCTGCCCCACGAATGCCCTCACATCCGAAGGGTTCGACGCTCGTCTCTGCCTCTCCTACCTTACAATAGAGCACAGGGGGGAATTACCTAAAAACATCGGTGAAAAGATGGGAAATTGCTTCTACGGCTGCGACCGTTGCCAAAAATGCTGCCCGCACAACAGGTTTGCCACACCCACACAAGTGGCAGAGCTTACCCCGTCGGCCGCGCTGCTTGCAATGAAAGAAAGCGACTGGAAAGAACTGACTGAAGAGAAGTACAAAGAGTTATTCCAAAACTCCGCAGTAGAGCGATGCGGTTACGAGCAACTGATGAGGAATATCAGAGCGACAAAAAATAACCAGACAGAAAAACAGACACAACAGCCCGCCTAAATTCCCGATTAAAAGAGTCTGTAACAATCCATATAACAGCATTAGAAGCTGATTAACATTATAACATAAAAGAGAGTGTCCCCTCTAATTTTAGGACACCCTCTTTTTAATATCTTACGAATATCTGTATTTCAAATAGTTTTCAACTCAAGCACTCATTAGAAAACGTAATTAAGAGTAAATGTGAGATTATTCGCTAGATTAAATGCAAAGCCATTCTCGAGTTTTGTATCACCCTCTCTAAAAACCATACCATCTCCCAAGTGGCCAACTATATTAAAATGTTCGTTAATAGTGTAGGAGATACCAGGCTTGAGAGAGATGTCCCAATCATCCATCTCTTCATTATTATAATAAGTAAAACCTCCATCAATAAACATCTTAAAGTTGCCTAACTTCATAAAGTTATAACGAACATAAGGGTTTATTGAAACTTTACACGTAGTATTTCCCTCATCAGGAGAGACTACATCAAATCCCCATACAACAGCTACCGCCAAGTTTTCTGTTATAGCAGTACCTATCTCTGGCTTAAATTTAAAATTTGCGATTGTCTCAGCACCTTCAGCTTCGCTAAAATAACGAAAACCAAATGAGCTACCAATCCACACCTGAGCATCAGCAGCTATAGCTACTGTTGCAATAATTAAAGTTAATAGTACCTTTTTCATAACCTTTAGTAATTTTATAATTAAAAAACTTCCTTTTGCAAAGGAAACTTATTTACAAATAAACAGGCTACAAAAGTTGTGAACATATATCACACTTTTGTAGCCTGCTTATCACTGCCGTTATTTTGTTCATCTGAAAGGTCGGCAAAGAAATCGTGGTCCAACGCTTTTGAGATTCGGGACAGCAGCGCAGTATCTATGCTTGGACGCTGGAAAATTTTGTAAATATTTGTCCTGTCGCAGTTTATTTTTCTCGCCAACCAGCTTGGTGTCCTTTCTATTTCCTGCATTCGTCTCCTTATAAGTTCCCCTATATGTATCATAATAAAAGTGGTATAGGCTGTTATCAATACTTATCCTAACCTGAGGTACCGCCAAGTAACCTTCGCCACGAATAAGCACAAACAGCCCACACCACAAGGTGTGAACAATCTGAACTTATTCTCCGTGGCTTCAAATTGGCGGTTTTCAGGTTAAGAGAATAGTTTGTAGTTCGCTATAATTGATATTTTGGGTTTATCTTTACATTATATGCACTAAACAGTTATTAAAAATTACATCTATTTCTTTATTTTGAACATTACATTTGCCCATTTATCAAGATACGACAGCCGCGCTTCGTAATCGAGCACAAAAATACACTAAAAAAGCATTCCTGCAAAAAGTTATTTCCTATCGACAAAGCACATCGCACACCCTGTCCTGCCATTCACGAGCCCTACGCGAACTTTTTGCACCGCTGTTCATAAGCACAAAGGCAAGCGTGTGCCCGTCCTTTGCTGCCGCGTAGCCCGCAAGGGTACACACACCCGTAACGGTCCCCGTCTTTGCGCGGACTTTTTTGTAGGCAGCCGTACCCTTTGTACGATGCTTCATTGTACCCGATACGCCCGACAGGGGCAAACTACTATAAACAACATCATATATATCGGGGTGGTGATATACGTATCGCAATATAGCTGCTACTGCATTTGCCGAGATATGGTTATAAGGAGAGAGCCCCGAACCGTCGTAAAGAGAATATCCGTCGTTACAACCCACATACTCCTGCATAAAAGAATCGACAACCTCGCACCCCTGCTCCATAGAAAAAGAAGAACCGCCACCTGTTGCAGCCAAATGATAAAGAAGAGCCTCGGCACAGATGTTATCGCTCTCCAAAAGAGCTTCGGCAACAATATCTTCCATAGCTCTTGCCGTAGAGAATATACACAAGGCGCTGTCGGGCACAGTTCCAAAAGCCACGTTCTTTACCGTAACTCCCTGAGCTGTCAGTTTCTCAACAAGGACAGCCACAAAAAAATCGGCCGACTTGTACATATTTAGTTTTTCGGTTGTTTCCCTTGTACAATTCCCGCGTATGCGTATTGTATTGCTATCGTTGAGCCAATCGCGCAGGACGGTGAGCTTGCCCAACTGCCCATTGCCGCACCGCGCCTCATTGACAACCGTATAGAATGAGGATTGCGGCGTACAGCTATAGCGCGGAGCAGCACCTTTCTCCGTAGGGGTTACAACAACCTCCACAGCCCCGCCACAAAGGAGCAGCGGCGAGATATAAGGCTGGAATCCGTACGGATTATCGTCCCACGCCCAACCGGGCCCCCAATACAACGAGTCGCAAAAGGAACAATCGGCAAAAAGAGTATCCACCACCGTACCCACAGGCACAGACAGAGCCATAGAGAGCATATCCTCCTCACCAAAGAGAGCATCCATCGTCCCTTTCACATAGAGATTTCCGCCACAGCCGTACAAATGCGTATCGAGCGTATATCCGCTACCAAGTTTGGTAAGCGCGGCAGCCACAGTGACAACCTTTGCCACCGATGCGGGGCGACAGCGCTTATGCTCCCTATGCGCATACAAAAGGGAATCGGCGGTAAGGTCGTACACCAGCACCGACGCATCACTCTCGTGTAGAAGCTCATCATCGAGCAAGGCATCGAGCCTGCCGCTCAGGGACTGCGCCACCGACAAATGGAGACACAGGCTCAACAATACAAAAAGCTGAAATCTTTTTATCATAGTATATGAAAGGGCAAAAACAGCACAAAACTAACTATATTTTGCCGAAAAAAACCTGCGAAAAGTTTTTTTCTTCGCATTTTTTGTAACTTAGCGGCGCATAAACAAAGAATCTCGCAAGAGAGCATTAATATGGTCAGGAAATTCGACTTTTTGGTTATCGGTTCCGGTATTGCCGGAATGAGCTTCGCCCTAAAGGTGGCACACAAGGGAACTGTTGCCCTTATCTGTAAAACAACACTGGAAGATGCCAACACCTATTTTGCACAAGGAGGTATAGCATCGGTTACCAACCTGCTGGTAGACAACTTCGAGAAGCACATCGAGGACACAATGATTGCCGGCGACCACATAAGCGACCGTGCAGCCGTGGAAAAGGTAGTGCGCGAAGCCCCCGCACAAATACAGCAGCTCATAGACTGGGGAGTGGAGTTCGACAAGAACGAGAAAGGAGAGTTCGACCTTCACCGCGAGGGCGGACACTCGGAGTTCCGCATACTCCATCACGCCGACAATACAGGAGCCGAGATACAGGAGTCGCTTATCCGCGCAGTACGTAAACACCCCAACATTCACATCTTCGACAACAATTTCGCAATAGAGATACTCACGCAGCACCATTTAGGAGTGAACGTAACCCGTCAGACACCCGACATAGAGTGCTACGGAGCATACGTGCTCGATATTGCAACAAACAGGGTAGACACATTCCTGAGCAAGGTAACGCTTATGGCAACCGGAGGCTGCGGTGCCGTTTACAAAACTACCACCAATCCCCTTGTAGCCAGTGGCGACGGCATTGCAATGGTCTATCGTGCAAAGGGAACGGTAAAGGATATGGAATTTGTACAGTTCCACCCCACCGCACTCTACAACCCGGGCGATCGCCCCTCGTTCCTCATTACCGAGGCTATGCGCGGCTACGGCGGCGTGTTGCGCACAATGGACGGCAAGGAGTTTATGCACAAATACGACGAGCGCCTGTCGCTTGCACCACGCGATATTGTGGCACGTGCCATCGACAACGAGATGAAGCTCCGTGGCGATGATCACGTATATCTCGACGTAACGCACAAGGACCCCGAAGAGACAAAGAAACACTTCCCCAACATATACGAGAAATGCCTCTCACTGGGCATAGACATAACAAAGGACTATATCCCCGTGGCACCCGCCGCCCACTATCTGTGTGGAGGAATAAAGGTCGACATCAATGCAGCGTCGAGCATACACAGGCTATATGCCGTGGGAGAGTGCTCGTGCACAGGACTGCACGGCGGCAACCGTCTTGCAAGCAACTCGCTCATAGAGGCCGTGGTATATGCCGACGCAGCAGCCAAGCACTCGCTGGAGCTGTTCGAGAGCTACGGGTACAACGAGCAGATACCCGACTGGAACGACGAGGGCACAAAGATGAACGAGGAGATGGTGCTCATCTCGCAGGACGCAAAGGAGGTGTGCCAGATTATGAGCACATACGTGGGCATTGTGCGCACCGACCTCCGCCTGCGCCGCGCCTGGAACCGCCTCGACCTTCTTTACGAGGAGACCGAGGAACTCTTCAAGCGCAGCGTCATAAGCAAGGAGCTGTGCGAGCTGAGAAACATCATCAATGTGGGCTACCTCATTATGCGCCAGGCAATAGAGCGCAAGGAAAGCTGCGGACTGCACTATAATGTGGACCACCTCAAAAAAAGCTGACAGCAACGCAATTCTGATAGAAAAACACCAGCCCCCCAAGCACCAGTGAATGAGCTTAAGGGGCTGGTTTATCCTATATAAAGCCTTATAGGCGTTTACTTCTGCCTGATGAAGATATTCATAGGTACACCCGAGAAATTCCATCTCTCGCGTATCTTGTTCTCAAGGAAACGCTTGTAGGGCTCGCGCACATACTGCGGCAGGTTGGCAAAGAACAGGAATGTAGGCACACGCTTTTCGGGTAACTGCATACAGTACTTTATCTTTATATACTTACCTTTGATCGAGGGGGGCGGATAGGCCTCGATGATGGGCAGCATCTCCTCGTTGAACTTTCCGGTAGAAACCTTTGTCTTTGAGTTGTTGTACACCTCCTGGGCCTTCTCCAGCACCTTGAATACTCGCTGCTTGGTTACCGCCGAGGTGAAGATAATGGGGAAGTCGACAAAAGGAGCAACACGCTCACGTATCGCATTCTCGAAGAACTTCATCACCTTCTCGCTCTTGTCCTCGACAAGGTCCCATTTGTTCACAACAACCACAAGACCCTTCTGGTTACGCTGTACGATAGAGAAGATATTGAGGTCCTGCGACTCTATGCCTCGTGTAGCATCAATCATCAGGATACACACGTCGCTGTTCTCTATTGCGCGTATCGAGCGGAGCACCGAGTAATACTCAATATCCTCGCTCACCTTGCTCTTCTTGCGTATTCCGGCTGTATCGACAAGATAAAAGTCGAATCCGAATTTTGTGTATCGGGTGAGAATCGAGTCGCGTGTAGTACCCGCAATATCAGTAACGATATTCCTCTCCTCGCCCAGGAATACATTTATTATTGAGCTCTTTCCTGCGTTGGGACGGCCCACGACCGCAAAACGCGGTATATCCTCCTCGGCTGTCTCATCTGCGTCCTTAGTGAATTTAGACACAACAACATCGAGCAGGTCGCCCGTACCGCTGCCGTTTGCAGCCGAGATACAATAGAGCTCGCCCAATCCCATTGCATAGAACTCGGCTGCACCGTACTGCATTTCGTATGTATCCACCTTGTTTGCAACAACAATCACAGGCTTCTTTGAACGGCGGAGCATCGATGCCAGCTCATCGTCAAGGTCGGTCAGTCCGTTCATTGCATCGACAACAAACAGAATCACATCGGCCTCGTCCATAGCCAGCGTCACCTGGTCGCGTATAGCCTCCTCGAACACATCGTCCGAGTTCACCACCCAGCCGCCAGTATCCACCAACGAAAATTCCTTACCGCACCACAGGCAACGTCCATACTGACGGTCGCGCGTAGTACCGGCCTCGTCCGAAATGATAGCCTGCTTGGTCTCTGTCAGACGATTGAAAAGGGTCGATTTGCCAACATTGGGACGACCCACTATTGCTACTAGATTTCCCATAATAATGGTTTTTTATGAATGTATCAGACTTCTCAGTCTTTCTGGTCGTAACCGAAGCGGCGCAACTGCTTGTCGCTGTTACGCCAGTCCTTGTCGACCTTGACGTATATCTCTAAAAAGATTCTCTTTCCGAAGAATTTCTCAAGCTCGCGGCGTGCGTCGGTTGCCACACGCTTGAGGGCAGCACCCTCGCGGCCTATGATAATTCCTTTCTGTGAGTCGCGCTCAACAAATATAAGCGCCTTTATGTATATGCTGCCGTCCTTCTCCTTGAAGTACTCCACCGCAGCCTCGCACACGTAGGGTATCTCCTTGTCGTAGTGCAGAAGAATCTTCTCGCGAATGATTTCTGTCACAAAGAAACGTGCGGGCTTGTCGGTAAGCGCGTCCTTCTCGAAGTAAGGGGGCGACTCGGGCAACAGCTCCATTATGCGGCGCATCACTGTGTCGACATTGAATTTTGCTATTGCCGATATTGGCAGTATCTCGGCCTCGGGAATAATCTCGTGCCACTGCTCCACTTTTTTCACAAGCTCCTCCTGGTTGCTCAGGTCTATCTTGTTTATGAGCACCAGAATGGGTACATCGAGCTTACGCACTTCGGCAATAAAATCGCTGTTTTTCTCGGGGCTCTCAACCATATCCGTCACATAGAGCAACACATCGGCGTCGCGCAGTGCCGAACGCGAGAAGCGCAGCATGGCCTCCTGCAGCTTATAGTTGGGCTTGAGCACACCGGGAGTGTCCGAAAAGACAACCTGTGCCTCGTCGGTGTTGAGTATTCCCATAATGCGATGACGGGTAGTCTGAGCCTTGAATGTGGCGATTGATATTCTCTCGCCCACCAGAAGGTTCATCAACGTCGATTTTCCCACGTTGGGATTACCCACAATGTTTACAAATCCTGCCTTGTGCATATCTTCAAATATTTATGGTACCGCTTTCCAAAAATATAAACGCACCTCACCAACAAGGGCGGTGCGTTTATTAATTCACGTACAAAAGGAACGGCCTTCATTATACTCGGCCGCCTTGCCGGTTATTTAGACTGCTGCCTCTTTCTCGATAGCGAGCTTGCCTCTGTAATAACCACACGCACCGCATACGGTGTGATAAACGTGCCACTCGCCGCAGTTGGGGCAAATAGCCAATGTAGGAGCAACTGCCTTGTCGTGAGTTCTTCTCTTGGCAGTTCTAGTCTTTGACTGTCTTCTTTTAGGATGTGCCATTGTTCTAAGTTTTAATTATTTATTTTTCAATTATCTTCTTCAAATTGTATGCCTTTAAGTGCCTCCCAACGCGGGTCTACAACACTCTCCCCGGCCTCTTGGCTGTCGCAATCGTCGTCCTCGTCACGATAGCCGTGCTTCTTAAGCTTGCTTGTCATCTCGTGGTTGCACTTGCCGGGAGCGTGTATGCGCTTCATAGGCAATGCGAGTGTTATGAACTCATACAGATACCACGCAATGTTCACTCCTCCGTCGGCCTCGGGCACTATCACAACATCACCTTCGTCGGCGTAGCTGTCGCCCAATTTCACCTTCAACGAACTCTCGGTCTCTACATCTACCACAAGGTCGTCGAGACATCTGTCGCAAGGAACAACGACGTTACCGTTGAGTGCAAACACAAAATCGAACACACCGCGACCTTTCTTTACCGTTACGCAAGCCTTTACAGAACCCCTCTGGAACTCCTCGCCCTCAATATCGGCAAAGAATTTGTTGTCAAGTTCAAAAGCAAGCTCAAGAGTATCGCTCTTCAGACCCTTTAAGTCGACATAGAATTTATCAAATCTTCCCATCGCTACAATAAATCATCTAATAATTAAACGTAATTATGTCTGTCAAAAGCAGTCTATAATTTGGTATTTTCCGAATTTGCGCACAAAGATACAAATAAAATTCGGTTCTGCACACCTAAAAGTGCAAAATATTAAGAAGTACAACAAATTTATTTCAAAAAATATGTCATATTTCTAAAACTGAGCATAATACAAGAAATTCACTTGTCAACTTTTGCTTTTCCTATTATTACCGGTGCGTGCCTGCTTATGATTCCAATGCATACATAACAGAAAAGAGCCGAAAAAGTTGTACAATTATTTACGCAACTCAATACGGAAAGTTGTCCCCTTGCCAAGTTCCGACCCCTTTACATATATCCTTCCTTTGTGATACTGCTCCATAATGCGCTTGGCAAGCGAGAGTCCCAATCCCCAGCCGCGTTTCTTAGTCGTAAAACCAGGTTCAAAGACAGTCTTGAACTGAGACTTTGCAATACCCTTTCCCGTATCCGAGACCTCGATATAAGCGTTGTTATAGTCGTGTGTCACCACAAATTTTATAGTACCCTCGCCATTCATAGCATCAATGGCATTCTTACACAGGTTTTCGAACACCCACTCAATGAGAGGCACATTCATACGTACCGTCAGCGGGCGTTTGGGATACTCGCACACGAACTGCACCTTGTTGGAACTGCGGCGACGGAAATAATCCACCACACCGTCGAGCACGCGAAGAAGGTCGTCCGACGTCGGCTCGGGCTTTGAGCCAATCTTCGAGAAGCGCTCGGCAACAGTCTGCAGACGCGCCACATCCTTGTCCATTTCGGGCAAGAGGGCATCATCGGGGTATTTCTCGCGCAGCACCTCGCTCCACGCCATAAGCGACGAGATAGGCGTTCCAAGCTGATGAGCCGTCTCCTTTGAGAGTCCAACCCACACCCTGTTCTGTTCGGCACGCTTGGAGCTTATTATGGCAAGCATACACACTACAAAGAAAAGCAGCACCACAAGCAACTGTATATAGGGATAGTAGGCCAGACGCGTCAACAGGAGAGAGTCGTCGTAACACACCTCAAGATAATCCTCATCGCCCATATCAATGCGAATGATACGGTTATCGGCACGCATCTGCGCCACCTTCTTGAGCAGCACCGAGAGCGAGTCCTTCCCCTCGGGAATATCGATGTTACGGCTGTTTGTTATTGCACCTTTGCTGTCGAGCACCACCACCGGAATAATCTCGTTGCCGCCAATGACAGCAAGCACAAGATTAAGGTCGGTATTCTCGTCGGCGCTGTTCAGCGAGCGCATAGCCTCGGCAAAGAGCTGCATCTTGTTGAGCTCTTCCTTTTTAAGGTCGGCCGTCAACGAGTGCGACACAAACAACGATGTAGCGGCAATTATTGCCGCTACAGCTATGAGCAAATATTTTACCTTATTGAAACTTTTGTACCACTGCATAATATTCTCTGTTTCCTTGTTATAAACGCAAAAAAAGCAAGAATATTATAAGATAACACAAGAAGTAACTTATTTTCCGTCAGATATGCAAGCAAGAAACCACAATTTGAAAAACAAATCTTCTTACTCCTTAAACTTTATGCTACAATCGTCAAGGCTGTCGATAATAGCCAACGACTCTACGTGGATACCCGCCTCACGAAGCATCTCTCCACCCTTCTGGAACGACTTCTCTATCAGGAAGCCCATTCCAACGAGCTCGGCACCCGCCTGCTGCACCAAATCAATAATTCCCTTGCCTGCATTGCCATTCGCAAGAAAATCGTCGACAAAAAGCACCTTGTCGCAGGGAGAGAGAAAATCCTTGCTCACACAGATTGTATAAGTTCTGTTCTTTGTAAATGAAAAGACCTCGGACACCAGCATATTCTCCATTGTGCTCGGCTTGCTCTTCTTTGCAAACACCACAGGCAACCCCAGCAGATAACCCACCATAATGGCCGGCGCAATACCACTCGCCTCCACAGTCAATATCTTTGTTATATTAGTGCCAGCGAAACGGCGCACAAACTCCTCGGCCATCAGCTTCATCAACAGCGGATCCATCTGATGATTGATGAAATTGTCCACTTTAAGCACACCACCCGGCAAGCAGCGTCCATCATTCAATATTCTCTCCTTTAGTGCTTTCATATATGCGGTCATTTAATTACAGAAACAAAAGTACTATTTTTATTGTTAAATAGCGATTTATAGAGAAATTTAATGCAGTACCGTCGGCCCAATGTCAATGAGGGGGATTAACTTCTCATACTAACGCAAAAAAAGAGCCTTAGCATTATGCTAAAGCTCTTCGAGATAAAAAAGTGGCGATGACCTACTCTCCCACAACTTAATGCAGTACCATCGGCGCTGTCGGGCTTAACTTCTCTGTTCGGGATGGGAAGAGGTGGAACCCCGACGCTATAAATCGCCTGAATATCGGTAATCAATCAGCGACGGTGTACAGAATATCCATTTTTTTATTGTCATATTCCCTCTTTCTTCTACTAAAACAACTACTTGAAGTCTCAGAGTAGAAGCCGGATCTATGGCTCATAACTCAAG
>JAFZIA010000070.1 GCA_017554605.1 Bacteroidaceae bacterium
AATGATGCACCTCGACATTAAGCCCGACAATATACTCGTGAACAGCAGTGGCGAGGCCGTGCTCATAGATTTTGGACTCTCCAAGCGTTACGACGAAAAGGGTAAGGCAACCTCTACCACTCCCATTGGAATAAGTCACGGGTACGCACCGATGGAGCAGTATAATCCCGGTGGAGTGGGTGAGTTCTCTCCCGCAACCGACGTATATTCGCTTGGTGCAACGCTCTTTACGCTGCTTACGGGTGAGATGCCTCCCCCTGCGCTGCAGTTGGTGGATAGCAGTAGCTTGCAGAGTGTGCTTGCCGAGAAAAATGTGAGTGGTGCTGTTGCCGAGACTGTTATAAAGTCAATGTCCTTTATGAAGGAGGCGCGCCCGCAGAGCGTAGACGAGTTCCTTGCATTGCTCAATGCGCAGCCTGCTGCCGGCAGTAGTTCGCGCCCCACGCAGCCAATGGCAAAGAGTGGCGGAGGGGTGTCGCGCCCAACTGAACCTATGAACAACGGTGGAGGAGTGTCGCGCCCTACACAGCCAATGAACAACAACGGTGCTGCAACAGCGGACAATGAACCCAAAAAACCTTTCAACTGGAAAATTCCCGTGGGTATTGTAGCTGCAATACTGTGTGTTGTATTTGCGGGAGTGGGAATAAACAACTGTAACAACGAGCGTGCCGAACAAGAGAGACTGGCAATAATAGAAAAGGCAAGGCGCGATTCAATAGCAACAGCAAGAAAAGCGGCGGAGGACAAGCGTATAAGTGATTCAATTGCAAATGAATTGCGCAATGCTTTTGTGACCAAAAACTTTACCGTAGACAATGTATCCTTTACTATGGTTGCCGTAGCCGGCGGCACATTCAATATGGGCTCAAATGATGGGTATAGCGATGAAAAGCCCGTCCACAGTGTAACCCTTAGCGACTATTATATTGGCGAGACCGAGGTAACCCAGGAACTTTGGAAAGCAGTAATGGGCAGTAATCCCTCATATTTTAAGGGTGATAAAAATCCTGTTGAGCAGGTAAGTTATAATGATTGCATAGACTTTATAAATAAGCTGAACATTCTTCTTGCGGGTCAACTTCCCGACGGACGTAAGTTCCGCCTTCCCACCGAGGCACAATGGGAGTTTGCCGCACGCGGAGGCGACAAGAGTAAGGGCTACAAATACAGCGGCAGTAATTCAATAGATGATGTTGCTTGGTATTGGAATAGTGGAAAAACACATTTGATAAGACAGAAACAACCCAATGAACTTGGTCTTTATGATATGAGCGGCAATGTACACGAGTTGTGTAGTGATTGGTATGGTGATTATTCTTCGTCTCCACAAACTAATCCAGAGGGACCCTCTAATGGGAAGTATCGCGTGCTTCGTGGTGGTAGCTGGATTCCTTATGTGCCAGGTTGCCGTGTTGCTGATCGTGCAAGGGCAGATATTGATAAAGGTTTTAACTACCACGGGCTGCGCTTGGCCTTTTAGTTTACAAAAAAACTAAAATTCCTTTATTGAAATTTTAAGTAAAAATTAAACGTAAATAATTAAAATACAAATATATGGCGTTCCTTTGTCCATAGAGGGGTGTCCGCAGGGCCGAGGAGTAAAAAATAGTTTCGCATACTTGTCACACAGACAGGGAGAATCAATAATTTCGCCACTTACAGGGCTCTGTTTGTGCGGACGTAACATAGGATTGACGCTCTTATATCCACTACCCAGTTGCTGCATAGCGGTTCTGCAATGTGGTGCTGCCCTCCCTTTATTCAAATTTTTATATTAAATTTGTAGACAGATATATGCTCTTGGGCGGCTGGTGGCTGTGTGAGCATATATGGTACAATTAAAAAGGTAAAATAAATTTACAATGAATAAGTTTTCAGAGGCTGACAGATACTATATGCAACGATGCTTGCAGCTTGCCCGCTGCGGCAGTGGAAGCACCTCGCCCAACCCTATGGTGGGTGCGGTTATTGTGTGCGACGGACGGATAATAGGCGAGGGGTATCATATACGTGCGGGCGAGCCACACGCCGAGGTAAATGCCGTACGCTCGGTAAAGGAGTGCGACAGGGAATTGTTACAGCGTTCTACCATTTATGTCTCTCTTGAGCCTTGCTCGCACTACGGAAAGACTCCCCCCTGCTGCGACCTTATAATTGCCTGTGGAATGAAGCGTGTGGTTATTGCTACCACCGACTTTAACCAGCAGGTGAACGGCGAGGGTATTGCTCGTATGCAACGTGCGGGCATTGAGGTGGTTACGGGGCTTTTTAGCGACGAGGCGCAAAGGCTCAATAGCGGTTTTTTTACACTGCACTGCCTGAACCGCCCGCATATAACCCTCAAATGGGCCGAGACTGCCGACGGCTTTATCGACCGTGCACGCAACAGTCTGGACGACGGCGCGGCACTTGCAATCTCCACCCCGGGCTCAATGGTTGCCGTGCACAAGCTGCGCGCGCAGTGCGATGCCATTCTTGTGGGTACGCGCACGGCACTGCTCGACAATCCGTCGCTCACGGTGCGCCATTGGACGGGACGTAACCCCCTGCGCCTGGTCGTTGACAAGGAAAATTCTCTCCCGGCGTCGCTGCGTCTGTTCAACGACGAGGCACGTACGGTTGTATATACGCGCAATGTGAAAGAGGGTAAATTTGGTAAAAATATTGAACAAGTGGCACTTGCCGATGGCGACGTACTTGAGCAGATTATGCGGCACCTTGCTTCCCTCAAAGTGAACACCCTGCTTGTTGAGGGTGGCGCCACGTTGTTGCGGAGCTTTATCGGTGCGGGGCTGTGGGATACGGCAAGGGTCGAGCGTAACCCGTTGCTTTTTGTGGGTGACGGAGTAGCTGCACCCACTCTTCCAAAAGGGCTACGATGCAGTGTCGACAGGCTTTTTGGTAACGAAATATTAACTTTTTATGCAAAATAATCGCCCGCAAGCCATAAAAATCCCTAAATTATTATAAATAACGCGCGAAATATCTCCGTATAACAAATTTTGTTGCTAATTTTGCCGATTGAAACGCAAAAACAATACTTTTCTATGAAGAAAAATTTAGCAACATATCTGTTATTATGCACTGCTCTCCTGTTCAGTGCCTGTATGGAGGATGGCAGCGAGGAGTTTGAGATAAACTATTATACAGCCCTGCGCTCGTTCGGGGTTGACAGCGTTATTGTGTACTCGACCACAAAACTGTCCGACGGCAGTGACACAACGCTTATCAAGTACGTGAATGGCGATAACTATCCCTTTGTTATTGACCAAAAGGCAAAAACTGTATATAACCCCGACTCGTTGCCCTATGGTGCCGACCCCGCTAAGCTTACTGTGAACGTGACAAGCGACGGAGTGGCCTATCTCTACAACGACAGTACCGATGTGTACGACCTTATCTCGTCGAGCGACACACTCGATTTTTCGTCGGCTCGCCGATTGCTTGTAGCTGCTACAGGCGGTATGTATGCACAGGAATATACCGTGACAGTGAATGTCCACCAGGTAGACCCCGAAAAATTGCAGTGGGAACAGTTGCAGCTCTCTCCCATAGAAAAACCCTTGCGCCTCATTGAACATAATGGAAAAATGATGCTCTTTGGTAATAATGCCCAGGGTGCGTTGCTTGTGTGCAGTACAGGCATTGATGGCGCAGTGGAGTGGAGCGAGGCTGTGGAGCTGACGACGCTGCCCCTTGCTGCCGACGTTGCCGCAATGCTCTCGTTCAACGGTGCGCTCTATGCCACAGCCGACGGGGTGCTCTTCTCGTCTGTCGACGGAGTGGAGTGGAACAGCCTGGGCGTAAGTGCATCGGCGCTGCTTGCCGCATCGGTCGAGGACGGCAAGATGTGGGCTGTGGTTGACGGAAATATCGCCTGGTCGGCCGACGGAGAGAACTTCACTGCTGTTGAGGCTCTTCCCGCTGGCTTCCCCACACGTAATGTATCGGCCAACTGCTATCCTCTTGCAACAAATCCCTTTATAACACGATACCTGCTTATAGGCTACCCCTCGGACGAGGCTGCTGCTCCCACAATGTGGGGCAAGCTCTCAACCGAAGAGAAGTGGGTGCAGTATGAGCACTTGGGCGACGGCTCGTTCGACTGCCCCGCAATAAAGCCCCTGAACGTGCTGCGTTACGACGGACGGCTCTTCGCGTTTGGTGGTGCGGGTACAATGGCCGGAAGCGAGGTGAAGGCATTCGAGTATCTTTATCTGTCGGGCGACAATGGACTCACCTGGAAGGAGTCGGCCGGTATACGCGTGCAGCTCCCCGAGGAGCTCGAAGGAAGCGCAGCACCATTTGCTGTAGCGGTGGACGGCAACAACCGCATCTGGATTGTGTCGGGCGATAGTGTCCCCACCTGGCGCGGAGGCATCAACCGTCTGTTGTTCCGTTGAATACACACTAAACAGCGTACTTGAATGATGAAAAGAATCGGTAAAATGGTTGCGTTGCTGCTGGGCATACTGTTGTGTCCGGCAACCCCTCTTTTTGCCGAGGAACTCGAGTACCGCTACGAGGTTGGAGGTATGACGGGCGGCAGCTCCTATTTTGGCGACGCAAACTACTCGGGACTCTTCAAGAATATGAATCTTATGGGTGGAGCAGTCTGGCGCTACAACCTCAACCCCCGTATGGCGGTAAAGACAAGCCTTGCCGTTGCACGAATCTCGGGCAGCACAACCGATACAGAGAACCGCTTCCCCGGTGGACATACCGATTTTTCGCGTACACTCTACGACCTCGGCGCACAGTTCGAGTATAACTTCTTTGCCTACGGCGAGGGTACGGGTTACAAGCGCACACACAGGCTGACACCTTATATATTTGCGGGAATGGGCTTTATGTTTGCTCCCGAGCCGCTCGACAATGTGTTTACACCCGTAATCCCCATAGGATTGGGAGTGAAATATAAACTTGCCCACCGTTTGAATGTCGGTTGCGAACTTTCCTTCCGCTTCACGATGAGCGACAAACTTGACGTGACAAAGGCATCGGTGCCCATTCTCGACGACCCGTACGGTATAAAGAGCGACGGACTGAAGAACAAGGACAGCTATGCTTTTCTATCAATATCATTAACATACGACCTTTCTCCAAAATACAGGGAATGTAATAACTGACAACACTATGGAATACATCGGAATGATAGACAGGAACAATGTTCCTCAACATATTGCCATAATTATGGACGGCAACGGCCGCTGGGCAAAGCAACGTGGGCTCGACCGCAGCGAAGGACATCAGGCAGGAGCTGCCACAGTGCGTAAACTTGTAGAGAACGCCCTCAAGCTGGGTGTGCGTTACCTTACGCTCTACACCTTCTCCACCGAGAACTGGAAGCGTCCGCAGGCCGAGGTTGCCGCGCTTATGGTGCTGCTTTTCGAGAGTATCGAAGAGGAGATTTTTATGAAGAACAATGTGGCTTTCCGTGTGGTGGGCGACATTGAGAAACTGCCGGCAAATGTGCTGGAGCGCCTGCGTGCCTGCGAGCAGCGTACATCGGTGAACGATGCAATGACAATGGTGCTTGCGCTGAGCTACTCGTCGAAGTGGGAGATAACCGAGGCGGTACGCAGCATTGCGCGCCGTGCGGTGGAGGGCGAGATAACACTCGAGTCAATAGACGACAAGATGATTGACGGTGCATTGGCCACGAGCTTTATGCCCGACCCCGACCTCCTTATCCGCACAGGAAAGGAGCAGCGCCTGAGCAACTTCCTCCTGTGGCAGTGTGCCTACTCGGAGTTCTATTTTACCGATGTCCTGTGGCCCGATTTTGACAACAACGAACTGTGCAAGGCTGTATACGATTATCAGCAGCGTCAGAGACGCTACGGAAAGACAGGTGAGCAGGTAGAGGGAGAGAACAAATAAGAAGGATTGATTTACAGATATTTCACAGATAAAACAGCAAAAAATGGGATATAAGTCACTATTGAGGTTTTTCACTGCAGTGCTACTGTTCACGCTCTGCGCGGCCGAGGCGTTGGCGCAGGTGAAGGTGGTGAACCCAACAATACTCTATTCGGGTGCCCCGCGCAAGTACGAAATTGGCGGAATAAGCCTGACGGGAGTAGACAATCACGAACCTTATGTAATAATAGGTATCTCGGGTCTCTCCGTGGGCGACGAGATTGTGGTTCCGGGCGAGGATATAACCTCGGCTATAAAGCGCTATTGGAAGTTCGGACTCTTCTCCGATGTGAGCATCACTGCCGACAGTATCGTGGGCTCAAAAATCTATCTTGGCATACACCTTGTGCAGAGCCCCCGTGTGTCGCAGATAAAGCTCAGGGGAATGAAGAAGAGCGAGCGCGAGGACCTTGAGGCTCAGATAGGCCTTATAAAGGGCAACCAGATAACCCCCGATATGGTCAACCGTGCCAAACGCATCGTGGAGCGCTACTTCTCGGCAAAGGGATACAAGAATGTCGAGGTTACGATATTGCAGCGCCCCGACGTGACAGCCGACAATCAGGTGATTGTCGATATACAGGTTGACAAGAAGGACAAGATAAAGGTGCGCAAGATATTCATCTCGGGAGCCGAGAAGATGCCCGAAAAGAAGGTGCGCTACGCAATGAAGAAGATACGCGAAAAGACTACGTTCAATAATATGCTGCACACCCTCCTGCGCTCCAAAAAGTTCACCGACGAGCGTTACGAGGAGGACAAGGACAATATAATATCGCTGTACAACGAGCACGGATACCGCGATGCTATCATTGTTGCCGACAGCGTGGTCCCCTACGACGACAGCAGTGTCGACATTTACCTTACACTGGAAGAGGGTAACCAGTATCACCTGAGCAGTATAAAGTGGGTGGGCAACAGTGTCTACTCTACCGACCAGTTGAACTATCTGTTGGGAATGAAAGCTGGTGACGTGTACAACCAGAAGCACCTCGAGGAGCGTCTGAACACCGACGATACATCGGTGAAGACTACATATTTCGACAACGGATATGTGTTCCTGAGACTCAATCCCATTGAGGTGAGCGTCGACAACGACTCTGTCGACCTTGAGATACGTATGCACGAGGGAATGCAGGCTACTATAAACAGGGTGAGCATAAGCGGTAACGACCGTCTCTACGAGGAGGTTGTGCGCCGTGAGCTGCGTACTCTCCCCGGAAGCCTCTTCTCAATGACAGGCGTTAAACGCTCTTTCCAGGAGATTGCAAATATGGGTCACTTCGATGCCGAGAAGATAAACCCCAATATCGTTCCCAATGGAAATACTGGTACAGTGGACATCGACTGGCAGCTCATATCCAAGAGCAGCGACCAGATTGAAGTGTCGGCCGGCTGGGGACAGACAGGTGTGATAGGCAAGCTGTCGCTCAAATTCACCAACTTCTCTATGCGCAACCTCTTCGGCAAGGGACGTAACCGACGGGGTATAATCCCTCAGGGCGACGGACAGACACTGACCATAAGCGCACAGTCGAACGGACAGTACTATCAGGCCTACAGCGTCTCTTTCTTCGACCCCTGGTTCGGACGCAAGCGCCCCAACTCCTTCTCGGTGTCGGCGTTTATGTCGGTGCAGACGGACGTTGCGAGCAGCTACTATAACTCGGCATACTATAACAACTACTACAACTATCTCTATGGCTATGGCAACTACAACAACTATGGCTACGGATACAACAATATGTCGTCGTACTACGACCCCGACAAATATATAAAGATGTATGGTGTGTCGATAGGTTGGGGTAAGCGTTTGCGTTGGCCCGATGACTTCTTCCGCTTCTCGGCCGAGCTGAACTACCAGCTCTATTCGCTCAAGGACTGGCAGTACTTCCTCATAACCGACGGACACTGCAACAACATCAACCTTGCGCTCACATTGGCACGCAACTCGGTAGACAATCCTCTCTTCCCGCGCAGCGGTTCGGAGTTCTCTCTTACAACGTCGTTCACTCCTCCCTACTCTAAGTTCGACGGAAAGGATTATGCCAATCTGGCAACAAACACCAAGAGTCCGAGCTACAAGGACGAGCTTCGCGACAAGCACAAATGGATAGAGTACTACAAGATAAAGTTCAAGAGCAAGACCTATACCTCGCTCACTGGCGGCGTGTACAACCTTGTGCTTATGACACGTGCCGACTTCGGTATCCTGGGCAGCTATGACAAGAACAAGAAATCGCCCTTCGAGACATTCTATATGGGTGGTGACGGTATGAGCGGATACTCTTACAACTATGCCACCGATATGGTTGCTCTGCGCGGATATGACAACGGTAGCCTCACCCCCTACGGCTACGAGGGTTACGCATACGCCCGCCTGGGTCTTGAGCTGCGCTTCCCCTTTATGTTGCAGACATCTACCAACATCTACGGTCTTGCGTTTGTCGAGGGCGGTAACTCCTGGACCGATGCAAGCAAGTTCAATCTCTTCGACCTCAAGCGCAGTGCGGGTGTGGGTGTGAGAATATTCTTGCAGATGATTGGTCTCATTGGAGTCGATTGGGCTTACGGATTCGACAATCTCTTCGGCTCGTCAAAATATGGAGGAAGCCAGTTCCACTTTATCCTGGGACAGGAGTTCTAATGTATAAACAGTGGCAGGTACCCTGTCACGCAAATTAAAATGGTTATGAAGAAATTTATGTTAGTTACAATCCTTGCGCTCTTTGCGGCGGTGGGAGCACAGGCGCAGAAGTATGCCCTTGTTGATATGGAATATATACTGAGGAATATCCCCGCATACGAGCGTGCCAATGAGCAGCTCGACCAGCAGTCGCGCCGTTGGCAGGCCGAGATTGACCAGCTTGTGCAGCAGGCACAGGACCTGTACAAGAAATATCAGAGCGAGTCGATGTTTCTGAGCGACGAGCAGCGTGCACAGCGCGAGAAAGAGATTCTCGACCTTGAAAAGAGGGCAAGCGACCTCAAGCGCCAGTATTTTGGTCCCGACGGCGAGCTGTATAAGAAGCGCGAGAGCCTTATGGCGCCTATACAGGACGAAATATACAACGCCGTAAAGGAGATAAGCGAGAGCAAGGGCTACTCTATGGTTATTGACCGTGCATCGGCTGGAAGCATCATTTTTGCTTCGCCAAAGATAGATATAAGCAACGAAGTGCTGTCTAAACTTGGGTATTCCAATTAATTATGCTAAATTAGCGCGATTTTTAGAATTTTAAGAAGCTGTTTAAATTTATATCGTTAAGTTTTTTATAGGTCAAAAATAGTGCCAACGAGCAAAATGCAAGTTTACTTGCAGTTTTTCGGCGAGTGCAGCCTATTTTGGCGCAATGCAAAAGTGGAATGTTTTATTATTTTTCGAGGGCGCGTAGCGGGCTACGTAACCGAGAGAAAGAAGAAAACGGGCAGTTTTGAACATAAAAAACAACGAAATAACGGCTTCCAATATAATAATAACTTTTTTAGAAATTTAAACAGCTTCTAATTTATGATAAAGAAAATCCTGTTTTTACTGCTGTTTGTGCCTGCTTTCATTAAGGCGCAGCAGGTGGCGCTCTATCCGCAGATGTGCGATGAGCTTCAAAAGGTTTTTTGCGATTATGTGACAAATGAGGCCGAGACGCGGTATATCTCCAGCCGTCACGGGCAGTATGTGGGCAATCTGATAGATAATGTAATATACGGTTGGGGCTATTACCTTGCCGATAATGGCGCGCAGACTTACGGACAGTTCAGCCGTGGCAAGCATTTCTTTGGCATTACCCTTACCGGCGAGGTTGCACGCGTGGGCTCAACCGAGCATTTTGTGGAGTACGACCTCGCCACGGGCGGGATATTGCGCATACACACTGTTGAGGGTGACGTGAAATTGCAGTATCCTTATATTCCGGCTGCCGATACTCCCTCGCCCTATTCTTTCAAAAAGGTTACCTACTCCAACGGCGACGCCTATTATGGCGAGGTGTTCAACGGCAAGCGTCACGGATACGGTGTGTATTATTGGGCCAACGGCGATTTCTGGTACGGGGAGTACCGCGACGGCTACCGTCAGGGCTACGGAGTGCTCTTCAAGGTGAACCATAAGATTTTCTGCGGAAAGTGGATAGGCGACTGCAAGGTCGAGTGAAAAAAGCGTCCGAAGGAGCTTCTCCTGTACGGGAAAATGTTAAAATCCAATATTCTATGGGCAGTGTCAAAAGTATGGCACTGCCTTTTTTGTGAAAATATCTTTATTGTGACACTGTTTTTGATTAAAATTAAACTTTTTACCACATATTTTTGGAAAAATAATAGGATAATATAACTTTCTTTGTACATTTGTAATCTACATATATAGACAAATAAAAAAAGAAAAATATGATAGCAGTATTGAAGAACGGAGTCACAAAGGCTCAGCGCGACAATCTGGTAAAATGGCTGGAGTCGCAGAATGTGAGAGTGCATATATCCGAGGGAGAAATGCAGACTGTGCTCGGACTTATCGGTGATACAAGCAAGGTGGATATTGACCTGCTCTCGGGTCTTGAGATTATATCCAACGTAACGCGCATAAGCGAACCCTTCAAGAGTGCCAACCGCCGTTTCCACCCCGATGATACGGTGATAGAGGTGGGCAAGGGCGAGAATGTTGTGAAGATTGGTGCAGGCAACTTCTGCATAATGGCGGGCCCCTGTTCGGTGGAGTCCGAGGAGCAGATTCTTGCGGTGGCACACACTGTAAAGGCGTCGGGTGCCAATATGTTGCGCGGAGGAGCTTTCAAGCCCCGTACTTCGCCCTATGACTTCCAGGGTCTGCGTGCCGAGGGGCTGCAGCTCCTCATCAAGGCGCGCGAGGCAACAGGACTTCCCTTTGTTACCGAGATTATGAGCGCGTCGCACCTCGACCTCTTTGCCGACGTTGACATTATACAGGTGGGTGCGCGCAATATGCAGAACTTTGAGCTTCTCAAGGAGCTCGGACGCAGCGACAAGCCCATTCTTCTCAAGCGCGGAATGTCGGCAACGCTCAAGGAACTCCTTATGAGTGCCGAGTACATTATGTCCGAGGGTAACGAGAATGTGATTCTCTGCGAGCGCGGCATACGCAGCTACGACAGCTATACGCGCAACGTGCTCGACCTTGCCGCTGTTCCCGTGCTCAAGGGGCTTACCCACCTGCCCATCATTGTAGACCCCAGCCACGCGACGGGCGTATCGCGCCTTGTGCGTCCTATGGCCTGCGCTGCAACGGCTGCCGGTGCCGACGGACTTATCATCGAGGTTCACAACGACCCGGTGCACGCATTGTGCGACGGTGCACAGTCGCTCACTCCCGAGCAGTTTGCCGAGGTGGCACAGCGCGTCAACGAGATACGTAGCATTATGCACTGATGGCGGGCGATGCGATGAAGGTGGGCATTGTAGGCCTCGGGCTTATCGGCGGTTCGGCGGCAAAGGCATTCAGCGCTGTCGGCTGCACCGTCTATGCCTGCGATGTTGACAAGACGGTGGTGGGCTACGCGCAGATTGAGGGTACTGTGACAAAGGAACTCACCGACAAGAATATAGCCTCTTGCGAGCTGCTGCTGCTTGCTGCAACGCCGCAGGCAGTAATAGGCTACCTCAAGGAGAATGCCCATAAAATAGCACCCTCGACGATGGTGGTCGACTTTTGCGGAACAAAGCGCCTTGTGTGCCAGGAGGGCTTTGCCCTTGCGCGCAGATACGGCTTTACCTTTGTGGGAGCGCACCCTATGGCAGGCCTGCAATATTCGGGATATAAATATTCGCGTGCAAACCTGTTCAATGGCGCGTCGCTCATAATGGTGCCGCCCGTACACGATGATATTGAGATGCTCTCACGCGTGAAGGAGCTGCTCTCTCCGCTGCTCTTCAAGAAGTTTGTTGTTACAACAGCCGACTTTCACGACCGTATGATGGCGTACACCTCGCAGATGTGCCACGTTGTCTCCAATGCCTTTGTCAAGAGCCCATCGTCGCTATACCACAAAGGGTACAGCGCGGGCAGCTTCCGCGACCTCACGCGTGTGGCGCGTCTTAACGAGGGTATGTGGACCGAGCTTTTTCTCGAGAACAGGGAGAATCTGCTCGATGAACTCGACACTCTCATAGCCTCTCTTGCCGAGTACCGCAAGGCCATTGCCGACGGCGATGCCACGGAACTGTACCGTCTGTTGCACGAGGGGTGCATTGCCAAGGAAAAGTCCGAGGCTTAGAGTGCAGGAATACCCTGTTTGAGTTTTTAAGAAAATGATACAATGGAATATAATACAATACACGTTGAGGCTTCGCGCAGCTACGATATTCACATAGGGCGCGGAATACTCAATGAGATAGGCTCTCTCATTCGTCCCATTGTGGGCGATTGCCGTTTGGCGATACTTACCGACAGCAACGTCGACGAGCTGTACGGCGAGAGGCTGAGCGGGCTTTTCGATGCGGCGGGATATGCTGCCGACAAGTTCGTGGTACCTGCCGGCGAGGAGTCTAAATGTGCCGACAATCTGCTGGAGTTCCTCAATTTCCTTGCCGACTGCAAGCTGACACGCAGCGATGCAGTGGTTGCTTTTGGCGGTGGGGTGGTTGGAGATATGGCAGGCCTGTCGGCGGCCCTCTACCTGCGTGGAGTAAAATATATACAGATACCCACGACACTGCTTGCTGCTGTAGACAGCTCGGTGGGCGGAAAGACTGCGATAGATATTCCTGCGGGAAAGAATCTTGTGGGCGCTTTCTATCAGCCTTCGTTGGTGTGCTGCGATACGGCCCTTATGGACTCACTCGCACCCGAGGTGTACCGCGACGGTTGTGCCGAGGTGATAAAGTACGGCGCAATCCTCGATAAGGAGCTTTTCGATGCTCTTGCCCAGATGCCTTTCGACCGCGAGAAGGTGGTGACACGCTGTGTGGAGATTAAACGCGACGTTGTGCAGAAAGACGAGTTCGACAACGGTCTGCGCGGACTGTTGAATTTTGGCCATACATTCGGGCACGCAATAGAGAAGATGAGCAATTTTGCCGTGTCGCACGGCTCGGCCGTTGCCAAGGGAATGGTTGTTGCGGCGCGTATGGCCCCGCTTTGCGGCCTGCAGGACGTGACCGGAGAGATTGTTGCCCTGTTGCAGCAGTATGGCTTCGACCTTACTTGCGGCTACGGTGCCGATGAACTTTATGATGCTATCCTGAGCGACAAGAAACGTCGCGGAGGCAATATAACGGTGGTGCTCCCCAAGGCCATAGGCAACTGTGTGCTTGTGACGCTCACTGTTGGGGAACTTTATACAAAACTAAAGGAGGTGTTGGGATAATGGATATAAGGCTCAGTGGAATATTGTCGGGCAGTGTAGTTCCGCCGCCGTCAAAATCGCAGGCACACCGTCTGCTCATTTGTGCGGCATTGGGAAAAGAGCCCTGCCGCATTGCCTGCAGTGCGCTCAACGACGACCTTGTTGCCACAATGGATTCCCTCAATGCCCTGGGAGCAGCGATAAGCTACAGTGACGGCTGTTTCCTTGTGCAGCCTGTGAGGGTGCACAAGGGCGGTACGCTCAACTGTGGCGAGAGTGGTTCCACGCTGCGCTTCCTCTTGTCGGTAGCTGCGGTGCTTGGTGCCGATGCTACGTTTGTGGGTGCGGGCAAATTGCCGCAGCGTCCCAACGGCGACCTCCGCAGTGCGCTGTCGTTGCACGGGGTAGCCTTTGAACAGCATAATCCGCCCGCCGAGCTGCCGCTTGCCTGTAAAGGACGTCTGTCGGGCGGAAAGTATATCCTTCCGGGAAATATATCCTCGCAGTATCTTACAGGACTGCTCTTTGCCCTTCCGCTTGCAGGGGAGGACAGCGAGATTGAGATAACAGGCACGCTCACAAGTGCCTCATACATACAGATGACGCTCGATGCGGTGCGCAGCGCGGGCATCGTGGTCAACAGCAAGGGAAACATATTCACAATCCCGGGCAACCAGCAATATACGCTGCCGCACAATGTTACGGTCGAGGGCGACTGGTCGTCGGCTGCCTTTTGGATTGTTGCGGGAGTGATAGGCAAGAACCCTGTCACCGTGTGCGGAATGAACCGCGATTCGTTGCAGGGCGACAGGGCCATAATAGACCATCTGCGCAAGATGGGTGCTTTTATCGAGGAGCGTGAGGAGAGCATCGTTGCAATGCCCTCGCATCTGTTCGGTACGGAGCTCGATTGTATGGATACCCCCGACCTTGTGCCTGTGCTCGCTGTTGCAGCCTCGGCTGCCGACGGAGAGACTGTCTTTACCAATGTTGGCCGTCTGCGCTACAAGGAGAGTGACCGCCTTGCTGCAATGCAAAGGACGCTTGCCTCCTTTGGCATTGCGTCGGCAGTGGGCGAGGATACGCTCACTGTGTACGGCGGGAAAGCTGTGGCAAAGGATTGCGTCGACAGTTTCGGCGACCACCGCATTGCAATGTCGGCAGCAGTACTCTCTACGATAGCCGAGGGAGAGACTGTGATAAAGGGTGCCGAGTGCGTGGCAAAGTCGTACCCGCGTTTCTACGATGACTTCTGCTCGCTTGGAGGAAAAATATTGAAAGACAAATAAAAAATATAATAATTATGGATTTAGACGCATTACGTAAACAGATTGACGAGATTGACTCAAATATGTGCGACCTATTTGCACAACGTATGCAGGTGGTTACAGATATTGCCCGTTACAAAAAAGAGAATAATATGGTTGTGTATCACCCTTCGCGTGCGCGTAACGTGCTGCACAATGTGTCGAAACGCCTCGGCCCTGAGTTCGAGGGCTACGGACGCACGCTCTATCATACGATATTCGACCTGAGCGAATCGTACCAGACACGCGTGCTTGCCGAGGACTGCGACTTCTTCAAGGATATAAAGAGGATTACGTCGGCTCCTCCACAGCCCTTCCCCAAGCGTGCTTCGGTGGCTTGTGCCGGTTGCGAGGGCTCGTATGCACATCTTGCATCGGAGCGCCTGCTCGACCTCCCCGAGATTATGTATATGAGCAATTTCGAGGGTGTGTTCAAGGCTGTCAACAGCGGATTGTGCCAGTTTGGAGTGCTGCCCATCGAGAACTCTTTGGCAGGTTCGGTAAATGCCATCTACGACCTCCTCTCGGAGTACAACGTGAGCATCGTGCGCAGTGTGCGCCTTAAAGTGGACCACTCGTTGCTTGTTCACCCCGGTACAAAGCTCGAGGAGATACGCGAGATTTATTCGCACCAGCAGGCCATCAACCAGTGCTCCGACTTCCTCTCTACACTCAAGGACGTGCGCATAATACCTGTTGAGAATACTGCCGAGGCAGCACGTATGATTGCCCTCTCGGGCGACCGCACAAAGGCATCGCTCTCGTCGCGTCTCTGTGCCGAGCTCTATCATCTGCAGCCCCTCAAGACCGCAGTGCAGAACCGTGACAACAACTACACGCGTTTCATCTGCATCTCCAAAGAGCCGCAGATATACTCGGGTGCCGACCGCACAAGTATAATGATGCTCATTCCCAACCGTCCCGGTACACTCTTCCGTATAATGTCGCGTTTCAACGCATCGGGTGTGAACCTCGTGAAGCTGGAGAGCCGTCAGATTCCCGAGCGCGAGTTCGAGTACCGCTTCTACTTCGACATTGAGGCGTCGGTGTACAGCGAGGAGTTCCTCTCGCTTATGTGCGAGCTGCACGAGTGTGGCGAGCAGTTCAAGTATTTCGGTACATACGCCGAGATTATCTGACACAGCTCCCGTGTAACAGGCAAATGATTATAGAGGGCTGTTGTTGTTCCAGGCACACAGCCCTCTTTTTATAATAAATTCAGAACAGTTTCCTAATCTATGAAGAAAATTTTAGTAATCAACGGACCCAATATAAATATGTTGGGACTGCGCGAGCCGCAGATGTACGGTGCGAGGAACTACACTGCCTTGCGCGAGTTCATCTGTGAGAGTGCGGCCGAGGCGGGGCTTCAGGTGGAGTTCTTCCAGTCGAACCACGAGGGTGACATCGTCGACAAGATACAGGCTGCCTACGGTTGGTTCGACGGCATACTCATCAACCCGGCCGCATACACCCACACAAGCGTTGCCATTCTCGATGCTCTCAAGGCTGTGGGACTGCCCACCGTGGAGGTTCATCTTACCGACATTTCGCAGCGCGAGGAGTTCCGGCGTTTCTCATACGTGTCGCTATATGCGCACAAGACAATATGCGGAAAGGGCTTCGAGGGCTACCGCGAGGGACTGCTCTTCCTGCGCGGAATGTTAAGCGAATAAATCTTTTCTTGTATGAAGATTTTCTCAACCTCGGCAGTGGGGCGTATTGATGCGCTCACGGTGATATATGAGCCTATAAGCTCGGTCGACCTTATGGAGCGTGCCTCGCACAGGCTCACCTGTGCGCTTGTCGATTATTTCCCGAACACCCGTGAGTTTGTTGTATTTGCAGGTTCGGGGAACAACGGTGGCGACGGTCTTGTGATGGCGCGTCTGCTCTTTGAGAGGGGGTACAGTGTCGGTGTGTTTATGGTAGATACTGCGGCAAAATTATCCTTCTGCTGCCAAAAGGCTATGGAGCGTCTGCGCAAGGAGACCTCTGTTGCGGTGCGCAACATCGGGGAGTGTGCATTGCCGTCAGATGCGGTGGTTGTCGATGCACTCTTCGGCAGCGGGCTCAACCGTCCGCTCACGGGTGCGGCTGCCTCTGCCGTGATGTTCATAAACAGCCTCTCTTTGCCGGTGGCTGCGGTGGATATTCCTTCGGGTCTTATGGGCGAGGATAATAGCGCCGTAGACAAAGAGTGCATTGTGCGTGCCGACGTTACCTTTACGCTGCAGTTTCCCAAGTTGTCGATGCTCTTTGCCGAGAATGAGCCTTTTGTGGGAGAAATGCAGGTGCTGGAGATAGGGTTGAGCCGTCGGGCTATGGACGAGGTTGGGCATCTTGCGTTTATAACCGAGGAAGATGAGGCTGCGGCTCTTGTGCGTCCGCGCCGCTGCCATTCGCATAAGGGCGATTATGGACGTGCGCTGCTCGTTGCGGGCTCACGGGGAATGGCGGGTGCATCGGTGCTTGCAGCAAAGGGTGCGCTGCGCTCAGGTGCGGGACTGTTGACGGTCCACGCGCCGCAGTGCAACAATGCTATTCTCCAGACTGCCGTCCCCGAGGCAATGACAAGTATTGACTGTTGCGATACACATTTTTCGGCAGCTCCTTTTATGGAGCGCTATTCGGCTGTGGGAGTGGGTCCTGGCATAGGGCTGTCGACAATGACTTCGGGTGCTCTGCTGCAGCTTATCGACAAGTGCAATGTGCCTATGGTGGTAGATGCCGATGCTCTCAACATACTATCGTTGCACCCCGACTGGTTCAGGCGTCTGCCCCAGGGTAGCGTGGTCACTCCCCACCCGGGTGAGTTTGCTCGTATGGCGGGTGGTGCTACAAGCGGTTACGATGCCCTGCAAAAGGCTCTTGCCTTTGCCCGCGACAATAATGTGTGCATGGTGCTCAAAGGGGCTTATACGCTTGTTGTTTCGCCGTCGGGTGAGTATAGCTTTAACGGCAGCGGTAACCCGGGAATGGCAACGGGAGGCAGTGGAGACGTTCTTACAGGCGTTATTCTTGCGTTGCTTGCACGAGGGTACAGTGCCTACGACGCGGCGCGCCTGGGTGTGTATGTGCACGGTGCTGCGGGCGACTGTGCAGCCGCTACTCTTGGCGAGACGGCAATGTGTGCGGGGGATATTGTAGAGTATCTTCCGCAGACGTGGAGAATGTTGGAGAAATATTGATTTTATGGATTTTCATCGTTTTCTAAGGGATTGGTCGCTACCAATTGCAATGCTTGCAGGCGTGGCAATGTATCTGCTGTATGTGAATATCCCGCTGTTCGACAGTACGCATAAGGCTGCAAACAGTGCGGTTGCCTTTGTGCAGCCGATGCTCATTTTTCTTATGCTCTTCATAACCTTCTGCAAGATACGCCTGAGTGAGCTGAGGCTCGCCAAATGGCATCTGTGGCTTGTGGCCTTCCAGTTGCTGTGGCTTGCGGCGCTGTCGCTGGCAATGGCTTTCTGCCCCTCGTTGCCGCAGGAGGCGCGTGTCATAATGGAGTCGGCGATGCTCTGCCTTGTATGTCCCACAGCAACAGCAGCAGCCGTCATTACAGCGCGTTTAGGTGGCAATGCAGCCTCGCTCATCTCCTATACTATGCTCATAAATGTTTCGGTGGCAGTGGTTGCTCCTCTCTTCTTTACTTTGGCGCACCCTGTAGAGGGGGTCTCTTTTACAGCCTCTTTTGTAAGGATTATAAGCAAGGTCTTTCCGTTGCTTCTGTGCCCGCTTGCGGCTGCCGAGACTGTACGCCGCTTCTTGCCCAGGCTGCATACGTTTATTGTGGAAAAGGGGCGCGATTGGCCTTTCTACCTGTGGCTTGTGGCATTGTCGCTTGCAATTGCCGTCACGTCACGTGCCATTGCGCACACGGCAATGCCGCTGTTTGTGATGGCGGGTATTGCACTTGTCTCGTTTGTGTGCTGTATAATGCAGTTTGCTGTGGGTCGTTTCGTTGGAGCGCGCTTCGGCGAGAGGATTACGGGCGGCCAGGCATTGGGGCAAAAGAATACGGTCTTTGCCATTTGGCTCGCCTATACGTTCTTGACGCCTGTTACGGCAATAGCAGGTGGTTTCTACAGCATCTGGCACAATGTGGTGAACACGCTCCAGTTGTATAAGCATAACCACCGTAGGGTGTAAAGTGGGTCAGTTATACATTCCTCTTAGCCACTCTATTGCCTTGAAGCGGTCTATCTGCAACACGAAAGTGTGTGGGTTCTTCTCGTGTATTATGGGGCGGAATATCTCGGGGTGATGCTGTGTGCAAGGAAGCAGGTATTCGAATGTGGCGGGATAACCGAGCTGGTCTATCACCACGTATCCTACCTTTTTGTCTATAAGGTCTTTTATGAGCGCCCTCTCGTCGCTTGTCTCCAGGAAATATTTGCCTCTCAGTCCCGAGTGGAGATAGAAAAGCTCGGGCTTGCGTGTTGCCACGATGGCGTTCCTGTCGTACTTGCGCAGAGCCTGTCCCACAAGGAAAAAGTTCCTGAGGTTGTCGGGGGTCTCCATTCTTCCGTAGACGTGCAGCCCCCAGATTGTGTGCTTGCTGTCTATCTTGACGGGTCCGAAGAGCGGAAAAATGGGAAGGAACAGCAGTGCGAGCAGCCACGGGGTGAGCTCCTTGCCTGTGAGACGTTTGCAGCATAGTGTCCCAATCTTCCATATTCCCGTCATAAACGCTGCGGTGAGCAGCGGCAGTACTGTCACAATGTAGCGGTAGCGGCTGGGGGTGTCAATGAGCGACACGACAACCAATGTGCCTGCGAGCGTAAGCAGTATCGGCAGGCGCAGCCTCTTTATTGTCCACGCACCGTAAACAATGAGTGCCAGCCACAATGCGGCAATGAGCCACGTCTGAGCGTCGGGTGCTACATCGTAGTCAATGTCGAGGAAGGGGATAATGCTCTCGGGTATCGCCTGTGATACGAGCATCTTGAGCGTGTCGGCAATCTTTGTAGGCTCTATCTGCTCAATGTAGCGCGACTGTCCCAGGCCCAGAAGGGCGTTGCGTACCATCCAGGGGGCGTAACCCGCGATGAATGCCGCTGCAACCGCTATTGCCGAGCGCCACTTCCTTGCCGCCAGAAAAGTTGTTGTAAAGGCTGCAATGAGCGCCATACACTGTGTGCGTATGTAAAAGGAAAAGACAAGGGCTGCCAGAAAGCCGTAGAACAGCGGGGAGCGCCACTGCTCCTGCTCCTCCTGCGGCATACGCATATAGAGCCAAAAAACGAGCATTATGCAGCAGATGCACGATGCCTCGCTCATCATTATTGTGGAGAATTCCAGTATGTGCGGTGTTGCAATCACCGCCGAGCATATAAGGAACGACAAGGAACGCTTCAATCCCGCCCGTGTGAGTATAAGGAAGAGCAGCACGACTCCCGCTCCCAAGAACACGAGGTTCAGCACCTTCTGTGCCACAATGCTGCCTGTAAGCAGGCGCAGCGGGGCCATAAGCAGTGGGTAGCCGGGCGGGAAATTGTTGGTGGGCTCACCGAACATATCGGCGTATCCTCGCCCTGCAGCCAAAGAGGTTGCATTGGCGTAGTAGTAGCTGTTGTCGCCGTTAAAGTCGGGCTTCGGGTTGAATACAAAAGAGAATACCGTGACTGCCACCACAAGCAGGGCGGCGAGCCACGGCAGGTCCTGTAATTTGTTGTTCTTTGTCATTTCCTTTGAAAAATAAGGCTGACAGTTCTTTCAGTCAGCCTCTCTATGTGTTTACTTGTTGTGCTCTGCCTCAATCTCCTCGGGCGACATAGGCTTGTATTTGCCCAGACGGCGTGCACCGCCCTCGAATACAAGGTAATCCTCCTCGTTGCGTATGCCGCCGAAGCTCTTCCACTGCTCGAGCTTGTCGTAGCAGATAAAGTCGGTGAACTGCTTCTCGGCACGCCATTTGTCAATGAGGTCGGGGATAAAGTATATTCCCGGTTCTACGGTGAATACGAAGCCCGGTTCAAGGGCTTTTGCGAGGCGCAGCGACTTCCAGCCAAAGAGTGTGCTCTTGGTGCGTCCCTCCTCGTATCCCACGTGGACCTCGCCGAAATTCTCCATATCGTGTACGTCGAGTCCCATCATATGGCCCAGTCCGTGGGGCATAAACATACAGGCTGCACCTGCAACGGCTGCTTCGGCGGGGTCGCCCTTCATAAGTCCAAGGTCAACCATTCCTTTGGCAATCTCGGTGAGCACAATGCGGTGAACCTCGCGGTATTCAATGCCGGGTCTGATGGCGTCGAGCGCTGCAAGGTGTCCGCGGCGCAGAATGTTGCACACCTCGCGCTGCTGTGTGGTGAAGCTCTTTCCTACGGGCATTGTGGTGGTGAGGTCGCCTGCATAGTGCATTGCGTTCTCGCAGCCCGAGTCGAGCAGGAACATCTGTCCCTCCTTGAGCGGGGTTGTTCCGTAGGCGTGGTTGTGCAGTGTCTGTCCGTTTATTGTTGCAATGATGGGGAATGACAGCCCAAAATTGTGCTTGGCAGCCTCGGCCTGTACTATTGCTGCAATCTCGGCCTCGGTTGTTCCGGGACGCACGGCGCGCATAGCGGCGCAGTGCATATCCACCGATACGTTCACGGCCTCTTCAATCTGTGCAATCTCCTCGTCGCTCTTGTAGTTGCGCTGGCTCACTACGGCCTTGATGAACTTTACCGACGCTGCGGCGTCCTGTGCCGAGGGGTGCAGGCCCAACAGCTCCTGCAGCCACACGCGGTGCTCGCCGCGGTAGGGGGGCAGAAAATGTATCTCCTGTCCCTTGCCCTGTGCATTCTTTATGTATGTGGCAAGCTCGGCCATAGGACGTGTAAGGGTGATGCCCACGCGCTCGCTCTTCTCCTTTATTGTGGGCTGTACACCTGTCCATACAATGTCGTCGATGGTGAGCTCGTTTCCAAAGATAATCTCCTTGTCCTCGTCGATGTCTATTATTGCAGCGAGACCCTCGTAGTCCGATGCGAAATAGTAGAGGAATGTGGAGTCCTGGCGGAAGTGATAGGTGTTGTCGGCATAATTCATACCTGTGAGGTTGTTGCCCAGGAACAGCAGCAGGCCGCTGCCCATCTTTTCCTTAAGCGCCTTGCGGCGTGCAATATAAGTCTCTTTTGCAAACATAGTTTCGTTTATTTTAAGGTTAGTATTGTTTACTTTTTTATTAGCGCTCTGAGCACGAACCACAGGTGATGCACAACGGTCGACAGCACTCCGTAGTGGCTGCACATTACCTTGAACCGCTCTATCAGCGATGCCCTGTGGTTCTGCAAAGATAATCCATTTTGCAGATAATCAACCACCGTGAGCTCCACATTTACCATCTTTTTGGCTCTTTTCATCACTTTTATGCACCAGTCAACATCGGCCGAGAGGCGGTACTCGAGATTGTACTCGGGGGCAATGCCGCGGCGCGCATAGAACGCCTGATGGCACACGAGCATTCCCTGCTTGAAGCTCTTCCACGTCAATCGGGTGGGGGCTTGCAGACGGCGCATACGCACGAATTCTCTCTTTTCGTTAACTTCGGCTGTTTCGCCGTAAAGGACATCGGGCAGTTGCTCCTCGTGTGATATTGCTGCAACAATCTTCTCAAGCGTATCGGCCGAGTGAAAGGCGTCACCTGCATTCAAAAAGCACAGATAGTCGCCCGTAGCGAGTCTTATTCCCTTGTTCATCGCATCGTAGAGTCCTTTGTCGGGTTCCGATACGATATGTGCAAAATCTATCCCGCTTGCCTTTGCAACGGCAACGGTGTCGTCCTTTGAGGCTCCGTCAACAAGTATATATTCGTAGTTCTTGTAGCTTTGTGCAAGCACGCTTTGCAGCGTTGGCTCAATGACCGGCGCTGCGTTGAACGTGATTGTTATTATTGAGAATTTAGGTAGAAGGCTCATCTTTTACTCGCTCTTTCTTGTGCTTCGATAGATGATTGCTCCCACAAGCAGTGCTATTATCGCTCCCACAAGTATTGAGCCCCAGAGCGACCATTTTGCAGTGGTTATCATAAGCTCGTCGACGCAGCGGAACTCAATAGTGTGCTTGCCTGCGGGAAGGGGCAGTGCGCGCAGTATGTAGTTGGCACGGACGGGCTTTACCTCTTTTCCGTCGATAAAGGCTTTCCACGTCTTGTAGAATACCTCGGAGAATACTGCCATCTGTGCATTGGGCGAGTAGCTCTCGTAGAGTATGTTGCCGGGATTGCGGTACTCGGTCATACGTATGTATGCTGTGCTGTCAACGCTGTTGTCGTAGGCATTGGCATCGCCCACTGCGCTCTGCCACTCCTTGTCGATAAAGGCCACTTCGTAGGGGTTGAAGTCGGCAAGGGCGTCTATCTCTTCGTTGGGCGAGTCTACCCATTCCACTCTGTCTACCAGCCAGCAGTTGCCCATAGCCTCGGGGTTGCGCTGTACGATGTTGCGCTCCTCGCCTGGAACAATAACGTAGCGCACGTTGAGCATATTGATTACGTTCATATTTATTGAACGGCCAAAATAGCGGTCTATAATATCCTGGTAGCGGCGCATCTTGGCGGGGCTGTATCCGCCAACCGATTTATGGAAATACGATGTGAACGACTCGTTGAATGTGCTCTTTGTGAGGTTGAGCACGCGGTAGTTGGGGTGCTTGTCCTGCAGAATCTGAAGGTCCTCGGCTGTGGGGCGTATCTCGGTACTCTTTCTCTTGGGCATAAAGTCGTCGTGCGAGAGGAAGCGCTTGTCTACACTCCAAAGGTCGGCAAGGAATAGTACAGCAAGAATCATTGCGGTATGGCTCGCCTTGAGGCTGTAGCGCAGATAGGCAAAGAGAAGTGCAAAGGCTGCTGCGATAAAGGCAAATGAACGCCAAGCGTCGGCGGTGAGCATATTGGCTCTGTCCTCCTGTAGCGCGCTTGTAAGTATCTCGGGAAGCTGGGCATCGCTGCCACCCACGAAGCTGAACATTCCGCCGCCAAAGAGTGCAAGCACAAGGCATATTCCGCCAGTTACTCCTCCTGCTATATACAGGCTCTTTGTGAGGCTGTCAATTGCTCTCTTGTCGCCCGATTTCTTGCAGTCGATAATGTGCTTCACGGCCATAATGCCCAATGCAACCATCGTTACCGAGGCAATGACAAGTGCCATAGACGGTGCGCGGAACTTGCTATATAGCGGCAGGTTATAGAACAGGAACTCGTTTACGGCAAGGAAATTCTTTCCCCACGATAGTACGAGTGAGAGCACTGTGGCTGCAAGCAACCACCACTTGTCTTTTCCTTTTACTACAAGCAGTCCCAGCACAAACAGGAAGCATACTATTGCGCCTATGTACACAGGGCCCTCGGTGAAAGGCTGGTCGCCCCAATAGGTGGGTGCCGACGATGCAATCTGACGCGCCTGTCCTGCTCCAATCTGCGGTGCAAGGGTACGGTAGAGCTCCGAATCGGTTCCCAGGTCGTAGTGCGAGCCTGCGCCGTAGAGGTTGGGGACAAGCAGTGTAAAGCTCTCGCCCACACCGTAGCTCCATTGGTAGGCATAGTCAATGTCGAGTCCCGAGCCGCTCTTGCCGTCGGCATTCTTGAGTACAGCGCCTCCGCGCATAGTCTCCTTTGCATAGTCGGCCGAGGGAACAAGCTGTCCTATGGCAGGCAGTATTGCCAGTATTGCAACCACGATGAGCACTCCTGTTGCCTTGAGGTACTGTGGCAGCCACTTCTCGCGTATGGCATAAACAAGATAGACTGCGGCAAGGATTATGAGCACCAGCAAAAGATAGTAGCTTATCTGCTGGTGGCTCCAATAGATGTTGAGTCCCGCAAAGATAAGCGTAACGAGCGCTCCCTGCAGCAGTTTGCCGCGGTAGCACAGCATTACACCGCCTATCACGGGGGCCATTGTTGCCATCACAAGGCTCTTGCTCATATGTCCTGCACCTATGATGATGAAGTTGTAGGAGCACAGCGTGTAGGCAATTGAGCCTGCAAGGCTGAGCCACGAGCGGCAGCCAATGGACAAAAGAAAAATGTAGAAGCATACAAATGTAAGGAATATTGCTCCAATGTGACGGCGCGACATTCCGAACATACCAAGCGTGAGTACCTTGTCGGCTGCTGCGAATATGTTCACAGGTTGTGGCGAGAAGGTGTAGTTCGAGGGCATACCCGAGAACATAGCATTGGACCAGTAGGCGTAGTCGCCTGTCTGCTCGTGATAGTCGCGGGCGTCCTTGCCCCAACCCTGCGAGCTTATCGCATCGCCCTGCATAAGGTCTTTTCCTTGAAACACCGGCGCAAAATATATGGCGGTGAGTATGAAAAAGATGAGTACTGCCGCTACGTGCGGAAGCCACTGTTTAGTCTCTATTCTTTTCATATTTATCTGATTTTTTGATTATTTCCTTAATGTATCTCAGAAGGTTGTTCCTGTAGTTCTCCAATGTGTAGTTCTCCTGTACAAGTCTGTGGGCGGCCCACGCCTTTGCCGAAAGCTCCTCTACGGGCATTGCGGCAGCCTGCATCAGTGCCTCTTCAAAAGCATCGTATGTAACCTCTTCAACCACTGTTCCCACTGTTTCAAGGTCGAGTCCTGTACCACGGCTGTATATTGGCATTAGTGCTCCGTTGCCCAATATGTTGAGCACCGATACTGCGCCGCCCTCGCTTATCGAGGGGTTGAGCAATAGTGCACATCTGTTGAGTAGATGTGCGAATTTCTCCGATTCAATATCCACAAAGCCGTGTACGATTATGTTGTCGACCTCTTTTATCTTGGGCGAGTAGTAACGCCAGAAATCCTTTTCGTTGCTGCTGCTGCCGCAAATATGTAGTGTGAATTCTTTATGGGCAAGGGCAAAGTCTATCGCAATGTCGAGTCCCTTGTGTATAAGTCCCATACTGCCGAACCACAGAATGTTGTTGCGACACTTTCCAAAATCCTTCTTTTCATCGGGCTTTATTGTGGGAAAATAGAATGCCGGCAGTTGGCGGTAATGGCCAGGACGAGGGTCGTCGGCTGTGAATTGCTCAACGACAAAACTATCGCCAAGGCATATTACTGCGTCGCTTAAGCGTGCCTCGTAGTGGTTCATTCCTCCTCCGGGAACGTAACGGTTCGACTCCAGCAGCCACAGTCCGTGCCTTGCGTGGAACGAGGCGTTGCGGTTGGCTGTCACGTCGAAATTATAGCCCGTCTGTGCTCCCACCGAGTAGAATATCCTCAATGGTTCTTTGCTTTGTTTCGCCACGAATGAGCCGAAAAAGGCATTGCCGTTTATTCCAAAGATAATGTCGTAGGGGGTGTAATCTATTGCTGTGTTTGCCCTCGATGTGCAGTCGACACGGTAGCCCAATCTGTGGAAACACTCCGCCGCAGTGCGGCATTCGGTGAGGTTCGAGTGGTGTTTGGGTAGCTCCTTGGCTGCAAAGGCTTCGGGCAGGTGGCACAGGAGCACACGCTTCCTGTAGCCCGACTTGAAGACATCCTTCACAAGCTTTTCGTCGGACAGAATGCGTTGCACCCAGCATACGAACTTTGTTGCCAACCGTCTTTTGGCAATGGGTAGTATGCGCTTTATTTCGCCGAGGCTCAGTTTCATTCTTTCTTATAATTTGCGGTAAATATCACAAGTGTTCTGTACCATCTTCTCGAGCGAGAACTCTTTTACGCGTTCCTTGCCTTTTAGTGACAGTTCGCGACGCAGTGTTTCGCTTGTCACAGTCTCACGCAATGTGTCGAGCATCGACTGTGCGTCGCTGGGATTGAAATAAATGGCAGCGTCGCCTGCGACCTCGGGAAAGCAGCTCGCGTTGCTCAGGCATACGGGGCAACCGTTAGAGAAAGCCTCGAGAATGGGAATACCGAATCCCTCGTAGTGCGACGGAAAGACAAAGCAGAGCGCGTGACGGTAGAGCGATGCCATCTGCTCGTCGTTTGCCGATATGTGGTAGATGCGGTCGGCAATGTTCCATTTTTCAAGGAAGGCTTTTTCGGCCGATGAAAAGGCGTTGCCGGTGCATACGATTTTCAGTGTGGGGTCGGCTACGAGCAACGGTCTTACAGCCGATAGCCAGGGAAAGAAGTTCTTGTATCCCTTGCGCTCGCCTACATACAGTATGTAGCGGTCGAGCAGTTGCTCCGAAGGCTGTGCAATGGGGCGGTAGCCGTGGTGCACGACGCTTATCTTTGTCGGGTCGGTATCCAAGAGCTCCACAATGTCGCGCTTGGTATTCTCGCTGACGGCAATAATGTGGTCGGCTTCGGCTATAAGGCGTTTCTTGTGCGGGATTGTGCGGTCGTATATGAGTACGTCCTGAGGGTAGCGCTCAAAGGTCATATCGTGTATCGTGAGCACAAGTGCCTTTTTGCGTCTTTTTATTGTGTCTACAAAATAAGGACTGTAGTACGTGGGGTGAAAAATATCGTAATCGTCGTATTTTATTGCCTTCCACGCATAGTGTAGGTTGGCAAGCTGGTAGAGCCTGCGTCGCCAGCGGTAGTTGCGCGGATAAGAGAATGTTTTGTACTTCTTGCCGTATGTCACAGTTACATAGTGGTTCTCGCAGAATTTCATAGGTAACGAAGCGCCGAATTCATCTTGTGGCAAGTTGAATATGAGGTCGGCAAAGTAACGTGTTACTCCACCGAAGCGCTGGAACGTGAACATCTGGTTGTCGTATAATATCTTTTTCATCACTATTTGCATTTACGTTTCAAAAGATAGTGTGCTGCCTCGCTCAGCTCTTTGTTGCGCATTGCAGACAGTGCGCCCGTGTAGAGGAGTGCCGCGATTGCAATGCGCACTGCAAGCAGTGTGTATATGTTTGCTATCTGCTGTGTAACTTGGCAGGTAACGAGCATAACAATTGTTGAAAGCAGGGCAAAGGGGAGTGTGTCGCGCAGGAATATTCCCGTTGTGAGCGAAATTTCCTTGCCGGCAAAGTAACGCCATACAAAGAGCCACAGGGCGTTGAAGATGACGTATGTTGTCATCATTCCGTTTATTCCGAGCGGTGCCATAAATACAAGCAACAGTAGCACAATTATGCCTTGTGCCATTGTTCCCCACATAAATATGCCCGATTTTCCGCGGCTCACAAGCAGGTTGGTGAACATCGACTGTATAGGCATAAACGCGCCCCAAATTGCAAGTATCCGCAACATATATGCGCTTTCAATCCATTTGTCGGTTATCGCAATTACTATAACTTCGGGGGCAACGAGCGATAGTCCCAGTAAAAGCGGGAACGATAGGAATGCGGTAAAGCGCAACATTCGGCGGAATATGTGCAGTTGCATCTTTTTGTCGTCGGCAACCTTGGCAAGAACGGGTTGTGCGAGTCCGTTTACCATTCCGTTTACAGTGTCTGCACCCATTGTCATCCATTCGGCTGCTTTTGTGTAGTTGCCCACATCGGCTTTGCTGTAGAGCTTGTTGCCTCCCAGTATAAACGAGAATATGTTCCAGTTTACGCGAAGAAAAATGTTGGTTATGAGAAGGCGGTAGCTGAAAGCAAAGAGGTAGCGAAGTGGTGAAAAATCTACTTTTATGCCCGGTCGCCACGGGGTGTACCACCAGCAGACGATGCTGCGCACAAGTACGTATAGTATGCTCTGTGTGGCTATTCCCCAATAAGAGTATCCGTTTACGGCCATCGCAATTCCTGCACTGCCCGAAACTATTATGGAGAGTATTATGGATATGGATTTTTCGCGTACCTTGAGCTCACGAAATAGATAGGCCGAGGGGGCAATGCCAAAGCCTGCTACCACAAATCCTATAAAAATATAGCGCGAGAGCCATAATAGCGACGGCTCGTCAAAAAAATCCACTATGAGCGGTGCTGCTGCAAAGAGTACCGCGTACATTGCAAGCGATATTAACACGTTGAACCAAAAGACTGCATTATAGTCGTCGTGTGTGACATTCTTGCGGTTGGCTATTGCTGCCACAAAGCCACTGTCCTGCAACGTACCTGCTATTGCCGAAAAGATGGCAAGCATTCCAATGGGCCCGAAGTCCTCGGGCCCAAGAATGCGTGCAAGGAATATTCCGAAGAAGAGGTTGAGCAGTTGGCAAAAGGCATTGCTCATTCCGCCCCAAAGGAATCCTTTGGCGACTGCGCTCTTGAGATTGTTGCCGTTGCTGCTCATCGGTTGTTACTTTATTTCGCTTCCAGGTTTTGCTGTAGGCTCAACGGTGAGCAAAGAGAGCTTGCCCTCGTTGTCCTCGGCGCTCAGAATCATTCCCTCGCTCACAATGCCGCGCATAGTACGAGGGGGGAAGTTTGCAATAAAGCATACCTGCTTGCCAACAAGTTCCTCGGGCTTGAAGTGCTTTGCTATTCCCGAGAGAATGGTACGTGTGCCTATACCGTCGTCAATCTTGAATTGCAGCAGCTTGTCAGCTTTGGGTACTTTGGTACACTCGAGTACTGTGCCCACACGAATGTCGAGCTTGAGGAAGTCGTCGAATGTACACTCGGGACGAATGGGGTTCGCCTTGTAGCTTGCAGCCTCGTTCTCTTTCTTAATGCGGTCGAGGCGGTCGAGTTGTGCCTGAATAGCGTCGTCCTCAATCTTCTCGAATAGTAGACCAGTCTCGCCAAGCTCGTGACCTTCGGCAAGAAGGTCGGTGCGGCCCAGGTTCTCCCAACAGAATTGGGGATAGTTGAGCATCTGGCGCAGTTTCTTGCTGCTGAAGGGGAGGAAGGGCTCAAAGGCTGTCGCAAGGTTGGCAACCAACTGGAGCGACAGGTTGAGGATTGTCGCAACACGTTCAAGGTCGGTCTTTGCGAGTTTCCAGGGTTCGGTCTCGGCAAGATAGCGGTTTCCGATGCGTGCAAGGTTCATTGCTTCCTTCTGTGCCTCGCGGAACTTGAATTGGTCGAGCAACTTTTCGACCTCGCTCTTCACGTTCACGAATTCTTCTATTATAGCGTTGTCGTAGTCGGTGAGAGTGCCCACGGCGGGTACTTTTCCGTCGAAGTATTTCTTGGTGAGTACAAGTGCGCGGTTCACGAAGTTTCCGTACACAGCAACAAGCTCGTTGTTGTTGCGTGCCTGGAAATCTTTCCAAGTGAAATTGTTGTCCTTTGTCTCGGGGGCGTTTGCGGTGAGCACGTAGCGCAGCACGTCCTGCTTGCCAGGGAAGTCTACAAGATACTCGTTAAGCCATACAGCCCAGTTGCGCGAGGTTGAAATCTTGTCGTCTTCGAGGTTGAGGAACTCGTTGCTCGGTACGTTGTCGGGAAGAATATAGTCGCCGTGTGCCTTGAGCATAGTGGGGAAGACAATACAATGGAACACAATGTTGTCCTTGCCGATGAAGTGTACAAGGCGTGTATCCTCGCTCTTCCACCACTGTTCCCAGGTGTCGGGCAATAGCTCTTTTGTGTTGCTGATGTAGCCGATGGGTGCGTCGAACCACACGTAGAGCACTTTACCCTCGGCGCCCTCTACGGGAACGGGAATACCCCAGTTGAGGTCGCGTGTTACGGCACGGGGACGAAGTCCTGCATCAAGCCAGCTCTTGCACTGTCCGTATACGTTGCTGCGCCACTCTTTGTGGTCGCCAAGAATCCACTCCTCGAGCCAGGGCTGATATTGGTCGAGGGGCAAATACCAGTGTGTTGTCTTGCGCTTTACAAGGGGGTTGCCCGAGTCGGCATTGTAGGGGTTGATAAGCTCGTCGGGCGAGAGGGTTGCACCGCACTTCTCGCACTGGTCGCCGTATGCCTCGGGTGCGTGGCAACGGGGGCATTCGCCTCTGATGTTACGGTCGGTGAGGAACTGTTGCTCGCCCTCGTCGTAGTACTGCTCGCTCTCCAACTGCACAAATTTATCATTGTCGTAGAGCTTGCGGAAAAAGTCCGATGCAAGTTCCTTGTGTGTGTTTGAGGTTGTACGCGAATATACGTCGAATGATATTCCGAAGCCTTCGAACGAATCTTTGATTATCTTGTGGTAGCGGTCTACTACATCCTGCGGGGTGATGCCCTCTTTCTTTGCACGGATTGTAACGGGTACGCCGTGCTCGTCGCTTCCGCCAATGAAAAGCACGTCTTCGCCTTTAAGGCGCAGGTAACGTACGTAAATATCGGCAGGAACGTAAACGCCTGCAAGGTGGCCGATGTGTACAGGACCATTTGCGTAGGGTAATGCCGATGTAACCAGTGTTCTTTTGAATTTCTTTTCCATAAATATTGTTGTATTATCTGTTTCCCTTTTTTAGTTTGGGTGCAGTGCAACCAAACGACAAAGATACAACAAAGATGCGAAAGCGTGGCATTATAAAATAAAATAATTAAAGATGTGCGTGCTTAACTTGTGTATATGCGGTGAAAATGTGATGTTTATGAGAAAAATGTTGTATATTCGCGTCGGAATTTTAAATCAGACTTTCAGGAATTATGAAGATAGCACTTATTGGTTACGGCAAGATGGGAAAGACCATCGAGAAGATTGCCCTTGAGAGAGGACACGAGATTGTGTCGATTATTGATGTTGACAATATAAACGATATTGACGGTGAGGCTTTTGCCTCGGCCGATGTTGCGATTGAATTCACTGCTCCGTCGGCTGCACACGACAACTGCGTGCGCGCAATGCGTCGTGGAGTAAAGGTGGTGAGCGGTAGTACAGGCTGGATACATAATCACGAGGAGGAGATGCGCTCACTCTGCAATGGGGGTGCTACTCTCTTCTGGTCGAGCAACTTTAGTTTGGGAGTGGCTGTCTTTTCGGCTGTCAACCGCTATCTTGCAAAGATTATGAACCGCTTCCCTGGTTACAGCGTACAGATGGAGGAGACCCATCATATCCATAAGCTCGATGCTCCCAGTGGTACAGCAATCACACTTGCCGAGGGTATTCTTGAGAACCTCGACCGAAAGAACTCGTGGATTCTTGGCGACGTTGTAAATCCCGACGGCAGTGTGACAAAAGGCAATGAACCTGCCGATAATGAACTGCGTATAAATGCGGTGCGCCGCGATGAGGTTTCCGGCATACACACAATCTGTTACACCTCGGACGCCGATACAATTACAATAACCCACGATGCCAAGAACCGCAATGGTTTTGCCCTTGGAGCTGTCCTTGCTGCCGAGTTTGTGAAAGACAACTGCGGATTTCTTGGTATGAAGGATATGTTCGATTTTTAATGTTATTTCACATTGGTTCGTGTAATAATACCTCGAATCACCCGTTTCCCGATAAAAACAACAATATATGAGAAAGGCTACACGAAAAGACTGGATAAAATGCTCAGTGGCGGTTGTTCTCTATCTGCTTTTCCTCCTGTGGGTAAAAAGCTGGCTGGGACTTCTTGCGCTGCCGTTCATAGTAGATAATTATATAACAAAATTCATTCCGTGGGGGTGGTGGAAAAAGTCGGAAAGTAAACTGGTGCGTGGCGTTATGAGCTGGGTCGACTCGATAGTCTTTGCTCTTGTCGCGGTGTATTTTGTGCATCAGTTCCTTTTTCAGAACTATGTTATTCCCACCTCGTCGCTCGAGAAGTCGTTGCTTGTGGGCGATTATCTTTTTGTGAGCAAGGCAAACTATGGTCCGCGTAAGCCTCATACTCCTCTCAGTATGCCTCTTACGCAGCACACGATGCCCCTGACTGGCGGAAAAAGTTATATCGATGCTGTGCAGTGGGACTATGAGCGCGTACCAGGATTAGAGGATATTGAACTTGGCGATATTGTGGTATTCAATTACCCCGCAGGAGATACAGCTACAACAAACCCCGAGGTAATAGATTATTACAAAATGTGTTACTCTATAGGTGCTGAGCGTTTCCCCAATCGTCCCAATCTCGACAGTTTGAGCGTTGAGCGTCGTCGCGCAATTTTTGACCTGTATTATAATACCGGTCGTCAAGAAATCGAGAAAAATCCGCATATTTTCGGCGAGAAAGTGTGGCGTCCCGTGGACCGTCGCGAGAATTATGTAAAGCGTTGTGTCGGACTCCCAGGCGACGTTCTACATATAAAGGATAAGGTAATATATCTTAACAATAAACCGAGCAAACAGCCCCAAAATGCGCAGTTTAACTATTGGGTTACCTTTAAGGCGCAGATACCCGAACGCTTGCGTCACGAGCTTGGAATAAGCAAGAAGGATCTTATTGATGGCGCTTGTGGCAACGGGCTCTACTGCCTGCCGCTCACCGATGCTGTACGCGACAAGCTCGCCACTTATACAAAACTGGTGGCATCTATTGTTCCTTACGAGAATAAATCGGCTGGTGACATCTATCCGCTCAACGGACACACAGGCTGGACAGCCGACAATTATGGTCCAGTGTGGATACCCAAAAGGGGCGAGAGCATAAACCTTACACTCGATAATATAGCTGTGTATGAACGTCCTATTGCCGTGTACGAGGGCAACAAACTGCAGGTTAAGGACGGCAAGATATTCATAAATGACAAACCTGCCGACAGCTATACATTCAAGATGGACTACTATTGGATGATGGGAGACAACCGCCACAATAGTGCCGACTCGCGTTACTGGGGTTTTGTACCCGAGGACCACATAGTGGGCAAGCCTCTCTTTATATGGCTCTCGCTCGACGAGGACCGTGGCTGGTTCGACGGCAAGATACGCTGGAGTCGTATCTTCCGCAGTGTAGGTAGTTTCAATTGATAGGGTTTATGCAGTTGCTCTCTCATTCGCTCTATCTGGCACCGTTGCCGCTGTATGCACAGTTGTATGCAGCTGGCACGCTGCTCGTCGACGGGGATACTCCCTTTGTGAAGCAGACTTTCCGCAACCGTGCCATAATAGCTACCGAGAATGGCACGCAGACGCTGACAATACCAGTGGTGCATCAAGGGCGACAGGCAATGCGCGACGTGCGTATAAGCGAACACGGCAATTGGCGACATCTTCATTGGAATGCTCTTGTGAGTGCCTATCGCAAAAGTCCCTTTTTCGAGTATTATGCCGATGACTTTGAGAGGTTCTATCGGCAGAAAGACGGTTTTCTGCTGGATTTCAATTTGCAGCTTCACGCGCTGGTAAGCGAACTTTTGGGGTTAGAGCACACGGTGCATATAATTGAAAATAGTGCGGTGGAAACTGAAGAAAATCAAATTGTGGATATTCGTGCAATGGCCGAGCCTGGTAATCTTGCCTCCTTTTCCTGTGACCCAGCAGTGCCTTATTATCAGGTGTTTGCCTCCCGCAATGGTTTTATTCCCAACTTGAGTGTTGTCGACCTTCTCTTTAATATGGGTCCCGAGGGACTCATTGTACTGCGCGACGCAAAGAGGTTATAGTTGCCCGGTAAGCACCTTTACCACAACCTGTTCCACGAGCCAATCGTCGCCTGTGGGGTCGTAGCTTTTCTTGAGGCTTGCACCGAATATAGACGCAAAGGCGTTGTAGAATACAGCTTTGAAACTGCCCATAAAGAGCTTTATCAACTGATAGGCGCTTTGGTTGCATTCGCGGTCGACCAATTTTATAAGAAGCTTGCCCTGACGCAGGGTGAGCTTCTTCATCTTTGGGGTGTATATCTCCTTGAGCTCTTTCTCGAGCTTGTCGATGTGACGCTCGCGTGACTTGTCGTCGGGAAGCAGTTGTAGTGTCTCGTATGTTTCTATTATTATTCCTCGAATTTCTGCTGCAAGAGGAAGCACGCGCTTGACGTCGCGCACAAGGCGGTCGTACTCCTTACGCTGCTTCTTGTTTTTGAATATAATCGGCGCGTAGGCATAGTATGTGGGCAGTTTTATATGCGGGATAGTCTCGCCTCGATGTACGCTCTGTCCCACAATGTATGCTCGGCGGGTGTCATACGACAATGTGTCGCCCGCAGTCTCTTGTGCCCCAAGGCTGCACGGTGCAACGAGCATAAACAAGAGCAATATGGGATAAAGAGGCTTTTTCATAGTGCAAAAATAGGGGATTTATTGCTTCTTGTGCAATGTAAGCATTTAAAAATGAAAAATGAAAGGGCTTAACCGATAAAAAAGAGTTAACTTTGCGAAATAACTTCGGGTGCTATGTGCCCTCTTACGAAAAATAATAACTATGAAAGAGTTTTTTAAGGTTCTTAAGCGGTATATTCCGCCTTACAAGAAGTATCTTGTACTGTCTTTTGTCTTTACATTCGTATCGGCAGTGCTCAACGTTTTTTCATTTGCCATTATAATCCCTATTTTGGAGATTCTCTTCAAGATGCGTGAGGCGGCTCCGGTGTCGTTCATTCCCTGGGAACAGGCCAATATGGATAATATTCAGGAGGTGCTGCTCAACAACTGCAACTACTATCTTAACGACCTTATACAAACAAGTGGGGCATCTACCACGTTGTTATTGCTGGGTATTTTCCTTATTGTGATGACTCTGCTCAAGACTGCTGCCTACTTTGCATCGTCGGCATCTATTATTCCGTTGCGTACGGGTGTTGTGCGCGACATTCGCACACAGCTCTACGACAAGGTGCTGTCGTTGCCTCTGGGCTTCTTTTCAAAAGAGAAAAAGGGCGATATTATTGCCCGTATGAGCGGTGACGTTATTGAGGTGGAGAACTCTATCGCAAGCTCTCTCGATATGCTTATAAAGAACCCCATTCTCATTATTATATACTTCGGTACAATGCTCTATATAAGCTGGGAGCTTACGCTCTTTACAATTTCGGTAATCCCTTGCCTTGGTTGGATTATGGGTCTTGTAGGACGTAAGTTGAAGCAGAAGTCGCTTCTTGCACAGTCGAAACTGAGCGAGACAATGTCGCAGATGGAGGAGACTCTCGGTGGCCTACGCATTATAAAGGCGTTCCTTGCCGAGAAGAAAATGTCGGGCCGTTTCCTCAGAGTGAGCAACGAGTTGCGCAATGCCACTATGCGCGTTACGATGCGTCAGGCAATGGCGCACCCTGTGAGCGAGTTTCTGGGTACTTGTGTCATTGTCATTGTGCTGTGGTTCGGTGGTACGCTCATTCTTGGCAATAATTCTCCAATATCGGCGCCTGCGTTCATCTATTATATGACAATCCTTTACAGCATCATCAATCCCCTTAAGGAACTTTCAAAAGCGTCGTACAGCATTCCCCGTGGTCTTGCGTCCGTGGAGCGTATCGATAAGATTCTGCACACTGTGAATCCTATTACCGACAAGCAGGGTGCGGTTTCTATAAAGGAGATGCAGCAGGGCATTGAGTACAGAAACCTCTCGTTCTCATACGATGGCGAGAAGAAGGTCCTCAGCGACATTAACCTTACAATAGAAAAGGGTAAGACTGTGGCTCTTGTGGGACAGTCGGGTTCGGGAAAGTCGACTATGGTGGACCTTATCCCACGATACTACGATGCTACCGAGGGACAGATTCTCATCGACGGGGTCGACGTGTGCGATATGTCGGTGAAGTCGTTGCGCTCGCTCATAGGAAATGTGAACCAGGAGGCTATCCTCTTTAACGATACATTCTTCAATAATATCACCTTCGGAGTGGAGAATGCCACAATGGAGCAGGTCATCGAGGCTGCAAAGATTGCCAATGCCCACGATTTCATTATGGCAACCGAACAGGGCTACGACACGGTGGTGGGCGACCGCGGTTGCTTGCTGTCGGGTGGCCAGCGCCAGCGTATCAGCATAGCCCGTGCAATTCTCAAGAATCCTCCCATACTCATTCTCGACGAGGCTACATCGGCACTCGATACCGAGAGCGAGCGTCTTGTGCAGGAGGCTTTAGAGCGTCTTATGAAGACCCGTACCACAATTGCCATTGCCCACCGCCTGTCGACCATCAAGAATGCCGACGAGATTTGCGTGCTCAAGGACGGACGTATCGTGGAGCGTGGCACACACGACGAGCTGCTTGCCCTTGACGGAGTGTACAAGCGTTTGAATGATATGCAGAGTCTCTGATAGATTATGGCAGCGATAAGGAGTGTTGGAGTATTTTGTGCAGCCTCGGAGAGCATAGACAAGGCTTTTGTGGAGCAGGCGCGCCTTGTGGGCTCGCTCATTGGCAACAAAGGGCTCACTCTTGTCTATGGAGGTGCAGCGGCGGGGCTTATGGAGGCAACGGCAGCGGCGGCCAAGGAGTGCGGGGCACGCATAGTTGGTGTCTTTCCGCAGGTGCTCATAGAGCGCAACAGGGTCAGCACCCTGCTCGACGAGCGTGTGGTGACACAAAATCTGAGCGACAGGAAGGACAATATCCTCTCGAGGAGCGACGTTCTTGTGGCGCTTCCCGGTGGAGTGGGTACTGTTGACGAGATTTTCCACGTTGCGGCTGCTCTTACAATAGGTTATCACAGCAAAAGGGTAATACTCTACAATGTAAACGGCTTTTGGGATAAGATGCTGGAGTTTCTGCAAGGGTTGCAGCAACAGGGTTTTATACGCGCCCGTTTCGACGCCCTTTTTGGAGTGGCGAATAATATCCGTGAGCTCGATGCACTGCTCGACGAGGGGTGTTGAGGCTCTATTGTTTTACATCAGTCATACAACAAGCAAAGAGATATGAGAAAAATTATTGGTATTGGCGAGACAATCCTCGATATTATATTCCGTGACAATGTGCCAGTGAAGGCTGTTCCCGGCGGTTCCACGTTCAACAGTATGATTAGCCTTGGGCGTATGGGGCTCGATGTGTCGTTCATAAGCGAGGTGGGCAACGACAAGGTGGGTACAATGATTATAGATACACTGCGCGACAGCGGAGTCGATGTGTCGTCGGTGTGCAGCTTCAACGACGGAAAGTCGCCCCTCTCGCTTGCTTTCCTCAATGAGCGCAACGACGCCGAGTATCTCTTCTACAAGGATTATCCCAATAACCGTCTCGATGTGGACTTCCCGCAGATAGACGCCGACGACGTTGTTGTCTACGGCTCATATTTTGTGCTTAACCCCGTGCTGCGCAGCAAGACAAAGGCTTTTCTTGAGTATGCCCGTGAGCGCGGCGCAATACTGTACTATGATATTAACTTCCGCAAGAACCACCTGCACGAGCGTGTGAAGCTTGCCGAGGCCCTCATCGAGAATCTCGAGTATGCCGACATTGTGCGCGGCTCTATCGAGGATTTCGAGAATCTATACTCGCTCACCGATGCCCACCGCGTGTACAAGGAGAAGATAAAGTTCTACTCGCCCAATTTCATCTGTACGCAGGGCGGCGGCAGTGTGATGCTCTTCTCGCGTGCTGGAGAAAAGAGCTACACGCCCAACGAGGTTGAGGTGGTGAGTACCGTGGGTGCCGGCGATAATTTCAATGCGGGAGTGGTGTACGGCATTGTGTCGGGTGGCGTTACACGCGACGCCCTGAACTCTCTCTCGCAAGAGGAGTGGGACAAGATAATGCGCTGCGGTCTCGACTTCAGCTCGCACGCCTGCACCCTGCTCGACAATTATGTCGATAAGGAGTGGGCAGCCAAGTACAAGCAGGCATAATGGCTGTTCCTTGGCAATAAAGGATTAGGAAAAAACACAAACCAGACGAAACACAATGAATCTGAAAGAGAACACCCCGCTGCAGGGCGGCAAATACCGCATACTTGGCTTGCTTGGCCAGGGAGGCTTTGGAATAACCTATCTTGCCCTGCAGGCTGGACTCAACCGCGAGGTGGTGATAAAGGAGTTCTTTATGCGCGAGCATTGCGACCGCATAGAAGGCAGCACGCGTGTATCGCTCGGCACAAGCGGCAGCCGTGAGTCGGTTGCGCTCTACCTCGACAAATTCCTCAAGGAGGCGCGTAACATTGCAGCCCTCAAGCACGCCAATATAATCTCTATATACGACGTCTTCGAGGAGAACGGTACTGCCTACTATGTGATGGAGTATCACAGTGCAGGGTCGCTCGGCTCGTTTGTAGAGCAGTGTGGCGCGCTGAGAGAAGAGGACGCGCTCTACTACATACGTCAGGTGGCTGAGGCGCTCAAGTTTGTGCACGCCAGCCGCATTATGCACCTCGATGTGAAGCCCGACAATATCCTCGTAGACGACGATGGAAACGCCGTGCTCATAGACTTTGGACAATCCAAGCGCTATAACGAAAAGGGCAAGGCAACCTCGGCCACTCCCATAGGCATAAGCCACGGATACGCCCCTATGGAGCAGTACAATCCCCGCGGAGTAAGGGAGTTCTCTCCTGCAACCGATGTATATTCGCTCGGTGCAACGCTCTTTACGCTGCTAACGGGTGAGATACCTCCTCCTGCGCTACAGTTGGCCGACAACCAATGCCTGCTCGATGCGCTTTACGGGAAAAATGTGAGTGACGCTGTTGTTACGGCAATAGTAAAATCTATGTCTCTTGTAAAGGAGAACCGTCCGCAGAGCATAGACGGGTTCTTGTCTATGCTCGACGCGCAGCCTGTGAACAGCGGTGCTCTTCTCTACGGTAAAGAGCAGGTGCCCGACGGTGGCGGAGCTTCTAAGCATATAAAGTCCCAGGAAACCCCCTCGGTGAATGAACCTCCCACGAAGCCTTTCAATTGGAAGACTCCTGCGGGTATTGTGGCTGCAATACTGTGCCTGGTCCTTGCGTGGGTGGTGATGAATGGTGGCAACGGCCCTGCAACGGAGCCTGTGCCGCAAGCGCAAAAGGAAAAACAGACCTTTACAGTAAATGGTGTCTCCTTTACTATGGTTGCCGTTGAAGGCGGCTCGTTCAATATGGGTTCAAACGATGGAAGCGGCGATGAAAAGCCCGTCCACACGGTTGTTCTTGACAACTATCATATTGGCGAGACTGAGGTGAAACAGTCCCTTTGGCAGGCGGTGATGGGCAATAATCCCTCCAGCTTCAAAAGTGACGATAATGTCGTTGAGACAGTGAGCTACAGCGACTGTCTGAATTTTATAGACAAGCTGAACACGCTGCTCGAAGGCCAACTGTCTACCGGACGCAAGTTCCGCCTGCCCACCGAGGCCGAGTGGGAGTATGCAGCCCGAGGAGGCAACAGGAGCGAAGGGTGTGACTTCAGTGGCAGCGACGTCCTTTCCGATGTTGCCTGGTACGATGTCAACAGCGGAAAAGAGACTCATCTTGCAAAGAGGAAGCAGCCCAATGAGCTTGGAATTTATGATATGAGCGGTAATGTCTATGAGTGGTGCAGCGATTGGTACGCTAAGGACTATTACTCTGTTTCTCCCGATGCCAACCCGCAAGGTCCGTCGTCGGGCTCGTATCGCGTGATTCGCGGTGGCAGTTGGGATATGAAGGCGCAGCACTGTCGCGTTGCTTTCCGCAACTATGCCAAACCTGGTGCCCGCGGCTACAGCAATGGCCTGCGCTTGGCGTTGTAGTTTACAAAGGAAGTTTTGTAAAAAGTGATGTATAATATCGCCCTTCTTTCAATTAGCGAAAGAGGGGCGATATTGTTTCTATCGGAAAAGTCCCTGAGAATGATGGATAATTGAATTGTTAATAATTGTATCTGTGACTTGAATTTCTTATTTTTGCGCGCAAACAAATTGAACAGTATATGCATCTGAGTGAAAATACATTTTTGCAAGGAGGAAAATACCGCATAATCCGCACCCTGGGCCAGGGTGGCTTTGGAATTACTTACCTTGCCCTGCAGACAGGACTCGGCAGGGAAGTTGTCGTAAAGGAGTTCTTTATGCGCGAGCTGTGCGACCGCGTAGATGGTAGCACACGCGTGTCGCTCGGCACAAGCAGCAGCCGCGAGTTGGTTGCGCTCTTCCTCGACAAATTCCTGAAGGAGGCGCGTAGCATTGCAACCCTCAAGCACGCTAATATAATCTCGATATACGATGTCTTTGAAGAGAACGACACGGCCTACTATGTGATGGAGTACCACGGCGCGGGTTCACTCGGTTCGCTTGTCGACAAACGCGGCGCATTGAACGAAGAGGACGCACTCTTTTATATCTGTCAGGTGGCAGCAGCGCTCAAGTATGTGCACGCGCGTAAAATGATGCACCTCGATGTGAAGCCCGACAATATCCTCATAGACGAGGACGGCAATGCCGTGCTCATAGACTTTGGACTCTCAAAGCATTATAACGAAAAAGGCAAGGCAACCTCTGCTGCAAGCACCTACGGCACAAGCCCCGGCTACACCCCTATGGAACAGTACGGCGAGGGAGGAGTGGGAGAGTTTTCTCCCGCAACCGACATTTACTCGCTCGGTGCAACGCTCTTTACACTGCTTACGGGTGAGATTCCTCCCCCTGCGTTGCGTCTTGTCGATAGCCGCAGCTTGCAGAGTGACCTTGCAGAGAAAAATGTGAGCGGTGCGGTTGCCGAGGCTGTTATAAAGTCAATGTCATTTATGAGGGAGGCACGTCCGCAGAGCATAGATGAGTTTCTTGCATTGCTCGATGCGCAACCTGCTGCCGGCAGTAGTTCGCGCCCCACGCAGCCAATGGCAAAGAGTGGCGGCAGCGTGTCACGTCCTACACAACCAATGGTTAAGAGCGGAGGGGTGTCGCGCCCAACTGGACCTATGAACAACAACGGTGCTGCAACCGCGGACAATGAGCCCAAAAAGCTTTTCAACTGGAAAATTCCCGTGGGTATTGTAGCTGCAATACTGTGTGTTGTATTTGCAGGAATTGCAATAAATAATTATAACAACGAGCGTGCCGAACAAGAGAGATTGGCAATAATAGAAAAGGCAAGGCGCGATTCAATTGCAACAGCAAGAAAAGCGGCGGAGGATAAACGTATAAGTGATTCAATTGCTGCTGTTCAACAAAGACTGTTGGCCGAAAATGCCGCACTCAAACAGGCTGCCGAGCAGCGCCGCCGCGATTCAATTGCCAACCTTCCCGGTAAACTGTATGTAACCACAACCCCTGCGGGTGCTACGGTAACCGTCGACGGCAAACGCATTGGCACTACTCCCATAAACGCATACGAACTGAAAAAAGGTTCTTACAATGTAAAAATCGCAAAAGAAGGCTACAAGGAGTATACCGAGAGAATTACAATAACCGCCGAGCCTGCAAATATAAACGCTACACTTGTATTAAATACCTCAGTTCAAAAGAGTGGGACTAATTACGTTGTGACAGTTAATGGAGTCTCCTTTATAATGGTTGCCGTTACTGGCGGCACATTCAATATGGGCTCAAATGATGGGTATAGCGAAGAAAAACCCGTTCACTCCGTAACCCTTGGCGACTATTATATTGGCGAGACCGAGGTGACACAGGCTCTTTGGCAAGCGGTGATGGGCAGAAATCCGTCGCATTTCAAAGGCAGCAATAATCCTGTGGAACAAGTAAACTACAACGATTGCAAAGATTTTATAAACAAGCTCAACACCTTGCTTGCCGGCCAACTGCCTGCCGGGCGTAAATTCCGCCTGCCCACCGAGGCCGAGTGGGAGTTTGCAGCACGCGGTGGTAACAAAGGCAAGAATAACAATTACAAATACAGTGGCAGCAACAGTATAGACGCTGTAGCTTGGTGGGGTGATGATAAAGGTAATAGCAACGAACAAACTCACCCCGTAAAAGGCAAGCAGCCCAATGAACTTGGCCTTTATGATATGACCGGCAATGTAAGGGAGTGGTGCTATGATTGGAAAGGCAGTTATTCTTCCTCTCCTCAAACCAACCCGCAAGGTCCATCGTCGGGCTCTTATCGCGTGCTTCGTGGTGGTGACTGGTGCAACGATGCGCACTACTGTCGCGTTGCCTATCGTAGCGACGACGACCCCGACGGCCGCCGTGTCATCAACTACGGGCTGCGCCTGGCCTTTTAGTTTACAAAAAACTGAGAAGGGTGTTTTTTGAACTCCTCAGTCGCTCTGTGACAGTTTGCCTTCGGCGAATTTTGCTGCGTGGTAAGAATCCAATCGAGCTTGGTTCTTACGCGTTTGCTCAAGATTTCCTCTACCGGAGAGTAGCCTTGCTTTTTTGCTGAAAAAGAAAAAAATACTCGGTAATTTGGATTATTCGGAATTTATAATTAGTTTTAGAGCCGTGAGATGCGACTGAAAGTTTTTAACTTAACACAAAAGCCCTATGACTGTATGGATAACTATTGTAAGTGTACTTGTCGTCTCCTTCTTGTATAAGGTTGTAAGGGGCATTATGAAAGTCCGTCGTAAGGGAAGTGAGGACTACTGTATCCCGGTTATGAAGACGAGGAAAAAGAGGAAGGACTTCTTCAGACGGTTCAAGTATCTTGAGGGGCTGGGCGATTGACCTGCCCCTTTTTTTTGCTTTGTTGAAAAACGTGCATTAATGGCTCAGTAGAAAAAAGGTGTGGGTAATTTGCTTATATTAATGGAGCGCCATATAATTTTATCTGTTTAAGCAGGTGATTTTCAGACCAACTGCACGCCGAAAAGAAATTCAGGTTGCGGGTAGGCTGTTTTAAGGAAACAGTGCGAGAGAAAGCTTGTGCAAGCGAATGGGTGAATGCTTGCATTCACACGCAATGAGCGCAGCCAA
>JAFZIA010000071.1 GCA_017554605.1 Bacteroidaceae bacterium
TTATTATTTTTCGAGGGCGCGTAGCGGGCTACGTAACCGAGAGAAAGAAGAAAACGGGCAGTTTTGAACATAAAAAACAACGAAATAACGGCTTCCAATATAATAATAACTTTTTTTAGAAATTTAAACAGCTTCTTAAATATCGTGTGCACATTAAATTAACTTCCGGAATAATGGTTTATTCCTTTGGTTTTATTATTTTTGCATATTGCAATATTCTGCAACGACCGTATAGACTGTCAATAAACATTAAATCTATATTATGAGAAAGAAATTCTTGAACTGTTGCAAGGGCATAATGCTGCTTGCTGCAATGTCGGCTTCCTGCTTGCAGGCCAATGCCGAAAATCCTCCCCTTATGGGGTGGAGTTCCTGGAATACCTACGGTTTCCAGATTAACGACTCTGTCATACAGTCGCAGGTGGACGCTATGGTCAACCTGGGATTCTATGCCAAAGGTTATAACCACATAAACATTGACGACGGCTTCTTTGGCGGTCGAGATGCAAATGGAAAGCTGCTCATTCATCCCACGCGCTTCCCCAAAGGATTGCGTCCCCTTGTCGATTATATCCACTCGAAGGGGCTCAAGGCGGGAATTTATTCCGATGCGGGTGCAAATACCTGTGCCTCATACTGGGGTAATCCCAAAGATACAATCGGCATTGGCGTAGGACTCTACAAACACGATGCGCAGGATTTTGACCTCTATTTCAACGAACTCAACTTCGATTTTATAAAGATTGACTATTGCGGTGCCGACGGCAATAACAACGCCGACGGTCTCGACCTCGATGTGAAGCAGCGCTACGAGGAGATTGCTGCTGCGCTGCAGGCTGTAGGACGCGACGATATTACCTGGAATATATGCCGTTGGGCGTTCCCCGGTACTTGGGCTTGCGGTATTGCCGACTCTTGGCGTACAACCGAGGATATCTACCTTGGCTGGGAGTCGGTGAAGAGCATCATCAACCAGAGCCTTTACCTGTCGGCCTATACAAGCTACGGACACTACAATGATATGGATATGCTCGAGGTGGGCCGTGGACTGACAGACGAGGAGGACAAGACTCACTTTGGAATGTGGTGCATTATGAGCTCTCCCTTGCTCATCGGTTGCGATATGAATGACATAAAGGGCAATGCCCTGGCGCTTATGCAGAATGAGGAGCTCATTGCGCTTAACCAGAATACTCTCGGCTTGCAGGCATACGTTGTCAAAAGAGCAAACGGTGCATACGTCCTTGTGAAGGACGTGGAGACTCTCAACGGCAACAAGCGTGCTGTGGCAATCTATAATCCCACAAACTCGGCTGTAACTGTTGACGTAGAGTTCGGCTTGCTCGACCTTGCAGGCAATGTAAAGGTGCGCGACCTTTTCGAGCGTAAGGACGTAGGTGTAATGAGCGGCAGTATGAGTGTCTCTGTTCCTGCACACGGAACAAGGATATATACCCTCGATGCAGCGGAAAGAGTAGAGCGCACACTCTACGAGGCCGAGACTGCGTGGCTTACAGCATATCAGGAAATCAAGAGCAACGAGAGCGTGGGCACAGCTATATACAGCGAGGCTTCCAACTGCTCGGGCGGTGTAAAGGTAGGTTGGCTGGGCAACAGCGAGGACAACGACATACAGTGGCGCAATGTATTCAGCAACGAGGGTGGCGAGTACACACTGAGCGTTGCATATATTACGGGTGACAACCGTCCTTTGTGCTTGAGTGTCAACGGTGGCACCCCCATCGAGACAACTGTAAATTCGGGTGGCTGGTCAACTGTTGCTGTCAAGGAGTTTACTGTTCAGTTGCAGAAGGGCAACAACACCATAAGGCTCTACAGCAAGAGCGGATGGATGCCCGATATCGACTATATCCGTGTAAAGTCGACCGCAGCCCCCGAGGTCACCGAGGATTATCCCATTGTGTTCGACAAGGAGCAGAACTATACACACGCGAGCCGCCGTTTGAACAGCGTCTCTCTTGGCAGTCAGACAATAGCTCTTCCTACTCCCCTCAAGGTATATTCAAGCGTGGATACTCCCACATTCTCGGCCCGTGCAGGTGAGGCCGTGTCGCCCAAATTCGGTTTTTCGGGCAACTGGATGCACGGCTTCGTGTATATCGACTGCGGACAGGACGGAACTTTTGAGGCCAAGCTCAATGCCGACGGTTCAATCCCCGAGGGCAGCGACATTATGGCATTCTCTTATGCCGAGCCTAACCTTGGTTCGGGAACAGGATACAACAGCAATGGCGAGCAAGTGACAAATTCAAATGTCCTTAATCCTCCCGCATTTACCGTTCCCGCAAACCTTGAGAATGGCTTCTACCGTATGCGCTACAAGGTAGACTGGGCATCGATTGACCCCGCAGGACGTGCCGAGGACGGCAACGGAATAATAAAGAACGGTGGAGCAATTTGCGACGTCCGCCTTAATGTGCACGATGGTTATTGCAATGTTGAGTGTACTGCAAATAATGGTACTGTAACAATCCTCACCGATGCCGCCGATGGCCGCTACACTTTCGGCGAGCCTCTTAAGATAAAAGTTCAGCCCAAGAGCGGCTATGTTGTAGATGCAATAAAGATTTGCCACGGCCACAACCTCGACGGACTTGAGTATATCCACGGAGTGAAGCAGTACAGCGAAGAGGTTGTTCCCGGCTTCCTTCTTGCAGGCAACGAGTATGAGATTCCTGCTGAGTTTATGGATGGCGATGTAAGAGTTGAGGCTCTTTTCGCACGCGACAATGGTGCTGGAGGCAGTGGATATGCACTTTCGTTCGACAAGAATCAGAAGACCGAGAATGTTGACTATGCAATAAAGGTAAATGGAAACTCGCTCTCAAAGGTTGCCGGAACAGCCGATTATTACGACCTTACAGCAGATGCTCCCGTATTGCTCAATGCTACACGCAGTATAAGCGTAAGCGTCGATGATGCTCTTGCAAATGCTGTCGACAAGTATCTTTTTATCGACCTTAACAACGACGGACGCTTTACGGCAGTGTTCAACACGGTTGACGGCGTTGAGCAGCCCTCGGTGTCGAGCGAGCTTGTAGCATATACATATTATAAAGGAAAGAACAGCGCCGGCGAGCAGGCACAGTCGTGCCCCGAGGGTGGAGCAGCGTTGCCCGCCTGTTCGTTGCCCGAGCTGTTGCCCGACGGCATTTACCGTGCGCGTCTCAAAATGGATAAGGATAACGTCTCGCCCGACGGTTCGGCCGGGTTCGGTAAGGACGGTTGCGTCATTGCCGATTTCCTGTTGAACGTGGCAAGTGGCGACAAGTCGCTTAAACTTGTAACGGTGAACGGAAGCATCGACGGTGCTAACAACAGTGCATTGCCACTTGCTGTGACACTTAATCAATCTGTTATAGGTGTGCTGCGCGGAGCTCCCGGCCACTCGGCCAATAAGGTTGTTGTCCGTCACGGTCACAATCTTGCCGGCGAGCAGTATGTGAACGGCAACTGCCAATGGAAAGAGGAGACTGTTGAGGCTATGGGCGACGGCAAGTTTGTTGTTCCCGCTCCGGCAGTTGATGGCGACGTCGAGATTTATGCAGTGTTCGAAAAGGCTACGGGCAGCGATTGGCAGTTGGTGTTCAGCGATGAGTTCAATGCCGATGACTATACACAGCCCGTAGACAACAAGTGGATGCGTTGCCAGCGTTACGGCGCAACCTGGAACCGTTGGCTCAGCGACAGCGAGCAGGTGGTGTATCTGCAGGGCGGCGACCTTGTGACACGCGCAATCCCCAACCCCGATACAGAGGGCGACCCCGTTCCTATGATTACAGGCGGTATAAAGAGCAACAAGCGTTTCGGATTTACATACGGATATGTTGAGGCTCGCCTGTTGACTAACCCCTGGACTGGTAACTTCCCTGCATTCTGGATGATGCCCGAGGATCAGTCGGCAGGCTGGCCCGATTGCGGCGAGATTGACATCTGGGAGGCAATAGACACCGACGGCCGCTCATATCACACTGTGCACAGCAACTGGACATACAACCTTGGCTACAAGAACAATCCCCAGTCGAGCTTCAATACAGGCGTATCGTACGACCGCTACCACACCTATGGACTCAAGTGGGACGAGACTACCCTTATATGGTACGTCGACGGAAAAGAGGTAGGACGCTATACAAAGTCTACCGACCAATCGGCGCTCAATCAGGGACAGTGGCCCTTTGACAAACATTTCCATCTTATCCTCAACCAGAGCGTGGGCAACGGCTCCTGGGCTGCAAATGCCGACGTTTCGCACACATACGAGACTCGCTTCGACTGGGTGCGTGTATATCAGCGTGCGGGAATGGAGAATACCGACGGGACAGTGGGTGTTCCGGTTGTAGGACAGGAGAGCGGAGTGGAGGTGTACCCCGTTCAGGGCGGGATTGTGGTGTCGGCACCTGTGCCCACAAGGGTCGAGGTTGCCGATATTGCAGGACGCAATGTCTTTGCACAGACTGTGGAGAGTGTTGCGAATATCCAGCTTCCCGGTGGCTTCTACATTGTAAACGGAGTGAAAGTTATTGTAAAGTAATAGGGACAAGTATTCCCCGGACAGACGGAACGGCGGCATCATTGACGGTGCCGCCGTTACTTTGTGCAAAAAATGCAGCCTTTTGTTACAAATGAAATTTTTTTAATCATTTTTAGCGCACTAATTTGTTAATAATAGTGTCAAAAGGTTGCTCTTTACTTGTAAATATTGTATCTTTGCAAACAATTTTTGTGATAAAGTGCGTCATTGTCTCCGCAAGTGAGTAGGGTGTCGTATGTTATTATTCTGAGTATGAAGAATTTCTATCAAATATTGCTTCTTTTGGTCGTACTGCTTTCTTCCTGTTCGCAGTACAATAAAATCATAAAGCCCACCACCGATATTGAATATCGCTACGAGGCTGCAAAGGAGTATTACATTCAGGGTGATTATGCCAAGGCTGCTCCCATTCTCGAGGGGCTGATAAGACTCTTCAAGGGAAGCCACAAGGCCGAGGAGTCTTTGTTCCTGCTTGGCCTGTGCTACTATGAGTCGCGCGACTATTATACCGCAGCGCAATATTTCAAGATGTATTACACAAGCTATCCCCGTGGCAACTATGCAGAGCTTGCACGTTTCTACTCGGGCAAGTCCCTTTTCAAGAATATTGCAGAGCCTGAGCTCGACCAGACGGATACATATACAGCAATCCAGGAGCTGCAGCTTTTTATAGAGTACTTCCCCGCGAGCGTGCATCGCAACGAGGCCCAGCAGATGATAATGGATATGCACGACGTCATTGTCGAAAAGGAGATGCTGTCGGCTAAGTTGTATTACGAGCTTGGCGATTATATGGCATATATGGGCAACAACTACCTTGCCTGCATCATTACGGCACAGAATGTACTTAACGACTATCCCTATACAAAATTCCGTGAGGAGCTTTCGATGCTGGTGCTCCGTGCAAAGTACAAGATGGCGCTTCACAGTGTAGAGGACAAGAAGATAGACCGTTACCGAGATGCTGTAGACGAATATTACTCTTTTAAGAACGAGTTCCCCTCGAGCAAGTATGTCCCCGAGGCCGAGAGCTATTATAAAGAGGCCCTTAAGGTGATAAGTGAATAATTTTAGAAACAAACAATAAACCAAAATATACAACAATGGATTATAAGAAGACAAATGCTCCCACAAGTACGGTTACACGTAATATGGCAGATTTTGTAACCGAGACAGGTAATGTTTACGAGTCGGTATCAATCATTGGTAAGCGTGCCAATCAGATAGCTGCGGAAATGAAGGAGGAGTTACAGAAGAAGTTGAACGAGTTTTCGTCGACAACCGACAATCTCGAGGAACAGTTCGAGAATCACGAGCAGATTGAAATTTCACGTTACTATGAGAGACTGCCCAAGCCTACCTTGATTGCAGCCCAGGAGTTCATCGACGGAAAGGTTCATTTCCGCGACCCGTCTAAGGAGGTTGAGGACGAGGATTAAAAAAAAGAACAACGGATATATGAAGTTTCGTCCTTATCAAATATTTTTTGTAATATCCATTGCGCTCATCGTTGCGTCGCTCTTTATGCCCCTGATGCAGTTGATTGAGCCGAATGGTGCAACCTCGGTGCTCGGTAATTTCTCATTGTTACAGCCCGACGGCAGCAGCAGCCACGTTGTGTGTGCATTGGGCGTGGTGCTCATCTTTACAGCATTGGTAAACGCCTTTACTCTGGTAATATCGTCGTTCCAGAATTTCGAGCTGCAAAAAAGATGCTCGGTACTGAGCGTACTGTTGCTCACCGGATATTACATATTGCTGCTTATCGCATCGTTGCTTCTTATCGAAGGAGTGGGCGTGTCGCTGCAGATAGCAATGTTCTTTCCTTTTATTGCACTTGTGCTTAATGCGATGTCCTTTATGTCGGCACGACGCACGGAAGCTGCGATACTGGCTAAAGCTTCGGGATTCCGCTTGCGCGACTGATGAAGCCAATAGGATTGAATGGTAAATGAAAAATGAATTTTTACGGGGAGTACTTCGGTGCTCCCTGTTATTTTAGAAATAGTATAGCGGTTGCTTCGGGAAAAACAATTAGTTCAGAGTGGATATATTATCCTATAAGAGTATACCGGCAGAAGGGTGCGGGATCTTTTTGTCAATCCTACCTCCTGGTGGTACTTTCTTTTGCTCGCTGACACTATTTTCTGACCTATAAAAAACTTAAGGATATAAGAAGCTGTTTAAATTTCTAAAAAAAGTTATTATTATATTGGAAGCCGTTATTTCGTTGTTTTTTATGTTCAAAACTGCCCGTTTTCTTCTTTCTCCCGGTTACGTAGCCCGCTACGCGCCCTCGAAAAATAATAAAACATTCCACTTTTGCATTGCGCCAAAATAGGCTGCACTCGCCGAAAAACTGCAAGTAAACTTGCGTTTTGCTCGTTGGCAATATTTTTGACCTATAAAAAACTTAACGATATAAA
>JAFZIA010000072.1 GCA_017554605.1 Bacteroidaceae bacterium
AGTGTTTTTTTATTTTTCAAAGGCGCATAGCGGGCTATGTAACTGCGAAAAAGAGAAAAACAGGCAAAAAAGGGCATAAAAAGACAAGCACTTCTTTGAGGCTATGTAAATAATATTTTGAAAGAAATTTAAACAGCTTCTAAGTATATTTGCTTTTTATGAAAAAAGTATATATTTTTGAAAAAACAAAGAAATAACGGCTTCCAATATAATAATTTTTTTAGAAATTTAAGCAGCTTCTAAAATTGGAATTTTTTCCCTACAGGAAAATTTCGGGCAGGAACAATTAAGATAAAGTATAACAAATCAAAGAATGGTAGTATGAAAAAGTATTCAGTATTGTATTTTTTGTTGGTGGGGGTGATATTTGCTTCGTGTACATCGGTGACACCCGATTATGGTCAGGAGGCGGTACTTATTCATAAGCCTTGGATTTTCGGCCACGGTGGAGTGGACGCGACACCTGTTGAGACGGGATTGGCCTATACGTGGCCTTCTACCGACTATGTGATTGTGAATATGTTGCCACAGAAATATGACGAGACGCTCGACGATGTAACATCGAACGACAATACACTGCTCGACTTCAATACCCAGATTCAATTGCAGGTAAAGGACAACAAATCGGCAGTGCTCATTGCCAATTATGGACTCAACTGGTACGACAATGTGGTGCGGGAGCGTTACCGCAACACCGTGCGTAACTACATCTCTAAATATGGTCCTTTCGACCTAATGTCCAACCGCGAGGTCCTCGACTCTATAAACCAGATGGTGAAGGACGATATTATTGCGCACATTGCATCGGTGAGCGAAAAGTCGGGCGAGCTTCCTGTTGATGTAATAGATGTTCTTGTGGGCAGGGCTATTCCCAATGATAAACAAAAGGAGGAGATGAACCTTACGGCTGCTGCCACACAGGCCAAGCGTACCGAGGAGTCGCGCCGCGAGATGCTCATTGCCAAGGAGGCTGCCGAGCGTCAGCGTGCCATTGCCGACAAGGCTTATCAGATGGAACTTGGGCTCACAACCGACCAGTTTATTCAGTTGCGTGCCTGGGATATTATTTCGCAAAAGGAGGGTGCCAATATAGATGTGATGTTCAATGCCGACGGGACAAACAAAATGTGGAATATCAGACGATAAATTCATTAAAAAAATAAAAACATTATGGAAAGTATATCAGCTTGGTTAGGGTCGATGGACGCTACCTTAAAGACTTTTTGGATTTGTGCCATTGTAAGTACTGCTGTGTTCGCCGTACAGACTATTTTGACATTCATAGGTATAGGTGATGCAGATACTGATTTCGATTTTGACGCAGCCGACGGCGGTACTATGGATACGGGAGGTGCAATGTCGCTCTTCTCGGTGCGCAGTATCGTGAATTTCCTTATGGGATTTGGCTGGGGAGGTGTATGTTTCGATAAATATATCGATAATAACTTCCTACTCATTATTGCAGCAATAGCGGTGGGTGTCTTTTTTGTGGCTGCCTTGATGTTTGTCATTTGCAAAATAATGAAGCTCGAGTCGAGCGGCAATATAAAGATGGAGGATTGTGTGGGCAAGACCTGCGATGTATATCTGCGCATTCCGGCAAGCAACAGCGGAAAAGGCAAGGTGCAGATAAGCCTTAACGGTACAATATTTGAGTTCGATGCCGTTACAAACGACGCAGAGCCTTTGCCCACAGGAAGCAAGGTAGTAGTGGTGGAGAATTTGGGCAGCAGCACACTGCTCGTAAAGCGTAAATAACTAATCTTAATATATAAAAATTATGGAAGAGATTTATTTGATTTTAGGCGGTATTGCAGCGCTGTTCATTGTTATTGTATCGTTCATAAACCGGTACAGACGTTGTCCGTCGGACAAGATTCTCGTTGTGTATGGAACAGGTTCGGGAAAATCATCAACTACCTGTGTGCACGGAGGAGGTAAATTCGTGTGGCCTATTATTCAGGACTATGCCTATTTGAGCCTTACCCCCATTTCTATCGATGCTAACCTTACAAACGCGCTCAGCCGTCAGAATATACGTGTCGATGTACCCAGCCGATTTACTGTGGGTATTTCAACCGACCCCGAGTATATGCACGCTGCTGCCGAGCGCCTTCTGGGACTCACTCCCACGCAGATTCAGGAGCTTGCAAGGGATATTCTTTTCGGTCAGTTGCGTCTGGTCATTGCAACAATGAGCATAGAGGAACTCAATAACGACCGCGACAAGTTCCTCGAGAGCATTTCGGCCAATGTCGAGGTAGAGCTCAAGAAGATAGGCCTGCGCCTTATAAATGTGAATGTAACCGATATTAAGGACGAGTCGGGATACATTGAGGCTCTTGGCCGCGAGGCTGCTGCAAAGGCTATAAACGAGGCAAAGGTACGCGTTGCCGAGCAGGACAAGATTGGTGAAATTGGTAAAGCCGAAGCTATGAAGGAGACACGTATTCGTACAGCCGAGGCAAATGCTTACGCCGTTAAGGGTGAGAACGAGGCAAAGGTAGAGATTGCCAATTCCGAAGCTTATCGTCGCGAAAAGGAGGCCGAGGCACAGCGCAGGGCAAGTGCAGCCGAAAAGGTACAGCAGGCTAAGGCACTGCAGGAGGCGTATGCTGCCGAGTGTGAGGCCGAGCAGGCACGTGCCGAACGCGAGCGTTCAACCGAGACAGCCAATGTCATTGTACCCCAGGAGATTGAAAAGCAACGTCTTATAATTGCAGCCGAGGCCGAAGCCGAGCAGAAGCGTGTGAATGCCAAGGGTGATGCCGATGCAATTTATGCCAAGATGGAGGCCGAGGCAAAGGGTCTCTTCGAGATTCTTACCAAACAGGCATCGGGTTACGACAAGATGGTACAGGCTGCCGGCGGCGATGCAAACAAGGCTTATATGCTGCTGCTCCTCGAGAAGCTCCCCGAGCTTGTAAAGACACAGGTAGAGGCTGTAAAGGGCATCAACATCGACCACGTTACAGTTTGGGACAGTGGCAACGGCGACGGAAAAGGTTCTACGGCAAATTTCGTGTCGGGACTTATGAAATCTGTTCCCCCTCTTAACGAACTTTTTGATATGGCAGGACTCAATCTGCCCGAGTACCTTGCAAAGAAGAAAGAAGCTACATCTGATGTAGAAGGAACTTCGGTCGAGGAGGTATAAGTGATTTGTACCAATTTTCAAAAACAGCAGCATAAAAATTGCTGTTAACGGAAATTTACAGTAAATAGAATCACAAAAAACGGTCTAAAAACTGTTTTTTGTGATTTTTATATAGAAAAATGTTCTAAAAATTTGCGTGTGTTAAATAATAATCATATCTTTGCACCGCAAAAACGATGGCGAGATAGCTCAGCTGGTTAGAGCGTCGGATTCATAATCCGGAGGTCGTGGGATCGTGCCCCACTCTCGCTACTCGATAAAAAGGTGTGTCAACGGCACGCCTTTTTTGTTTTTTATAATTCATACTCCTGCCGACCCTTCAAGGTTCAGTAGAAAAAAACACTCAGTAGAAAAAAGGTGTGGGTAATTTGCTTATATTAATGGAGCGCCATATAATTTTATCTGTTTAAGCAGGTGATTTTCAGACCAACTGCACGCCGAAAAGAAATTCAGGTTGCGGATAGGCTGTTTTAAGGAAACAGTGCGAGAGAAAGCTTGTGCAAGCGAATGGGTGAATGCTTGCATTCACACGCAATGAGCGCAGCCAAACTTGCACGAAGTGAAT
>JAFZIA010000073.1 GCA_017554605.1 Bacteroidaceae bacterium
AAATAATAAAACATTCCACTTTTGCATTGCGCCAAAATAGGCTGCACTCGCCGAAAAACTGCAAGTAAACTTGCGTTTTGCTCGTTGGCAATATTTTTGACCTATAAAAAACTTAACGATATAAATTTAAACAGCTTCTTACTTATACAATTCATTTTCAACAATAAACTCCCGCACTTTTGGAGAGACAAAAGCCGAAACGTCGCCACCCGACGCTACAAGAGCACGCACCTGGGTGGAACTTATGTCGTGCAGTCGCGCGTTGAGCCACACAACGCCCGGAGGCAGTGGGGGAGGCTCCTCGTTTCCGCGCGGATAGACCACAAGCCCGAAGCGCTCCACAATCTCGTCACCCTTGTACCACTTGTCGAACTTTTCCCAATTGTCGGCCCCCACAAGCAGCACAAACTCCCTGTCGGGGTACGCCTCTTCAAGCGCATTGAGCGTATTCAGCGTGTACGACGGACGGGGGAGCGAGAATTCAAAGTCACAGGCAACAAAGCGAGGCTCGTCACCCAGCGCCATCTGCAACATACGCAGGCGCACATTCTCGTCGGTGAGACGGCAATCCTGCTTGTGCGGGTTCTGAGGCGTGAGCATAAACCACACCTCGCCGGCAATGCCCCTGCCTACAATCTCGCGGGCAAGCGCAATGTGCCCATTATGCACCGGGTCGAAACTGCCGCCAAAGACAACAGTCCTTATCCTGCCGCCCATATTACAACGACAGGAAATTATTTACAATCCTCAGCAGCTCAAGCTTGGCCTTTTCGAGGTTGTCGTTCACAATTATCCTGTCGGCATACTGCGCAAAGGTCATCTCGTATGCAGCCTTGGCAAGGCGCTTCTCAATCTCCTCGGGCGAGGTGTCGCCACGTCCCTCAAGGCGTTTGCGCAGCTCCTCTACCGACGGTGCCTGCACAAATATAAAGAGAGCATTCACTCCAAAATATTTCTTGAGGTTACAGCCGCCCACCACATCAACGTCGAAAAGGACATTCTGCACCCTCAACTGCTCCTCAACCTGCGACTTGAGCGTTCCGTAGTAACGTCCGGGATAAACCTCCTCATATTCGACAAATTCGTCGGCCTCTATCTTGGCACGGAACTCCTCGGGAGTGAAGAAAAAATACTCGACACCGTCCTTTTCCTCGCCACGCGGAGGACGGCTCGTCGCCGACACCGAAAAACCGAACGAGAGACCCTGCTGCATAAGATAGTTCACAAGAGTCGACTTTCCCGAGCCCGAAGGCGCCGAAAATATTACAACTTTTCCATTCATAGATATTCAAGGTTTAGAGTGTTCTTTTTTATGCTACCGCAACCCTTAACAGGCGAAGGCGGGCTGTGCGTTACATCACATTCAGCACCTGCTCCTTTATCTGCTCAAGCTCGTCCTTCATACGAACCACGATATTCTGCATCTCGGCGTGGTTGCTCTTGCTGCCAAGAGTGTTTATCTCTCGGCCCATCTCCTGGGCTATGAATCCGAGCTTCTTGCCTTGTCCTATTGCGCCGTCCATTGTCTCAACAAAATAAGAAAGATGATTCGTGAGACGCTGCTTCTCCTCGTTAACGTCGAGCTTTTCGATGTAGTAGATGAGCTCCTGCTCCAGGCGGTTACGGTCATAGTCCACCGCAATATTCTTTTCGAGAGCCTCCACAATCCTTGTCCTTATCTTTTCCACGCGCTCCTTTTCGTAAGGCTCTACAGATGCGAGCAGGGAGCGTATATTCCCGATATTTGCAATGAACTTTGCATACAGCGCCTCGCCCTCCTGCTTGCGGAAAGAGAGAAGCTCATCAATAGCCTTGTTCACAGCATCGAGAGTCACGGCCCACTCCTCGTCGCCCACCTCATAAATTTCCTTGCGGCTGATAACCTCGGGCATACGCAGAAGCACCTCCATCAGATTCTGCGGCAGCGCAATTCCCGAAACTTCCGACGCTGCACGCAACTGCTCGGCATATCCCTGCATAACCGCTACATTAACCGAGGGAGTTTCGGCCTTTTCGTTCTGCTCCACCCACAATGCAAAATCCACTTTTCCACGTTCGAGACGCGTATTGAGCAGCGTCCTTATCTGCATTTCGTGTCCTTTGAACTGAGGAGCGATGCGAGTGGACAAGTCCATCGCCTTGCCATTGAGCGAGCGCACCTCTACACAGATTTTTCTATCTTGATACAACGCCACAGCCTTGCCGTAGCCCGTCATTGAATATATCATAAACCAAACTTAGAAGCTGTTTAAATTTCTAAAAAAAGTTATTATTATATTGGAAGCCGTTATTTCGTTGTTTTTTATGTTCAAAACTGCCCGTTTTCTTCTTTCTCTCGGTTACGTAGCCCGCTACGCGCCCTCGAAAAATAATAA
>JAFZIA010000074.1 GCA_017554605.1 Bacteroidaceae bacterium
AAAGGGAACTTGCGACAATTTCTTTTGTGCAAGGTTTTTTTGTTTCTTTTTTTCGCAAAAAAAGAAAGCAGAAGAAAATACTACAACGAGAGAATAGCCGAAAAATAACACCGGGAAGGTGGTTGAAAGAATTGTTATCCACAGTAAATTTCTACTGAGCTCACTTAATAGCTGTTTTACCATAGGAACAGGAGAGGCCGACTTTCTTCAGTCGGCCTCCCAGGAAATACTTGCGATATTCTATTAGAACAATTTTGCGGGATACTCGCCAGCGTCAACAAGTGACTGAATCTTCTCAACTGTTGCAGGACGGTCGGCAGCGTATGTTACACCGAACCATTTTGCAGTTGTGTCGAGAACTTCGCACGATGCCTTGCCGCCTGTTGTGAGGTTGTTCACTACGAGGGGGATAAAGTACTCGGCCTTGGGCTTGTCGATGTTTGCCTTGAGGAAGTCAACGAACTGCTCCTCAGAGTGCTGGAAGTAGTCGGGTGTAAAGCCCCAGAAGTTCATAGATACGGGAGTCTCCTCGGCAACGGGCTGCCAAGCACCCTCCTCGTCCTTGTAGCAGATGGGACCGTCTACACGCATAATCTCGGTGCGCTCAACAACGCCAGTGAGCATATTCTGCTCGTTTGTCTCGCATATACCGCGTGCAACGCTACCGTTCTCGCTGAGGGTGTTGCAGATGCGGAAACCTACCATACTGTATTTGCCAGTGCTGCCCTCGGGAAGCTCGCTAAGCCATTTGCCCATTACTGCGAATGCGTCCTTACCGTAGAAGTCGTCGGCGTTGATTACTGCAAAAGGCTCTTTGATGACGTCCTTACCCATAAGTACAGCGTGGTTTGTACCCCAAGGCTTTGTGCGCTCAGCGGGTACCTCGAAGCCCTCGGGAAGGTTGTCGATAGCCTGGAATACCAATTCTGTGGGAATGTGGCCCTCGTATTTGCTCAGCACCTTCTCGCGGAAGTCCTGCTCAAAATCCTTGCGGATAACGAATACCAATTTGCCGAATCCACCGCGGATAGCGTCAAAAATTGAGTAGTCCATAATTGTCTCGCCATTAGGGCCAAGACCGTCCAACTGTTTCAAGCCACCATAACGGCTGCCCATTCCGGCTGCCAATACAAAAAGTGTAGGTTTCATAATTGTGTGTTATTGTTTAAGGTTGATTAATGTATCTTGTCTGTGGACACATAGTGCGTATGTATACGCTACAGTATGCCCGTTTGGGCAAAGGTAATTATTTTGTTTATATAAGGGTAGTAATTTCTTAATTTTTTTAAAATTATTTTGACCGTATCCTGTATGGGGTAGAGTCAACCAGCAAGTGCAACATTACGAAATAAATTTGTAAAAGCACTCTTTTGGTGTTGAAAAGTTAAGTTTTTCCCTTGGTCTTGCATTTAATTTGTATTCTTGTCTATAGAACCAGATGTTTTTTTATGATTGATAATTCTTTCTTTGTATGCTTCTATTTGTTTTGAACATTCTTTATTTATTAGTTCTTCATCTATATCGTCATACCCTTTCACATTGATAAGATATGGAATTACTGATGCTACAAGATTTAATTCTTCGTTTGTTTTATATGCTGGATGTGGGATGCCTATACAAAGTTTGCCATTGAGATTTCCAATGTATATATTCCCACAAACATGTCTATATTCGAAATTAATCAATCCCGACAATTTCGAGATGCTGTTAAGTCTTTCAAAGCATCTCTTTCCGCTAAGGAACAATAAATGCTTAGGATTCGAAATTTTTATCAAATTAAGTGTTTGTGGAATGGTCTCAATTAATAATTCCTCTGAAATTTCATTAGCTTTTTTAGTACTAAAGAATGATGCATTGGTGATGATTATTTTATTGTCATTATCAATAGTGTCTAATAAATATGTTTTTGACAAACAATGTCTCAAACCAGACCAATACTTCCACTTTCTATGATTATCCCAAGAAGACGGTTTCCCCTTCTCATGGCAATAATTACCTTTCAGTAGGTGATTTTCATCTAATGGGTTTTTGTACAAATAGGACCAGTTTTCATTTCTTCTTTGATCTGAGTATGAAGAAAAACTGCCAGGATTGATACCTACTATCATCAATTCTGGACTGGTTGTTAAAAGCGAGAGGTCAGACTGTGTGTAATATGCAATATTTACATCATCTCGAGAAGCAATCTGATGATACATTCTGACTGCATTTTCTGCCCATTCTTTTAATAAAATTTGAAGTTGAATTTTATCTTCCATACTAATGTGTTATCTAATGTTTAACTTAGAAGCTGTTTAAATTTCTAAAAAAAGTTATTATTATATTGGAAGCCGTTATTTCGTTGTTTTTTATGTTCAAAACTGCCCGTTTTCTTCTTTCTCTCGGTTACGTAGCCCGCTACGCGCCCTCGAAAAATAATAA
>JAFZIA010000075.1 GCA_017554605.1 Bacteroidaceae bacterium
CCGAGTGCACGCATTCCTGCGGCACGAGCAAAGGGAACTTGCGACAATTTCTTTTGTGCAAGGTTTTTTTGTTTCTTTTTTTCGCAAAAAAAGAAAGCAGAAGAAAATACTACAACGAGAGAATAGCCGTAAAATAACACCGGGAAGGTGGTTGAAAGAATTGTTATCCACAGTAAATTTCTACTGAACCAATGTTTTTACACAAACACAACACAGAATTTCATTTTTCAGCAGTTTGTTTGCATAAATAGTTGTATCTTCGCACATATTATGAACTACGAGCTATTCATAGCACGACGACTGTTCGGCTCACCCACAAGAGAGGGACGAATATCGAAGCCTGCCGTAACAATAGCCCAATGGGGCGTTGCGGTGGGAATTGTAGTTATGATTGTATCGGTGTGCATAGTAGTGGGCTTCAAGCACGAGGTGCGCGACAAAATCATAGGCTTCGGCAGCCACATACAGGTGAGCAACTACTACGAGAGCGATGAGCAGGGCGAACTGCCCGTGACGGTAAGAGCCGAGGACCTCGACGAGCTTGCATCGGTTGACGGAATAGCAAAGGTACAGACCTTTGTGAGCAAGACAGGACTGATTGCCGCCGGAGAGGAGTTCGAAGGTATTGTCGTAAAGGGAATAGGCAGCGGCTACGATACACAGTTTTTCGCCTCACACATTGTAGAGGGCACACTGCCCTTGTTTAGCGACACAGCCGCATCGAACAAGATTGTAATATCGCGCACAACAGCCAACAAATTAAAGACTGAGCTTGGCGACAAGGTGAACATATACTTTATGCAGGAAGGAATAAAGGCACGACGAATGGAGGTTGCTGCAATATACGAGACTCACCTGCACGAGATGGACCAGATTATAACGCTCACCGACATCTTCACCACCCGCCGCCTCAACGGCTGGACAAGCGACAAGGCTACCGGCATTGAAATTTCGGTAGCGGAATATGACAAGCTCTACGATACACGGGACAACAGCATTACCGCAGTAAGCAGCATTGCCAACAGGAACGGCGAGAGGCTGTTCGTGCAGACAATAGACGAGCGCAACCCCCATCTGTTTGCGTGGCTCGCCCTGCTCGACAGCACAGTGTGGATTATCCTTGTACTTGTGCTGGGCATCGCCGGCTTTACAATGGTATCGGGACTGCTGATACTTATCCTCGAAAAAACCAACCTCATTGGCATTATGAAGGCCATTGGAGCAAAGGACCTGTCTATAAGGAAGATTTTCCTTTATTATGCAATGTTCATCATTGGCAGGGGAATGCTCTGGGGCAACGCCATAGGACTCGCCCTGTGCATAATACAACAGCAGACGGGCATTATAGGGCTCGACCCCTCAATGTATTATATGGAACGTGTGCCCATTGAGTTCACTTGGTGGCTCGTACCTATGAACGTCGGAATGTTCATCATCTCCACTGCAATGCTTGTGCTGCCGTCGATGCTCATTTCACGCATCGCCCCCACAAAGGCTATCAGATTTGAGTGATACAAAAAAGACCCGACGTCGGGTCTTTTTTGTATGTATCTACATCATATCGTATCCGAATAACGGGCCTTTGGCAGTTCGCGGCAATTGTATCCGAAAGCCATAGCCTCGCCGTATGCGCCGGCTGAGCGGATTGCAAAAATATCGCCCCTCTCGGTTTCAGGCAGCTCCATATCCTTACAGAACACATCGGACGACTCACATATAGGACCTACGACGTCATACTCCTCACAAGGTTTCTGCGAGGTGAGATTCTCAATCTTGTGATAAGCGCCGTACATTGCAGGACGCACAAGGTCGTTCATTCCTGCGTCCACTATGGCAAACTGCTTACACGTACCCTTCTTGACGTATGTCACGCGTGTGATGAGCGAGCCGCACTGCCCAACAAGGCTGCGACCGAGCTCAAAGTGCAGTTGCTGCCCCTTCTGCAAATGCAGATGCTTGGCGTATGTGGCAAAATAGAGTGCAAAATCGGGTACGTCATACTCGTCGGGAGCATCGTAGCGTATACCGAGTCCTCCACCCACATTGATGTGCGGGAGCACCAGGCCACGGCTCTCTTGCAACAGTTTCTGCAACTCATTGACACGTCCGCAAAGAGCTATAAAGTCGTCCATCACAAGAATCTGCGAACCTATGTGGAAGTGCAGGCCTATAAGTTCTATGTGAGGGCACCCGCCGATAAAGTCGAGTACTTCATCGAGCTGCTCGTAGTTTATTCCGAACTTGTTCTCGGCAAGACCGGTGGTGATATTGGCGTGTGTGTGTGCTCCAACATTGGGATTGATGCGGATAGCAATCTTTGCCACCTTGCCACGCTCGGCACATAGGCGCTCTATAGCCTCAATTTCGGGAACCGACTCCACATTGAAGCAGAATATACCTTTTTCTATGGAAAATATAATTTCCTTGTCGGTTTTTCCCACTCCTGCAAACACCACCTTATCGGCGGGAATACCAGCCTCAATGGCAGCCTTTACCTCGCCACCGCTAACACAGTCGGCACCCATTCCCTGCTCCCTTACCGCAGCAAGAATCACAGGATTGAAATTGGCTTTTACCGCATAGTGAATGTGGAAGCCCTCGTATTTTGCAGCCTCGCGCAACGCCGTTGCAAGCGTCTCGCGCAACAGATCCATATCGTAGTAATAAAACGGCGTTTCAATATCATTGAACGCCGTTATAGGAAAATTGGTCCTCATTATCCAATCAATTACTTCTGAGAATTGAAAATTGTCTCGCTCAGTGAGCGCAATGCACGCTCCTTGTCCTCCTCGCGCACAAGGAACGAGATATTGTAGTTGCTGCCACCGTATGACACCATACGCACGGGAATATCCTTCATAGCCTCCATCGCACGTGCCTCGAAGCCTACATTCTCCCAGTTAAGGTCGCCCACAACGCATATAATGCACATATCGCGGTCTATGGTCACTGTACCGTACTTCTGCAGTTCATCTACAATGTGGTCGAGCTTGCGGTCATCGTCGATTGAAACAGACACACCAACCTCCGAGGTACAAATCATATCAATCGAAGTCTTATAAGTCTCGAACACCTCGAACACCTTGCGCAAGAAACCGTAGGCAAGCAACATACGGCCCGACTTAATCTTTACAGCTGTAATACCCTCTTTTGCAGCGATAGCCTTTATCTCGCCTGGGCGTGTGAGGTTATTGTCAATGAGTGTACCCTCGGCCGATGGGTCCATTGTATTGAGCAGGCGTACGGGAGTACCTGTGAGCTTTGCAGGCAGGATACAGGTGGGGTGAAGAATCTTTGCACCGAAGTATGCAAGCTCGGCCGACTCCTCGAAGTGCAGATGATGCACGGGGCTTGTATTATCCACTATTCGGGGGTCGTTATTGTGCATACCGTCAATATCGGTCCATATCTGCACCTCCTCGGCATTCACAGCAGAACCGATGAGGGTGGCTGTATAGTCGCTGCCGCCACGCTGCAGGTTATCTATAGAACCCTGATGGTTGAGGCACACGAAGCCCTGGACAATGTATATGCGTCCCTTTACATCGAGGTCTATCAACGAAAGCAGATGCTCGCGGATAAAGCCGAGGTCGGGCTCTCCGTTCGATGCCAGGCGCATAAAGTCGAATGAGTTGAGCAACACAGCGTCAATGCCCTGCTCCTGCATATAAAGGGCAACCATATTTGTCGACATAAACTCACCCTGAGCAACAATTTCCTTCTCAAGGTCGGCAGTCAAAGGTTGCTGTGCAAGCTCGCGCAGATGCACAAAAATCTCGTTTACCTTCTCTTTTGCCTTATTGGCATACTCCTCGGTTGTATACAAATCCCTTATAGTCTGTTTGTATTTGTCCTGCAACACTGTAGAGTGCTCGCAAGCGCCAAGCACATTGCCTATGCGCAGATAGTTAGTGAACTCTATCAATGAGTTTGTTGTTCCCGACATTGCCGAGAGGACAATTATTTTTGTATCCCCGTCGGAAACAAGCTTTACAACACCTTTCATACGCTCTGCCGAGCCAACTGATGTTCCACCAAATTTCAGTACTTTCATTTTTATCTGTTTTATATTGTTTTCCATTATTCTTGTTGAGCGGCCCCAACAATCCCTGTCTCTTCTTTCTTTACCTCGATGAGTTTTCGGTTCTCGCAACGGAACACACGCGCGGGATAGTTCTTGAGCCACTGCTCATTGTGTGTAATCATAATGACTGCAGTACCGTCCTCCTTGCATATACGGCGCAAGAGTTCCATAATCTTTGTTCCATTCTCACTGTCGAGGTTACCCGTAGGCTCGTCGGCAAGCAAGAGTGCGGGACGGTTGAGTATGGCACGCGCAATCACCACGCGCTGCTGTTCGCCGCCCGACAGCTCGTGCGGCATTCTGTAACCCTTCTGCTCGAGTTCCACAAGCTGCAGCACCTCCGATATTCTCTTCTCGCGCTCCTCCTTGCTGCTCCAGCCGGTAGAACGCAGCACAAAATCGAGGTTGTCGCGCACGTTGCGGTCGGTGAGCAACTGGAAATCCTGGAACACAATGCCCAGACGCTTCCTGAGCGCGGGCAGCTTGCTGCGCTTGATTGTTCTCAGGTCGTACTCGCCAAAGAGCACTGCGCTGCCGTCGTTTATGTCAACCTCGCCGTACATTGTCTTTATGAGGGTAGATTTTCCCGAACCTACCGCACCGACAATATATGCAAACTCTCCCTTATCGAGTGTAAATGTCACCTCCTCGAGAATTATCTTCGAGTCTATCTGTATATCTACATTCCTGTAGTCGATTATTCTCATTCTTACAATATGTTTGTATTCCCCGCGAAGTTACACAATATTTTCGTAGATAAGCATTTAAGCAGCAAAAAAGTTACGTTTTACAAACAAAAAGAGCCATAAAGAAGAACATCTCAACCATATTTAACGATTTTATGACAAAATAAAAGTAAAGAGGAAAAACAGAAACAGCTTCTTAATCAAAAAAAAGTGTTATTTTTGCAGAAATTACCCTATACAAAGATGGCAGCAACATTTACATCGTTCCTATTTTCAAAAGCCCCCAAATATCTACTCGAGAAGAGAAACCAAATGATTATGGTGCTCTATGTGTCGATATTTGCTATTATATTCATAAACATATACAAGCCATTTGAATCGATACAGTGGATTACTACAAAGGGATTCAGCAGCACGATGTATTTTGTTTGGTCGTCGGTACTGGTACTGATGGGAATGACGGTTGTTGCCATAAGCCGTCTGATAATGTACAAATACTCCCGTAAGCCGACGCACAACATCACAATCCTCAAATACATCGTCTGGGTATTCATTGAGCTGCTTTTGCTTGCAGGGGCATTCACTATTCTTGCAATTATAACAAGCCGCCGGGGAAACATCAACCTCAACTCGCTCGACCCGTTGGAGATATATATACAGGCCCTACAGAATACGGTGTACATTTTATTTATTCCGTACTTTATATGTATCCTCTATTTCTCTTATCAAGAGAAGACAGCCAAGCTGCGCCAACTGATGGACGAGAGCATAGGCAACAAATCGACCTCCCTCATCTCGTTCCGCGACGAGCGTGGCGTCCTTCAGCTATCCATTGCAAAAGAGAATCTTCTTTACATTGAGTCGGCCGACAACTATATATGTATATGGTACACCAAGAACGACCAGTTGAAGAAACAGTTGTTGCGCATCACAATGAAGGAGATAAGCGAACAGCTTGCCGAGACAAACATCGTGCGTTGCCACCGTTCGTATATGGTGAATCTGGACCTTGTAAAGGTGATGCGCCGCGAGAAGGAGAACCTTTTCCTTGAGCTCGGCTACCCCAACATAAAGGAAATACCCATTTCAAAGACATACGGCGAGCAGGTGCTCCGCCGCTTGATGCCAATTAATTAAAAACAGATAAAAACAGAGAACAAATGAAAAACATTGCAATATTAGCCTCGGGCAGCGGCTCAAACGCCGAGAATATAGCCAACTATTTTGCCGGTTCCGAGTATGCACAGGTGTCGCTCATCGTAGCAAACAACCCCAACGCCTACGTCCTTGAACGTGCAAAAAAGCTCAATATCGAGTCGCTCACAATAACAAAGGCCGAGTTTATGGCTGCCGACAGCCTTATCGAGGAACTGAAAAAACGCAATATCGACTTTATTGTCCTTGCCGGCTTCCTGCTGCTCGTTCCCCAGAAACTCATTGATGCTTACCCTGGACGCATTGTGAACATTCACCCCGCCCTCCTGCCCAAGCACGGCGGCAAGGGAATGTATGGCGAGCGCGTACATCAGGCAGTCGTTGCGGCAGGCGACACAGAGAGCGGCATTACAATACACCTGATAGACGGCGATTATGACAAGGGCACAACATTCTTCCAGGCTACTTGTCCCGTCCTGCCCGAAGATACGGCAGATGATGTAGCCAACAAGGTGCACGCACTCGAGTATGAGCATTTCCCTCGTGTGATTGAGGAAATTATGCATACACTCGATTAAGCACAATCAAACAAGTTACAAAAACACATTCCCCTTGGATTTTTCGTAAAAATCCAAGGGGAATATCATATATACAGGCTGCTTCTTATCCCTTCATCTGACGATAGGTAGTCTTGGGGAAGCGAGCAGCAGTAGTCTCGTCGAGACGGCGTACAGGTGTAGAGTGAGGCGCGCTCTTCACAACCTCGGGGTTCTCGATAGCCTCTTGCGCCACCTTCTTCATCACCGCAATGAACTCGTCGAGAGTCTCTTTGCTCTCTGTCTCTGTGGGCTCAATCATAATACTCTGATGGAACAGCAGAGGGAAGTAGATTGTAGGTGCGTGGTAGCCATAGTCGAGCAGACGCTTTGCAATATCCAATGTAGTCACGCCCGTCGACTTGTCGGCAAGGCCGTCGAACACGAACTCGTGCTTGCATACACCCTCGATGGGAAGATAATACTCGCCCTTGAGAGCCTCCTTCACATAGTTGGCATTGAGCACAGCAAGAGGACCTACCATCTTCACATTCTCGCGGCCGAGTGTGAGGATATATGTGTAGGCACGCATAATGACGCCGAAGTTTCCGAGGAAGTTGGATACATAACCCGACGAAGCCTCATCGGTATCGAGGTAGAACTTACCCTCGGCATCTTTCTTCACCTGAGGATTGGGCAACAGATGCTCAAGACCCTCGCGTACACCCACAGGACCGTCGCCGGGACCGCCGCCGCCGTGAGGAGTAGAGAATGTCTTGTGCAGGTTGATGTGCATAATGTCGAAGCCCATATCTCCGGGACGGCATTTGCCAAGCACGGCATTGAGATTGGCTCCATCGTAGTAGAGGAGACCGCCGCACTCGTGCACAAGGCGCGAAATCTCGGGAATCTCAGTCTCGAATATACCGAGTGTATTGGGGTTTGTCATCATAATACCGGCGACAGTATCGTCGAGCAGAGGCTTCAGGTCCTCCACGTCCACAGTACCGTTTGCAGTAGACTTGACCTCGACAATCTGCAATCCGCACACTGCGGCACTTGCGGGGTTTGTACCGTGCGCACTGTCGGGGACAATAACCTTTGTACGCTTGAGGTCGCCACGCTGAATGTGGTACTGGCGCATAATCATAAGTCCGGTAAGCTCACCGTGCGCTCCTGCGTAGGGGTTAAGAGTAAAAGCCGAGAGTCCACTAACCTCGGCAAGCGATGCCGCAAGGTTGTAATATACCTCAAGCGCGCCCTGTGTACACTCGGCTGGAGCCTCGGGGTGCAGTTGTGTGAATGCGGGGTGAGCGGCTATCTCCTCGTTTATACGGGGGTTGTACTTCATTGTACAGCTACCGAGAGGATAGAAGCCTGTATCCACTCCGAAATTCTTGTTCGAGAGGTTGGTGTAGTGACGCACCACGTCGAACTCGGTCACCTCGGGAAGCTCGGGAGTGCTCTCGCGACGGAGATTCTCGGGGAGACCCTTGCACATACAGTAACCGTCGAACTGCTTACGGGGAAGAGAATATCCCTCACGACCCTCTTTCGAGAGTTCAAAAATCAATTTGTCATAATTGCGTATCATAGAATATCCTCCTTTTATTATAAGTTCCTAACTGTTTCTACAAGCAGGTCTATTTCCTCTTTTGTGCGTTGCTCGGTGACACAGAAAAGAAGCATATCATCGGCAATGCGTACACCACCAAGAATGCCTTTTTCCAAGAGGGCTGCCTGTATCTTCTTTGCGCATACGGTAGTCTTTACGGCAAACTCGTTGAGGAAGGGCTTGTCGAATGCCATTGCACATTTACCTGTTGCCACAAGCTGCTCGGCAAGATAGTGTGCTCCTGCGTATGACAGTTTATTTACCTCCTTGAGGCCTTTGTGACCCATAAGTGACATATATATTGTCACATACAATGCCATCAACGACTGGTTGGAACAGATATTACTGTTGGCCTTCTCGCGACGGATATGTTGCTCACGCGCTTGCAGTGTAAGCACAAAGGCACGCTTGCCGTCAACATCGGTGGTGCTGCCCACTATACGTCCGGGTAGCTTGCGCACAAGTGCATTTGTACAAGCAAGATAACCAACGTATGGACCGCCGTAGTTCATCGGGATACCGAGTGTCTGTCCGTCGCCGCACGCGATGTCCGCGCCCCACTCTGCCGGGGTTTTGAGCACCGCCAATGCCGAAGGGTTGGCATTCATCACTAAGAGAGCCTTGTTTGCGTGACACTGCTCGGCAACGCCTGTGTAATCCTCTACAATACCGTAGAAGTTGGGCTGTGCAAGGATTACACCTGCAACGTCGCCTCCCTGCAGTTTAACCTCGAGCTCGGCAAGGTCGGTCACGCCCTCTTTCTCGGCAATTGTCTCTACTACAATGCCATTGTAAAGGGCGTATGTCTCGACAACCTTCTTAACCTTGGGGTTCATTGTTGCCGACACAAGCACCTTGTTGCGTTTCTTTGCAGCAGCCACAGTCATCATCATAGCCTCGGCTGTAGCTGTTGTACCGTCGTACATAGACGCGTTTGTCACATCCATTCCCGTGAGCTCGCATATCATAGACTGGTACTCGAAGATATATTGCAGTGTACCTTGTGAAATTTCGGGCTGATAGGGAGTGTATGCCGTCAGGAACTCTCCGCGTGATATTATGGGTGCGATGATTGAGGGCGAATAGTGGTCCTCCACTCCTGCACCGGCGAAGCATACGAGCTGTCGGTTCTTGCCTCCGAGCGACTCGAAGAATTTGCGTATCTCAACCTCGGACATCGCCTCGGGGAGGTCAAATTCGCGATTGAACAGCAACTGCCCGGGTATCTCGCCGTAGAGGTCGTCCATAGACTTGAGCCCCGCAGCCTGCAACATCTGTTCAATGTCCTGTTGCGTATGAGGGAAATATTTCATTTTTATATCGATAAAAGGTTCTTAATAAATTATGCCGACCGGCATTCTATGCGCTGGCCGGCATAATTGTGCTGTTTTCTTTTTTCTTATTCGCCAATTGCAGCCTTGTAAGCCTCGGCGTCCATAAGGTTCTCAACCTCAGAAGCATCGGAGAGCTTTACCTTGATAATCCAGTTTGCATACGGATCGGCATTTACAAGCTCGGGCTGGTCGGCAAGAGCCTCATTAATCTCAACCACTGTTCCGCTTACGGGGGAGATGAGGTCGCTCGCAGCCTTTACGCTCTCTACTGCACCAAAGTCGTTGCCAGCCTCAACCTCGTCGTCAACATCGGGCATATCTACATATACCACATTGCCAAGCTCGTGCTGTGCATAATCGGTGATACCTACGTAACCGTACTCGCCTTCAATCTTTACATACTCGTGAGACTCTGCATAGTAGAGTCCTTCTACAATCTTGCTCATAGTTATTGTTTTTAAGGTTATTATTGATTTTTACTGTTATTTACTTCTTGTAGTTCTTCTCGTAGAAGCGTTTCTTTGTCACCTCGCCGGAGAACACTCTCTTGCGGATGCGGACAGCAACCTCGGTGCCCAGCTTCGCATACTCGGCGTCGATGAGTGCCATACATACACTCTTGCCTGTGGAAATTGAGTTGTATCCTGTTGTCACCTGACCTATCACCTTTCCGTCGGCCTCTACATCGTAGCCGTGGCGGGGGATAGCCTTGTCCTTGAGCTCAATGCCCACAATCTTGCGCTTGAGTCCCTCGGCCTTTTGGGCTGCGATAGCCTCTTTACCGATGAATTCCTCCTTGTCGAGTTTCACAAAGATGCCGAGACCAGCCTCAAGGGGTGTAATCTCGTCGGTGAGCTCGTCGCCATAGAGAGGCAATCCCACCTCGAAGCGCAATGTGTCACGGCAGCCGAGTCCGCAAGGCTTTACCTTTCCGCTCGCAAGGAGCTTGTCCCACACCTCGTTAGTGAATGCGTGTGAGCCGTAAAGTTCGAATCCGTCCTCACCGGTGTATCCAGTACGGCTGATGATGATTGTCTCACCGTTATACTCAACCTCCTTGCAGGTGTAGAATACCATATCGGCACAAGGAATGCCGAGCACCTCCTCAACAATAGCCTCGGTGTCGGGACCCTGAACGGCAACCTCGCCGTAGATGTCGCTCTGATGCTCAACTGTAACATCGAACTTCTTGGCGTGCTCCATAATCCAGGCAATATCCTTGTCTATGTTGCCTGCATTTATGACAAGGAAGAAACGCTTGTCGGCCATCTTGTAAACAAGAAGATCGTCAACCACTCCACCTGTGGGGTGCAACATCATTCCGTAGTAGATTTTGCCGTCGGGAGCATCGGTAATGTCGTTTGTGAAAATGTAGTTCACGAATTTCTCGCTCTCGGGTCCTGTCACAAGTACCTCGCCCATATGCGATACGTCGAATATACCGCACGCCTGACGCACTGCATTGTGCTCCTCTACAATATTGCTATACTGAATGGGCATATCAAAGCCGCCAAAAGGACTTATGAGAGCTCCGAGTGCCACGTGTTTGTCGTAAAGACAGGTTCTTTTGTTTTCCATAATCAAAGGAATATTTTATTGGTTAGTTCTATCAGTTGTTCTTTTGTCATATTCATTATTATACCCGAGGGCTCTACCGCATCGAGCGCACGCGCCACCGACTCTGCATCGAAGGCAACGCCTGTGAGCTTGGCAAGCAGCTCCCCGTCGAGGTCGCCCACAAGGAAAAAATCCCCCAAAAGATTGGCCCTCCTTATTGTGCCGTTCTTCACCTCGAGGCGAAGCTCAAACTCGCCCACCCCTTCGATGCGCTCGCGGCGTGTAACCGAGTAGGCAGGGTTATTACCGTACACGAACTCGGGCGTAAGGTACTCCTGCTCAATGCGCCCTATCTGCTCTACCGCCTCGCTGCCGAGCACTATCTCGCCGGTGCACAAGTTACCCCGCACAAATTGCTTGAACTCCTCTATGGATATTGTAAGATAGCGGTTGAGGGTTGTCACGTGCTGACGCACAGACTCCACCCCCTTGCTCTTGAGCTTCTCGTCCGACGGGGTAGTAGAGCGTACCATCCTCTCGAGGTCGGTATCGTAGAGCATCGTTCCGTGTACTATGCTGCGGTTTGGCAGATGATAGAATGCGTTGCCCGAGACCTTTTTACCGTCGATGAGAATGTCGTTGCGTCCCGTTGTACGTGCATCGAGCCCCAGCTTGTGCAATACGTGCTCCACCATAAGCATATAGCGGTTGAAGGTGAAATTCACATTTGCATCGGGGGTTATATAAGAGAACATTATATTGCTTTTGTCGGCATATACGCAACCGCCCCCACTCTTACGCCTGTACATCTCAATTCCATTGGCGCGACAATAGGCCGTATCAACCTCGGCATCTATCAACTGGTTGCGTCCGAATATCACAGTTGGCTGCACCTGCCACATAAAGAAATAGTCGGCAGGGGGTAATGCACGCGCAATATACTCTTCCATTGCAAGATAGAAAGGAAGCGCGCGTTGTTCATTATCGGGCAGTGCTACATAAACCATCTGTTACTGTACCTGTGTACCATCTGTAATGTGCAAATGTATGCAAAAGAATGATTATAACCAATTTTTAATATCGCAATTTTACCCGCTGTTGATAATTATTATAAGAAGCTGTTTAAATTTATATCGTTAAGTTTTTTTATAGGTCAAAAATAGTGCCAACGAGCAAAACGCAAGTTTACTTGCTGTTTTTCAGCGAGTGCAGCCTATTTTGGCGCAATGCAAAAGTGGAATGTTTTATTATTTTTCGAGGGCGCGTAGCGGGCTACGTAACCGAGAGAAAGAAGAAAACAGGCAGTTTTGAACATAAAAAACAACGAAATAACGGCTTCCAATATAATAATAACTTTTTTTAGAAATTTAAACAGCTTCTAAAATACAGCCGAATAAAAAAGCGGGAAGCCCAACAGACTTCCCGCCAATATCAGATATTCATTCTTTTGGTTTATGCAACCTTCTCGAGACGCTTCATCATAACGAACATAAAGAGAGCCGAGAGGAGGCAGAGTACAATGAATATGCCCCATACTGCAACCAACGAAAGGTCGCCCCAGAATGCCGAACCAACCTTTGTGAGATAGTTACCGATGGCAGTTGCAACGAACCAGCCACCCATCATCATACCCTTGAGCTTGGGAGGAGCCACCTTGCTCACGAAAGAGATACCCATAGGTGAGAGGAGCAGCTCGGCAAATGTAAGCACAAGGTATGTGCTGATGAGCCAGTTGGGAGATACCAACGCTGCAGACTCACCTGCAGCAGCCTGCTCGTTGGGAGTGAGAAGGCCCATTGAACCTACCGCTATCACAGCAAAGCCGGCAGCAGCCACCAACATACCGTAAGCAATCTTGCGGGGAGCCGAAGGCTCTTTGCCCTTAGCTGCAAGAGAGCTGAAAATTGCCATACTAACAGGAGTAAGAGCAACCACATAGAATGGATTGAATTGCTGGAAGATGGGAGCATTTACAGCTACAGAACCATCGATAGTAGCATACTGATAGCCCAGGAAACCTATTGCAGCAGCAGCTACGACACCCGAAATCGCCTTACCATTAGCAGTCTTGCTCTGGAAGAGTGAGAAGAGGGCGTAAACAATTACAATGATAGCAACAAGATTCCATACACTGAAGAGCATACTCTGAGCACCCTCTGAGCTGCGTGCTGTAAACTCGGCAGCAAAGTATGTGAGTGTAAGACCATTCTGATGGAAAGCCATCCAGAAGAAGATTACCACAGCAAACACAAGGCAAAGAGCTATGACACGTGCCTTAGTCTCGGCGGGAGAGAGTTCCTCCTCGGCAGCAGCAGCCTTGCTGTCGGCCTTCTTTACACCACCCTCAACGTGCTTGAATGTACCGCGGAAGATGTAATAGATTGCGATTGACAGAACGAGTGAAGCGCAAGCTACGGCAAATGCAAAGTGATAAGAATCGGCTGGAGTATAACCCAAGGTATTCTGAGCATAATCCATAATCTCAACGGCAGCAGTAGGAGCAAACAATGCACCAATGTTAATTGCCATATAGAAAAGCGAGAATGCTGCATCGCGCTTGCTTGAGTATTTGGGATCATCGTATAGATTACCCACCATCACCTGCAAGTTACCTTTGAAAAGTCCTGTACCTATTGAAATGAGCGCAAGAGCACCAACCACCGCCCAGTAAGCTGTACTTTCGGCTCCAAGGGGCACAGCAAGCAACAGATAGCCCAAGAACATTACAACGATACCGATAGTCACCATCTTGCCATAACCGAACTTGTCGGCGAGGATACCGCCGATAAAGGGCAAGAAATAAACGAATGCCAAGAATGTAGCATAGAAATTACCGGCCTCATCGGCAGTCATACCGAAATTCTCACGCATAAAGAGCGCGAACACAGCCAGCATTGTGTAGTAGCCGAAACGCTCACCAGTATTGGCAAGAGCAAGGGCAAACAATCCTTTAGGTTGTCCTTCGAACATAAATTAAAAGTTTTTAGAGATTAATATTATTACTTCTTTTTTCCTGCATAGATTTTGCTTTTTATTTACTGAATGCAAGCGCACGCGTAATAAAAAAAGCACGTTTACCGCAATAAACGTGCAAATATACTAAAAACGAGCGAGAAATACGAAACTTGTTTCAGTATTTTTCTAAGCGAGTGCAAAATATTATTATTCTTTTGGATTAGCGCCCCATTTATTCTCGCCAGGCTGGCTATCTTTTACAAAGAAAACAATCAGAACAATAGCACCGATATAAGGAACAAGTCCAATGAGATACCACCAGCCACTCTTGCCAATATCGTGCAGGCGACGGACACAAACAGCCAAACTGGGAATCAATAGAGCAACACCTACAATCCAAACCAAGTACATTACTTCGGGAATCTCAACACTCATCAGTCCTGTAACTGCGCCAAAAATAAAATTTGCCAAAGCAAAATACCAATACTCCGAACGACGTGCTCGACCACTAAAATTAGCATAGTTTTTTACCACTACACTCTCCAATGCTTCAATAAAGCCCATTGTTTTCATAGGATACATTTTTTTCTTAGAAGTTGTTTAAAATTCACTTACTTCGCAAAGGTAAACAAACTTAACAATTTTTCAAAAATAATTTTACATTTTCACCAACGGGCGAAATCACCTCTCCAGCTCGCGTGCGAGGTAAGGCGCAGTGTAGCCCACACCCGCTGCAGCTACCTCCTCGGGCGTACCTTTAGCTACTACCACTCCGCCGTCGCAACCGCCCTCGGGACCCATATCAATTATATAATCGGCCATTTTTATCACGTCCATATTATGCTCGATTATAATGACAGTGTTGCCTTTCTCCACCAGGCGGTTCACCACATTCATAAGCACGCGTATATCCTCGAAATGCAGTCCCGTAGTGGGCTCGTCGAGCAGATAGAGCGTCTTTCCCGTATCGCGCTTGGAGAGTTCCGTTGCGAGCTTCACACGCTGGCTCTCACCACCCGAAAGGGTTGTAGACGGCTGGCCCAGCTTTATGTATCCGAGACCCACCTCCTGCAGTACCTTAATCTTGTTGAGTATCGTCGGCACATTCTCAAAGAACTCAACAGCCATATTTATGGTCATATCAAGCACATCGGCAATGGACTTTCCCTTGTAGCGCACCTCGAGCGTCTCGCGGTTGTAGCGCTTGCCCTGACACACCTCGCAAGGCACCATCACATCGGGCAGGAAATTCATCTCCAGCGTCTTGTAGCCGTTTCCGCTACAAGCATCGCATCGGCCGCCCGTGACATTGAACGAGAAGCGCCCGGGCTTGTATCCGCGTATCTTGGCCTCGGGAAGGTCGACAAACAACGTGCGTATGTCGGCAAAGACACCCGTATAAGTTGCCGGATTGGAACGCGGCGTGCGTCCAAGCGGCGACTGGTCGACATCTACAATCTTGTCTATGTGCTCTATGCCCTCTATGCGGTCGTAGGGAAGAGGCTCGCGCAAGGCACGGTAAAAATGCTTGGCAAGGATAGGCTGCAGCGTATCATTTATGAGCGTCGATTTTCCACCGCCCGACACGCCTGTCACACATATAAGCTTACCCAAGGGAAACTCCACGTCTACGCCCTTGAGGTTGTTGCCGCGTGCACCGAATATCTTTATAGACTTCCCGTTGCCCTCGCGACGTTGCGCAGGCACGCTTATCATCTCGATATTCTTCAAATAGTTGGCTGTGAGAGTATTGCTCTTGAGCATCTGCCCGGGAGTACCGGCAAAGACCACGTTTCCGCCCTTACGCCCGGCCTTTGGTCCGAGGTCTATCACATAGTCCGAAGCGAGCATAATGTCGCGGTCGTGCTCGACGACAATCACCGTGTTTCCACTGTCTCGCAGTGCCTTAAGGGAGTTTATAAGGCGGTCGTTGTCGCGCGAGTGCAGTCCGATACTCGGCTCGTCGAGTATATAAAAGACATTTACAAGCTGCGAGCCAACCTGCGTAGCCAGACGTATGCGCTGACCCTCTCCGCCCGACAGTGTCACCGATGAACGGCCGAGCGACAGATAGCCCAGTCCCACGTCGAGCAGGAAACGCAAGCGCGACAGTATCTCCTTTACAATTTCCTGGGCCACAATACGTTGCTTCTCGGTAAGGCGTTCATCAAGCCCTGTAAGCCACTCGTAGAGCATAGAAATATCCATCGAGGCAAGTTCGTGTATATTCTTTCCGTCTATGCGGTAGAAAAGAGCCTCCTTATTGAGGCGTGCACCGCCGCACTCGGGACAGGCCTGCATCACCGAGAACTGCTCGGCCCAACGCTGCTCCTTGGCCGAGACACTTGTCTCTTTCTCAATCTGAAGGTATTTCACCAGTCCGTCGTATGTCGAGAAGTTATCGAGGAACATTTCCGACGTTCCCGCGAGCTTCAGCGGTACGGGCGAGCCGTAGAGAATCTCGTCTATAGCCTCATCGGGCAGTTCCTCTACGGGAGTCTTGAGCGTAGCTTCGTAACGGGCAAGCACTGCCTCAATCTGCTGGAAAATGGAGGAACGGCGATATTTGCCAAGCGGGGCAAGCGCTCCGTCGTACACCGACAGTGTGCGGTCGGGGATAACCTTGTCGGCATCGACCATACTCACCACGCCCAGGCCCTTGCACTTGTGGCAGGCACCCTGCGGCGAATTGAACGAGAAATTATGCGGGTCGGGCTCCTTGTACGAGAGTCCGGTGGTGGGACACATAAGGTGACGGCTGTAGTAGCGTACCGTCTGCGAGGGGTACTCCATTATCATCACAAGCCCCTCGCCCAGATTCATCGCCACGGCAAGGCTCTTCTTGAGGCGCTCGGTATCCTTTGAATCGACAGCCATCTTGTCTACCACTACCTCTATGTTGTGTGCCTTGTAGCGCTCCAGCTTCATTCCGCTGAACATCTCGCACATCTCGCCGTCGATGCGTATGTTGAGGTAGCCCTTGCGCATCATCTGTTCAAAGAGCTCCTTATAATGACCCTTGCGTCCGCGTACAATGGGCGCGAGTATATACACGCGCTTGCCGTCGTACTCGCCGAGCAGGAGGTCGAGTATCTGCTCCTCGGTGTACTTCACCATCTTCTCGCCCGTGTTGTAGGAGTATGCCTCGGCTGCACGCGAGAAGAGCAGACGCAGATAGTCGTAAATCTCGGTTGTCGTTCCCACCGTAGAGCGCGGGTTCTTGTTCACCGTCTTCTGCTCTATGGATATTACAGGTCCCAATCCCGTGATTTTATCCACGTCGGGTCGTTCCATTCCTCCCAAAAAGTTACGCGCGTAGGTTGAGAATGTCTCAAGATAGCGGCGCTGGCCCTCGGCAAATATAGTGTCGAATGCCAACGACGACTTTCCACTGCCACTGAGGCCGGTTATCACCGTCAGTGAGTTGTGGGGTATACACACATCAATATTCTTGAGATTGTGCACCTTTGCTCCAAAAACCTCTATACTATTCTTCATTTTCCTGCCTCCTCGGTATATCCACGCAAAAGATTAACGTCGCTCCTTATATCATATACAATGCCGTCGGCACCCCGTGCGCTGACAACCACAAAATAGACCCCGTCCTTTACGGGCGAGCCCTTATATGTACCGTCCCAGCCGCACTCCTCGCAATCCATCTTGTCTATTCCCCAAGAGTACAACTGCTGTCCCCAGCGGTTGTATATGGCTGCGCTGAACGAGACAATGGACTTTGCGTCGTAGACATTGAAATAGTCGTTTATGCCGTCGCCGTTTGGCGAAAAGGCATTGGGCACTTTGAGCGACGACTCGCTGATGCTTATCGTAAAAGGCTCATATTCATACTCGAGAATGAGGTTGGGGTTGCTTCTGTGGATGTAAACCACCTTAAGCCCTACGGTAAAAAGTCCCGCCTGGCGGAAGTCGTAGCTCACATCGGCATCGTAGCGGATGAGCACCGGCTCGGGATTATCGTCGTGCATAAAAGTCCAGGTGCACACACGCGAAAAATCGTCGTACTCCTGTGCATTGGCCGAGAATTGCACCGTCAGCGGCGCCTCGCCCTCGTAGCTGTCACCCTCGGTAAGTTCCTCCTGCTCGCCGTCGCTGTTTGTGAGCAAGGCGGTGGGCACGGGAGCCTCAACATCGCTCTGCGCAAAAGAGACACACGGCAGTGCCAGGGCAAGCAGCAAAAGTATATATATGCTTCTTTTCATCTTGGTATATTTTTGAATATAACGTGATACACGCGGCATTAGTACGCCGCCCAAAAGGATTATCGCAAATTTTTGCGAAGTTAATGTTTTTGAATGAGAAATTGCCACAATTCTTCATTGTTTTTCCACAAGCCCTCCTGCTTTACCAATTTACACCAAAGCAGCAGGGAATAACATTCGCCCAGACTGGCTAACCGTACATTTGAGGCAAACTGCAAATATATGCGCCACTCCCTGCAAAATATATCAGGCTGGTTTATGAATTTCGCTTGTTTGTTGTATATTTGCAAAAGAAAAAAGAAGAAAAGATGAAAAGAATAGCACAATTGTTCATATTCGTGGCCATACTGCTGGCAGCATCGGCAGCCAATGCACAGGAGGCACACTTCATACACACAGTAAGTAAAGGACAGACCCTTTACTCAATATCCCGTATGTACCAGACTACGGTAAAGGATCTCATAGACCTCAACCCCGAGTGCATAGCAAATATATCAGTAGGACAAAAAATAAAGATTCCACAGGTACAGACAAGCAACAGCACCGCGCAAAACAGCGACAGCGTAATATACCACACAATTAAACAAGGCGAGACCCTTTACCGTCTGGGAAAAATGTACAACATCACCCCACAGGAAATTTGCGCAGCAAATCCCGGACTCAGCATCTCCAACTTCCGCAGCGGAGAGGTCATTATGATACCCCTGCACAAGAAGGTAGAGGCACGCCCCGCGCCACAAGGGACAGTCGAGTCCGAAAGAACAAGCACCGCACACGACACCATTCCCATTCGCACCATACACAAGGTAAAGAAGGGCGAGACGGTTTATCGCTTGGCACACACATACGGAATAACTGTAGACGAGCTGCGCGCAGCCAACCCACAGATAGAAAAAGATAAGCTGAAGAAAAATTCGCTCGTAAAGATACCCTACTCAAAGGCCGAGATTGAGAGTATGCGACGTACCGAACAGGCGCAGTCACAGGCGCAGCCTCAGAGCAATGCCGAGATATTCGAAAGAGCAATACAAGAGAGAGCCTCGCAACGCGACGACAGTTTTTCGGGCATACGCGTAGCCGTGATACTCCCCTTTATGCTCGACAGCTACTCGCCCAACGAGCAGGGAAGAATGGTAGAATACTACGAGGGCTTCCTTATGGCAGTAGAGGAGCTAAAGGAGCAGGGATACTCTTTCGAAATAAACACTTACGACTCGGGCAATGCAAACAGCAGCTTGGAACCGCTCCTGTCGAGCGGAGAGCTGGACCGTATGGACCTGATAATAGGCGCACTCTACCCCTCGCACAACAAGCAGCTTGCCGACTTTGCCAAGAGCAAGGAGATACCCCTGGTGATACCTTTCACCTCAAAGGAGGACGAGATATTCCGCAACCCAATGGTATACGTGGTAAACACAATGCAGTCCTACTTCTATTCCGAAGTGATTGACCACTTTACCGTTCAGTTCCCCAATGCCAACGTGATATTCGTGAGCGACAGCTTAAACAACAAGAAGGAGTTTGTGGGAGCACTCACCGAGGGGCTCGACGCACGCCTTGTACCCCACTCGACAATAACCCTTGGCCAGCTTATCGACAGCGAGACAAACGAAGCCACACTGAAAGAGATAATGAAAGAAGGAATGGACAATGTGTTTATCCCCACATCGTCGAGCGAGGTAACATTGGGCACAATGCTCCCCACACTCATATTACTCAACAACGACACTATTGACCTTCCCGACTACAAGCTCTTCGGCTACCCCGAGTGGCAGATTTACGCAGGAAATATGCGCAGCCAAATATATGAAGTGAACACATTCTTCTACGCATCTTTCTTCAGTCACTACACTCTGCCCGAAGCATCGCGCTTCCAAAATGAGTATATCCGTTGGTACAACCGCAGCCCGCAGAACATCTATCCCCGATACGGAATGTTGGGCTACGACACAGGCTACACATTCCTGCTCGCTATAAGCAAATATGGCAACAATATGGATATAAATATCAACAACCTCGGGATTACACCCGTACAAACGGGATTCAAGTTCGAGAGGGTGAACAATTGGGGAGGAATGGTAAACAAGAAGATATACTTTGTAAACTACACCCCGACGTTTACAATAGAGAAAATAGACTTTGACAAACGATGAGAAAGAGAATAACAGCCATAGCGACCGCACTACTTGTGAGCGTTTCAGCGTGGGCACAGATAGAGGAACCGCGCAACATCCTTGAGATTGGTGTTGCAGGAGGATTGAATATGAGCCGTATGGACATACAACCTACTGTACGTCAGAAACTGCTCAACGGAGTGAATGGCGGATTGACACTGCGATACACCAGCGAGAAATATTTCAAGATGATATGCGCCGCACAGTTAGAGGTAAACTTTGCACAACGTGGCTGGGAAGAAGATTTTGACGACAAAAGCGGCAACAGCTACAAGCGCACGCTAAACTATGTCGAAATACCTTTCTTTGCCCATCTTGCCTTTGGAAAAGAGCCCCGTGGGCTGCAATTCTTCATAAACCTCGGCCCGCAGGTAGGATTCTTCATAAGCGAAAAAGAAGAGTACATCGGTTCGTGGAGCATCGACAGCCGTCCCGGAAGTTCGCAGCCGATATACGGCAAGATGGTTGAGAACAAGTTCGAATATGGCATTGCCGGAGGATTGGGACTGGAGTACAAGACTAAAATAGGCAACTTCATCATTGAGGGACGATACTATTATGGCCTGAGCGACATTTTCGGCAACTCCAAGACCGATGACTACGGACGCTCGGCAAACAACACAATATCGGCAAGACTGGGATACTCCTTCCCTCTCTTCAAGGACTGAGGCAGAGGCGCTTGACACAACAACATAAAAAGCAGACGGACCGTCTGCTTTTTATGTTGCAAGTTCCACTGCACTCAGCAACGGCAATCAACCGTTTATCCTATACATATCATTATAGTACTTCTCGTACTCGCCGCTCGTAATATTATCCATCCACTCCTGATTATCCAGGTACCAGCGGACAGTCTTTTCTATGCCCTCCTCGAACTGCAACGAAGGTTCCCAGCCAAGCTCCTCCTTGAGCTTAGTAGAGTCAATCGCGTAGCGCAAGTCGTGTCCCGCACGGTCGGTCACATACGTTATAAGGCCGAGCGAAGTACCCTCGGGGTTACCCAAGAGGCGGTCGACAGTCTTTATAAGAACCTTTATAAGGTCTATATTCTTCCACTCGTTGAAGCCGCCGATATTATATGTCTCGGCTATCCTGCCATTGTGGAAGATGACGTCGATGGCACGCGCGTGGTCGACAACATAGAGCCAGTCGCGCACATTCTCGCCCTTGCCATATACGGGCAGGGGCTTGCGGTTGCGTATATTGTTTATAAATAGCGGTATCAGCTTTTCGGGGAACTGATAAGGACCGTAGTTGTTGGAGCAGTTGGTGACTATCGTGGGCATTCCGTAGGTATCGTGGAAGGCACGCACAAAGTGGTCGCTGCTGGCCTTTGACGCCGAATAGGGGCTGTGTGGGTTGTACTTTGTCGTCTCGTAGAAGAAGTCGGTTCCGTAGGCAAGATGATGCTCGCCCGACGACGCGGTTGTAGTAAAGGGGGGCTCAATGCCCTCGGGGTGAGTGAGCTGCAATGCACCGTACACCTCGTCGGTTGAGATGTGGTAGAAGCGTTTGCCCTCGTAGCGCTCGGGAAGCGACTCCCAATGGACCTTTGCAGCCTGCAGCAGCGAGAGTGTACCCATCACGTTTGTGCGTGCAAAGGTGAACGGGTCTTTTATCGAGCGGTCGACGTGACTCTCGGCGGCAAGATGCACGACACCGTCTACACGGTGCTCCTTCATAAGGGCAAGCATTGTATCGTAGTCGCAGATGTCTGCCTTTACAAACAGGTAGTTGGGGGCATTCTCAATATCCTTGAGGTTTCCCAAATTACCCGCGTATGTAAGCTTGTCGACATTTATTATACGGTACTCGGGGTACTTGTTCACGAAAAGGCGCACCACGTGGCTGCCAATGAAACCCGCTCCTCCGGTCACTATTATATTGCGTTTGAAATCCATAGTTTATCATTTTTTTATTGTAACGCAAAAAACGACACTTTATTATAGAATACAAAGAAGAATATCGCAGTTCTGCATCTTATAATTCGCAGACAAGACTGCACCCCGCGGTGCAGTCTTGTCTGTATCCGTTCAGCCTGTAAGGGTTAACCCCAACGGGCCGTATATCATCACTGGAGCTTGATAAGCTCAAACTCGGCACCCGAACCGAAGTCCTGGCCATTCTGCGAGTTGAGACCGGTGAAGCGTACGTAACGTGCCTTCACGGGCTCCTTGAAGATAACAACCTGCTGCTTGCTGTTGCTCTCGAACTCACCCTCGCATACAGGCTCGCTCCAGTTCTTTCCGTCGTTGCTCACCTGAATCTTATAGGCCTTGATGTTACCGTTGTTTCCGCCGTCCTGACGGGGGAGATACTTGAAGCCCTTTATCATTGTCTCCTCGGCTGCATCGAAGTCTATCCAGTGAGGATAGCTTGCCACAGTCACAGAGTACATTGTATGCCAGATTGTAGAGGGGTCACCGTCGACCATCTTCGATGCCTCGTTGCCGTTCTCCTGGCTCGATGCAAACACCACAGTCACGGGAATTGCAGTAACCTCGGCATAGTTGTATGTTGCCGCGAGCGAAGGAGTAGCCTTTTCCCATACGATAATCTCGCCGCCCTTGCTCATATCCACGGGCTGTGTGTAGAGGGTCTTCTTGCCGCGCTTGCCTATCTTGTAGTAAATCTGTGCTCCTTCCTTAGTGCTGCTCATTGTAACGATACCTCTGAGGTCGCGCGAGAGAACCACGGGAACAACACCCGAAGGCTGTACATTGGCCTTCTGTGTGAACTCGCCGGCCTTTACGGGACGCATAATGAAGCCCATTGTATTCTCCGACGATTTTACTCGGTCGTAGTCGAGAGGACCACCCTGACCGCAACTGTTACCGCCAAGACCATTAACCTTCTTGTCGAGGTGCAACCAAGTGCCCGATGACTTGGGCAACTGATAGGGGTGAGCGGCAATTGTAAGCTCAACGTCGTTCCAGGGAAGTGCTGTTGTAGACATTCTCTCGGTAGCGACAAAAATCACACCCTCGCCCTTCTTGTTTGTGAGCGCAGCCCAACGTACATCCTCGCGGTTGGCCATTTCCTGGGGTTTGGGGAATATCTCGAACTGCTCGGCAACAGTGCTTGAATACTGCTGTACGAATGCTCCCGAGCAACGGTCGTTGTAGTTGTTCTGAGGACCGCGGCCATAGTATGTGTAGTTGTCGTACTCGGCGGGCAACTGGAGCTCGTAGCCAATGCGGGCAAGGTCGATGTTCTTGCTGCCGCTGATGCTGCTGTTGAGCTCTACTGAGCCGTCGGGATATACTGTGTAGATGCGGTTAGAAATCATATAGAAGTCGTTCTCGCCGAATGCACGTGCATCGTCGACAAGCTTCCAGGTGTTGTCGTCGTTCTTTATACGGCGTACAGCGTTGGGAGCCTGTGAGTAAACGATGTACTGCAATACTACGCTACCGTCCTTGTTCACGTTAGACACGACAGACATCACGCTGTCCTGCAGGTTGTGCAAGCCGTTTGCATACCAGTTGTTCCAGGCCCAGTTGTCGTTGTCTACGGGTGCGCGGTAAGCACCGATTCTCATAGCACTGCCCTTGGCAAATACCTCGTTGCCGTTGTACACTACATTGTAGAGTACACCCTTCTTGTTGTCGAATACAATGTTGAATGTACCGTCAATCGCTGCCACTGTGGTTGTTGCATTGTCCTTGCTCACCTCCATCTTGGTCTTTCCGCCCTTTGCGGCGTCGGCAAGAAGGATATTCTTGGCAGCCTCCTTGAGGAGAATCTGCTCCTCCATCTGCACGTAGCCCTTCTTTGCCCAAGGCTGGTCGCTGCCGAGCAACAACTGTACCTTTACAAAGTACTCGCTCTCGGGGTTCATCTTGACACCTGCAAAGTCGAGGCGTATCTCCTTGCTCTGACGGGGCGCGATGTTGAGTGCGGGTGTAAAGTAGTGCTCTACCTCCTTACCGTCCTCCCACAACGATACACGCACGTCGAGGTCGTTCAACGACATAAAGTAGCGCTTGTTGAAGAGCTTGATGCTGCCGCTCTCGGTCATTGTGATGGCAACATTCTGGTACACCTTCTTCACCTCCCAATACTGGGGTTTGGGCGAGTGGTCGGGGAACACGATTCCGTTCATACAGAATGTGTGGTCGTTGGGACGGTCGCCAAAATCGCCGCCGTATGCCATATATCTGTCACCTGTCTGGGGATCTACGTTCCAGAATGCCTGGTCGGCCCAGTCCCAGATGGCACCGCCCATAAAGAAGTTTGTGCTCTCGATAGCCTCCCAATAATCCTTGAGGTTACCCACAGCGTTACCCATCGAGTGGGCATACTCCGAGATGTGGTAGGGATACTTGATATTCGCATTGCCCTGTACCGCATACTGTACCCAACCTACCGAGGGATACTGGTTAGAACCCATATCCACAATGTCGTTGTTGCGCTCATACTGTACGGGACGTGTTGTGTCGAATGCCTTGAGTGCCTCGTATGCCCTAACGAAGTTCACACCGGGGCCGGCCTCGTTACCGAGCGACCATATTACAACCGAAGGACGGTTCATTGTAGCGTATGCCATCTCCATTACACGTGCAACGTGAGCGTCCTCGAACTCGGGAACGTGAGAGAGCGACTCCTTGCCATAGTAGTACTCGTGGCTCTCGATGTTGGCCTCGTCCTCGAGGTAGATACCGTACTTGTCGCACAGGTAGTACCAATAGGGGTCATCGGGATAGTGCGAGTTGCGCACGTGGTTGATGTTGCCCTGGAGCATAAGCATCACCTCGTTGTACATCTGCTCGCGTGTGATTGCGTGACCGCGGTCGAGGTTGCTCTCGTGACGGTTGACACCCTTCATCTTGATGGGCTTGCCGTTGAGGTAGTAGTAGCGTCCTGCAATGCCGAACTCGTCGTCCTTGGCAGCAACGTCGAGTATCTCGCACTCGCGGAAACCGATGTGTGTAGAAGCGGTCTCCACCACATTGCCCTTCTTGTCGAGCAACTGGACGACGAGAGTATAGCGGTTAGGCTCCTCGGCGCTCCACTTTGCAGGGTTCTCAACCTCTATTGCAAGCTGCACGGTAGACATTACGCCCGACTCGATGAGAGCAACGTCGCCAACGACCTTTGCACCCTCTACAACGGCATTCTCGTCGCTGTAAAGCTCGTTCTTGTACAACTGTGCCTGAAGCTTGTAGCCCTTGGCCTTTTTCTTGCCGAGGTTGCGTACGTCAACGTCAATCTTGGCAACAGCATCTTTATACTGTGCGTCGAGGTCGGTCACCACGCGAATGTCACGGATCTCAACGGGGTTTGTCGCTGTGAGTGACACAGTGCGGAAGATACCGGGAAGGCGGAACATATCCTGCGCCTCGAGGAACGAGGCATCGCTGTTACGGTACACCTCCACCGCAACAACATTCTCGCCCTCGACAAGATACTTGCTGATATTGAATGCAGCAAGATTACGCGAGTTCTTTGAGAAGCCGACATACTTGCCGTTTATCCAAAGATAGAAGAACGAGTCAACACCGTCGAAGTTGATGTATATCTGACGGCCCTTCCACTCGGCGGGCACGCTGAATGTACGGCGGTAAGAACCCACCTCGTTGCGGTTCTTGTATGTAGTGTGGCTCTGGTGGGGCTCACGCATCACGCCGCCTTTCCAGTCACCCACTGCCACCTGATGGTGGAAAATAACCTTTTGGTTGGTGTACACGGGAGTACCGTACTTTTGTGTACCGTCACTCTGGATACCGTACACATTCCAGTTCATAGGCACTTCAACCTTATCCCAACCCGATACATCGTATGAGGGGAGATAGAACTCCTCGGGGCGCTCGCTGGGATTACCCACCCAATTGAAATTCCAGGTTCCGTCGAGCGAGAGATAGTACTCACTGTTCTCGGGAAGCACCTTGCGTGCACTCTCTTCGTTGGCAAACGTAAAGAACCAACCTCTTGGTTGCTCCTTGTTAAGGGCAAGCTCCATAGGCGACTCCCACTCACCACCCGAGGGTGCAGCAACATCGCCATACGCAAAACCTTTCAGATTCTGTGCCATTGCAGTGCCCGACAGGGCAAGAGCAACCACAGCAGCCATCAGCAATTGTTTTTTCATAATAAGCTGTTAATTAAAGTTTTATAATAATTTGAAAATAAATTCTAAAAAGCAGGAAGTGCACCCGGAAAAGATTTACCGACGCTGCCCGCCTACTGTAGACAACCAAACCCAGGAGCACGCCTACGCCTTAATAAACCTTTGTTCACTATGCACACCACTGCACAATAATTGCAAAGATATGAAAATTATATTATAATTATATATAAATATCGGCAAAATTGACTCGACACAGAAAAAAACCAAGAAAAAACAGCCCGAACAACAGTAATTATTTCTTACAACATCACCAAACGGCCCCGTTCATTGGCACAAAAAAATAAAAGCCACCTTCGTAGCTTTTATTATAGTCCCACAATGGGGTAACACAAAAACCTCAAAAGGAATCAGTTCTTGCCAGCCTCAACAGAAGCCTTACGGAACTCCTTCATCAGTTTCTCAAGCTCAAGAGAAGCCTTGCGTGCACGTGTACCGGCAGCCTTATTACCCTTCTCTACCTGTGCATTGGCATCAGCCTCAAAAGCAGCGTATGCCGCCTGGATTTTTTCAACAAGTTCTTTCATAAATATGTCATTTAGGTTAACAATGCACAAAGATAATAAAATTCTTGATAAAAAATATTTTTCGGCCTATTTTTTGAGAAATTTCAAAAAGCAGGTAAATTTTTATGTATAAATGTACAGAAAACCCCGAAAACAACACTCCCAATCCGCCCAGAACAGAAAACCCACTCAAAGAAAGAACAAAAAAATGAGCCCAACTGCACCACAACAACACGAGAACCGCACGACACATTTGCAACAACAGCAAAGCAAACAGAAGCTCCGCCCAAAAAAGAAGCACCGACAGCGACTGCAGGAATCCTCACCGCAAAGGAAACAAACAGCACCAGACACAGGAACATCTGCACAACAGCAAAAAACAGAAGCAGCGAATGAGCCCTACAGCACAGGCAAAAGCACACGCCACATACCTAACCAGCAAAAAGACAGCAGACACCGCTTATTGGTAAATATTATTTACATTAAAACAAACATAAAACAAGTCAAAGAACAAACACACCGAACAAAAGCCACATACAAGTGTTTACACCACACCCGGACACCCCGCCCGACAAACAGCAAGACACACAACCGTCCACCAGGCAACACCCTATTGAGGCCGCAGGCAACACAGCATACAACAATGGTACAGAAGCGGAAGAACCCGAAAAAACAGTATAAGAACCCCACACCACAGCCAGGCTACAGCCTGCGCTTTTTTCTATGAAGAAAGCAATAAAGAAAAAACAAAACAAAAGCCACAACACAAGACAAATAGAGACAAAAACCGCCAATCGCCTAAAATATACAAGGAAACTATTTGCAATATTCCGAATATTACATATCTTTGCAATGATTGGCACTATTTTAGCCACAGCAGCACAAAGCTGCAAACGCACATCAAACTAAAAACAAAAACATAAAAACCATAAGCATAAATAACAAAAAGCACAATCGGGGAGGGCAAGCAACACACCCTTTGTGCAACAAAAAAAGGGCGGCACACCCGCACAAGCTATAAAGACAGATAAAATTCATTAAAACAAACAAATATGAAAAAAATCATTACAGTATTCGGCATTCTACTTCTGCTGACAGCTTGTACATCGACAAAGGACATTTCCTACTTTCAAGACACGAAGCAGGAAACGACAGTAGTGGTAACACCTAAACAAATCACCTTGCGCCCACAAGACAAGTTGACAATCATTGTAAACACCCGCAACCAGGACTTGACAAATATGTTCAACCTTGCGTTTGTCACAAAGCAGTTAGGAACCAATAACAGTTTCGGCAACGGACAAGGTGTTTCGTGCTACACAGTAGACAATGAAGGCAACATTGATTTCCCGGTACTGGGCAAGGTTAATGTAGGCGGCAAGACTCGCACACAGATTGCCGAGCAAATAAAGAACGAGCTCATCAAGCAGAACCTTGTGAAAGATGCTGTGGTGGTAGTAGAATTCGCGAACCTCACATACTCGGTTCTTGGAGAGGTAAAAAACCCCAACCGCTATGCGATAACAAACGACCAGGTCACACTGCTCGACGCTATAAGCCAAGCTGGCGACCTCACCATTCAGGGACAACGAACAAACATTAAAGTTCTTCGCACAAACGTAGACGGCAAGCAGACAACATACATTGTTAATCTGTGTTCATTGGAAGATTTACAAAATTCGCCCGCATATTACCTTCAGCAGAACGACATCATCTACGTAGAGCCCAATGATATGCGCGCCCGTCAATCGACCGTAAACGGCAACAACATACGTTCTTCTTCTTTTTGGATTTCACTGGCATCACTTTTTGCCTCAATCATCAACATAATGATACGATAAAATTATGGAAACTAACAAATCTTTAGATAACTTCAACCGTCAAGGTGAAGAGGAATTCAACGTAAAAGAATTCATATCGAACTGTCTCTCAAAGTGGAAGTGGTTTGTGTTATCAATACTCGTTTTTATGAGTATGGCGACATATAAGGTACTTACCACTCACCCCACATATTCGCGCTACACCGACATTCTTATCAAGAACGGCGAGCAAGGCAAGCTGGGCGACCAGATGGAGAAATTCGCATCAATGGGTGCTTTCCGCGGCAACACAACCGTTTACAACGAAATCCACGCACTGCAATCTCCCGCCAACATATACGAAGTTACACGTAGGCTTAACCTTAATATGGAGTATGAAGGAAAAGGTACATTCCACAACAAAGTATTGTATGGCAACAATCTGCCTGTAAAAGCAAACATCTGCAACATACCCGAGAATGCATACGCAAAGTTCACCATCGACCTTAATCCCGACGGGACATACGAATTGTACGATTTCATATTAAAATATGGCTACAACGAAGTTGAAGACAACAACACTAAAGTAAAAGGTCGTCTCTCGGTTACAGCTAAGAGCGGCACTGCTTCCTCGGATACCGTAGCCACCCCCATAGGCAAGATACACATATCACCTATGCCCCACTACGTACAGAGCGAGGAGAAAGTTACAATATTTGTAACACGTAACAGCATTAGAGCAGCAGCCAACAGCTACACTGCCCGACTTAACTTTGCAATAAAAGACAAAGAAGCCGATGTTATTACAATATCGTTGACCGACAAGTCGACACAACGTGCCGAGGATATTCTCAATGCCGTGATAGAGGTTTACAACGAGCGATGGATTGCCGACAAGAATCAGATTGCGACAAGCACATCGGCATTCATCAACGCACGTCTCGCCGACATTGCCAAAGAACTTGAGAATGTCGACAGCGTCATATCGTCGTACAAGAGCGAGAATCTGCTCCCCGACGTACAGGCTGCTACATCTTTATATATGAATAAAAGCCAACGAATCAGCACCGAAATCATAGACTTGAACAACGAGCTTGCCATTTCGCGATATATTGCCGATTACTTGAGCAATAACACCACAAAGAATCAGATTCTTCCGGCTCTGCAAATAAATAACAGCAGCATATCCACTCAAATAACAGAGTACAACCGCACAATGCTACAGCGTAACAACCTTGTAGCAAACAGTAGCATCGATAACCCTCTTGTTATGGACCTCGACGCATCACTTACACTGATGCGCGCTGCAATCATTACATCGGTTGAAAACCAGATCACAGCACTCAACACACAAATTGCAGCATTACAGCGCGAAGAGCAACAGACAACAAGTCGCATTGCACAGAGCCCTGCACAGACAAAATTCCTTGCATCCGAGGGACGTAACCAAACTGTAAAGGAGCAGCTTTACCTTTTCTTGTTACAGAAACGCGAAGAGAATGAACTTTCAAAAGCATTCACTGCGTATAATACCAGAATCATCACACCTCCTACTGGTAGCCTTGTACCCAACGCTCCCAATAAGCAAAAAACACTGATGCTAGCATTCATTGTTGCATTGGTATGTCCCGTAGGTATTATTTTGGTGTTGCAATTTATGGATACAAAGATACGCGGACGAAAAGACCTCGAAGGAACATCGTTGCCCATCGCTGGCGAAATCCCCTTACTATTCAAGAAAAAGCGCAAGCTGCCTTGGAGCAAACACACCGACAAGCTCAAAGTAGTAGTGGAGAATGGCAACAGAAACATCATAAACGAAGCTTTCAGAGTACTGCGAACCAACATCGAGTTTATGTTGAAAGAGAAGAACAAGAAAGTCATCTTGCTCACCTCATTTAATCCTGGTAGCGGTAAATCGTTCATTTCGATGAACTTGGCATTATCATTAGTGCTTAAAGGAAAGAAAGTGATAGTTATTGACGGCGATATGCGCCACGCATCGCTATCGACATTTGTAAGTTCAGCCAAGACCGGACTCAGCAACTATCTGGCAGGACTGACAAACGATATAGACAAAATTATCGTAAAATACAAGGAACACGACAACTTGTCGATAATCCCAGTCGGCACAATACCTCCCAACCCCAGTGAATTGCTCAGCGACAAGCGCTTCGAGGAGCTCATCAACAAGCTGCGCGAGGAATACGACTATGTTATTATTGACTGTCCGCCCGTAGACATTGTTACCGACACCGACATCATAGAAAAGAGTGCCGACAGCACTATGTTTGTTGTACGTTGCGGATTGCTTGAGCGCAGCGTTATCCCCGAGTTGGACAAACTTCAGGCCGAAAACCGTTTCAAGAACATAAGCATCATAGTAAACGGAACAGACCTTTTATCGGGTCGCTACGGCTACCGCTACGGTTATCGCTACGGCCGCAGCTATGGATACGGCTATGGATACGGTAAAGGCTACGGATACTACAGTGACAACGACAAAAAGTAACACTACTGAATAATGAAAGGAATTGTGTTAGCCGGAGGGTCGGGCACACGCCTCTACCCCATAACAAAAGGCGTAAGCAAGCAGCTACTGCCGATATATGACAAACCGATGGTTTATTACCCCATTTCGGTACTTATGCTGGCAGGAATACGCGACATACTCATAATATCCACTCCACAGGATTTACCCGCTTTCCGTCGCCTATTGGGCGACGGAAGCGACTATGGAGTAAGATTTCAGTATGCCGAGCAACCATCGCCCGACGGCCTTGCACAAGCCTTTATAATAGGTAAGGAATTCATTGGCAATGATGCCGTTTGCCTGGTACTTGGCGACAACATATTCTATGGAGCAGGCTTTACATCGATGCTAAAGGAGGCCGTGCGCACAGCCGAGGAAGACAACAAGTCAACCATCTTCGGTTACAGGGTAGACGACCCCGAGCGGTACGGAGTCGCCGAATTCGACGCAAACGGCAACTGCCTTTCGATTGAAGAGAAGCCCAGCCACCCCAAAAGCAACTACGCCGTCGTAGGACTCTATTTCTACCCCAACAAAGTAGTGGATATTGCACAGATAATAAAGCCGTCGGCACGAGGAGAACTGGAAATAACAACCGTAAACCAGCATTTCCTTGACGACGACGAACTGAAAGTACAAACGCTGGGAAGAGGATTCGCGTGGCTCGACACCGGTACACACGACTCACTGAGCGAGGCATCGACATTCGTCGAAGTGATTGAAAAGCGTCAAGGACTGAAGATAGCCTGTCTCGAAGGGATAGCCTACAGCAAGGGGTGGATAGACGAAGAGAAGATGCGCATATTGGCAAAACCGATGGAAAAGAACCAATATGGCCAGTACCTGCTAAAATTAGTTGATGACTCGTTGCAGAAGAGAACAACCAAATAACGGGTGACAAGTTTGACGATAAAAAAATGAAGATAACAGAAACAGAAATAGAAGGAGTAGTAATAATTGAGCCACAAGTCTTCGGCGACGAGAGAGGGTACTTTTTCGAGTCCTTTTCTCAAAGGGAATTCAATGCAGCAGTACGCCCCGTGGAATTTGTACAAGACAACGAATCGAAATCGAGATACGGTGTAGTGCGTGGGCTGCATTTCCAGCAAGGCCGGCACGTCCAGAGCAAGCTGGTGCGGGTGGTACAAGGTGCAGTGCTCGACATAGCCGTCGACATACGCAAGGGCTCACCCACATTCGGCAAGTATGTGGCAGTGGAGCTGAGCGAAGAGAACAAGCGACAACTTTTTATACCCCGAGGCTTTGCACACGGATTCTCGGTGCTCACCCCCGAGGTAATATTCCAATACAAATGTGACAATTACTATAACCGCGAAAGCGAAGGAGCTATAGCGTGGGACGACCCCGAGCTGGCAATAGACTGGCGCATACCCGCCGACAGTGTAATACTATCGGAAAAGGACAAGCACCACCCCACGCTCTCTGTAGCCCCCGGCCTTTTCGACTATAACGAAGATCTATACAAATGAAAAGAATACTTGTGACAGGAGCCAACGGACAGCTCGGCAGTGAACTTTGCCGGCTGGGCGCTATGTCCCCCAATAATTGGATTTTCACCGATATTGAGGATTTGGACATAACCGACCGTAACGCAGTTGAAGAGTTTATCACAAGAAACAATATAGAATTAATAGTGAACTGCGCCGCCTACACCAACGTGGACAAGGCCGAGAGCGACGAGGAGACAGCATACCTCATAAACTGTACGGCAGTGGGCAATCTGGCACAAGCGGCAAAAAAGAACGGTGCAACACTCATACACATATCAACCGACTATGTGTTCGGCACCGAGGGCAACACCCCCCGCACCGAGGATATGCCCCTTAGCCCGCTTGGAGCATACGGACGCACCAAGCTCGCAGGAGAAGAAGCTATTGCAGAGACAGGCTGCAAGGCCATCGTCATACGCACAGCGTGGCTCTACAGCGAGTTCGGCAACAACTTCGTAAAGACAATGCTGCGCCTCACCGCACAGAAGGAGAGCATAAAAGTGGTATTCGACCAGGTGGGCAGCCCCACATACGCCGCCGACCTTGCACTTGTAATATTCTCCATTATCGAAGGCGATATGTACGATGGCAACGAAGGGACATACCACTTCAGCGACGAGGGCGTGTGCTCGTGGTACGACCTTGCAGTGGAGACAGCCCGCTTGGCAAGACACACCAGTTGCAGCATAGAGCCCTGCCACAGCAGCGAATACCCCAGCCCCGTCACGCGCCCGCCCTACTCCGTACTCGACAAGAGCAAGATAAAACAGACATTCGGAGTGGAGATTCCCCATTGGCGCGAGTCACTTGCCTATTGCATTGGACGCATAATGACACAAAGCGCAAAGACACAACAGGCGGACAAATAAAGTCCACATAAAGAACGTCAATAAAGAGAAAGACATAAAACAACATAAATTAAACATTATGAAAAAGAAAGTATTCGTTTCGGGTTGCTACGATATGCTCCACTCGGGCCACGTAGCATTCTTCAAGGAAGCATCGACATACGGCGACCTCTACGTGGGCATAGGTTCCGATGCCACAATACGCGAGCTCAAGGACCGCAAGACAATAAACACCGAGCGCGAGCGCCTGTATATGGTAAAGGCAATACGCTACGTTACCGACGCCTTCGTGAACAGCGGCAGCGGAATATTGGACTTTGCCGAGGACGTGAAGCGTCTCAAGCCCGACATCTTTTTTGTGAACAGTGACGGATACACCCCCGGCAAGAAACGCTTTTGCGAGGAGAACGGCATTGAGCTCGTAGTGAGCACCCGCATACCAGAGGCTGGTCTTCCCAAACGCTCTACCACAGCACTGCGCCAAGAGTGCAATATCCCCTACCGCATAGACCTTGCGGGCGGTTGGCTCGACCAGCCCTACGTGAGCAAGCACCACGGCGGCCCTGTGCTCACCATAAGCATAGAACCCGACTACGACTTCAACAACCGCGGAGGTATGAGCACCTCATCGCGCAAGGCCGCAATAGAGATGTGGCACGTAGACATTCCCGAGGGCGACAGGGAGACCCTGGCCAAGATGGTATTCCGCTACGAGAATCCCCCCGGAAGCCCCTACATCAGCGGTTCACAGGACGCCATAGGCATTGTGATGCCCGGCCTCAACCGCCTCAACTACAACGGAGAATACTGGCCCGAGAATATCGAGAGCAACAAGGAGGCCGACGTACTCGACTTTATCGAGAAGAACCTATGGCTTGTACCCCTTGCACCGCGCGACAACAAATACGACGTGCTTGCCGACACACACATCGATGCCGACGGCGCACAGCGCCTTGCACAGGCAGCCGATGACTGCTGGAACGCCATCATAAACAAGGACATCGACGCATGGGGCAAAGCCTGCACAGCATCGTTTGAAGCACAGGTTGCAATGTTCCCCAATATGGTGAGCGACCACGTTGCAAAAGCCATAGCCGAGTATAAGGACCGCGTGAAAGGCTACAAGATAACAGGCGCCGGCGGTGGCGGCTATCTAGTACTCATCAACGACACACCCATCGACGAGGCCATACAGATAAGAATACGCCGCAATTGACAGAAGGCTCTTTATTTGCAAGTTACGCAGTACAACAGCAAAAGAAAGAAAATATAATGTCAACAAGAGACCATAAAGACAACCTGTCAAGCACAGGCGAAGAACTGTTCATCGAAGCTGCAGCCGCCCTCTTTGAGGACCCCGGGAAGATAGCAATGCTGCTCTCTCCCGAGGAGGCGGCAGAATTCGAGGAGCTGCGTCGTCGTGCAACGGCAGCAACAGGCACAGGGTATCCAGCGTACCCCGACGAGATGTCCATTGCCGCCGAGGACAACTACGACGACAATTACCAATAAACCGCAATGAAGAGCTCCCGGCGCAACGCTTCATACACAAAGGGAGCTTGCGGTACAGTAGAAGCCAATATTTGCATAAACAGCATAAACAGCCCGAACAAGGCCCAAAGAAAACAAAACAGTTACACCAAGATGAAAATAGCAGTTGCAGGTACCGGATATGTAGGATTGAGCATTGCCACCCTGTTGGCACAGCACAATCAAGTTGTAGCGGTTGACATCGTCCCCGAAAAGGTAGATATGCTCAACAGGCGCATCTCACCCATTCAGGACGATTACATAGAGAAATATCTTGCCGAGAAGGAACTCGACCTGACAGCGACACTCGACGGGGCATCGGCATACAAGGACGCACATTTTGTGGTGATAGCAGCCCCCACGAACTACGACCCGCAGAAGAACTTCTTCGACACATCGGCCGTAGAGGCAGTCATTGACCTTGTGCTCGACACCAACCCCGACGCAGTGATGGTGATAAAGAGCACCATTCCCGTGGGATACTGCCGCAGCCTGTATGTAAAATATGCCAAGCGCTTTGCCACCGACGGCAAGCTCAAGGGAAAGACCTTCAACCTGCTCTTCTCGCCCGAGTTCCTGCGCGAGAGCAAGGCACTCTACGACAACCTCTACCCCAGCCGCATCATTGTCGGTGCTCCCAAGCTCATAGACAAATACCCCGAGGAGAACGAGGCCATAACAGCTACAGCCGACTGTGAGCGTTTGCAGCAAGAGGCACACACATTTGCCAGTCTCCTGCAACAAGGTGCAATAAAGGAGGACATTCCTACACTCTTTATGGGACTCAAGGAGGCCGAAGCAGTAAAACTATTTGCCAACACATACCTTGCTTTGCGCGTGAGCTACTTCAACGAGCTCGACACATACGCCGAGGTAAAAGGCCTCGACTCGGCAGCCATAATCAGCGGAGTGGGACTCGACCCCCGCATTGGCGAGCACTACAACAACCCCTCGTTCGGTTACGGCGGATACTGCCTGCCCAAGGACACCAAGCAACTTCTTGCCAACTACCAGGAAGTGCCCCAGAATATGATGAGCGCCATTGTAGAGAGCAACCGCACACGCAAGGACTTCATTGCCGACCAGGTGCTGCGTATGGCAGGCTACTACGACTATTACAGCAAGGGCGACTTCAATGCACGCGACGAGAAGCAATGCACCATAGGAGTGTTCCGTCTCACGATGAAGAGCAACAGCGACAACTTCCGTCAGTCATCGATACAGGGAGTGATGAAGCGCATTAAGGCCAAGGGAGCCGAGGTAATAATATACGAGCCCACACTCGAGGACGGCAGCACATTCTTTGGCAGCCGCGTCGTAAACAACCTCACAGAGTTCAAGCAGCGCTCGCAGGCAATAATTGCCAACCGCTACGACAGTTGCCTCGACGATGTGAAGGAGAAGGTTTATACCCGCGACATCTTCGGACGCGACTAACAACTTGTGACAAACTCGCATTTCCGTTCATTGCCTTTATCACTACTGGCGGCAATTGTCAACCTGAGCGAAGCGAAAGGCCTCTAAAGCCCCAAGCCGAAAAGCAAAATTAAGGGACTAATTGTTAATAGAGTAAGAGAGAAGAAAATGATATACCCCATAGGAAGACAGAACTTCGAAAACCTGCGTAACGACGGATTTGTATATGTCGACAAGACTGCACTCATATACAAGCTCGTAAAGG